>JBBRDP010000036.1:0-21132 GCA_038203795.1 Gemmatimonadales bacterium
CCGCAGCGTGGGCGGCTTGTTGGTCGTGGACGCAGACAAAAATCTCGTGGGCGTCTTCACGGAGCGAGACATTCTCCGGCGCGTCGTGGTGGCCGGTCGGAACCCCAAAACCACGCTGGTGTCCGAGGTGCAGACCACCGCTGTCGTGACCTGTGTGCCGGAAACCAGCCTCGACGAGTGCAGCGCCATCATGACGAAGCGCCGGATCCGTCATTTGCCGATCGCTGACGAACAGACCGTATATGGGGTGGTGACGATCGGCGACCTGCTGGCGTTCCAGGTGGCCGAGCACGAATCCACCATCCAGTATCTCAACGGTTATATGTTTGGAACGCGCTGATACACGCGCACCCGACCGCTGTCTCCGTTCACCCGATTGAGTTGCTTGTGACTAATTCGATGCACTCCACCGCTCGCGAACGCATTCCAGTTGTTGTCGTACCGGACCACGATGACATCGCTCGTCTCGTGGCCGTTCGCATCGCCCGGCTGATGCGCGAACGCGAGGCCGCAGGCGTGCCGTGCGTGCTCGGGCTGGCTACCGGTTCCACGCCCATCGGTGTGTACCGCGAGCTGATTCGCATGCACCGGGAAGAAGGGCTCTCCTTCGCGCATGTGATCACGTTCAATCTCGATGAGTACTACCCGATGGCGCGCGATAATGTGCATGCGTACCACCGGTACATGTGGGAAAATCTGTTCACGCAGATCGATATCAAACCGGAAAATGTACATCTCCCGTCCGGCGAAGTTGCGCGCGAGCACCTCGATGCACACGTCGCAGAGTACGAGGCGGCGATCGAGCGCGCCGGTGGGATCGACTTTCAGTTGCTCGGCATCGGCAAGACCGGCCACATCGGGTTCAACGAGCCGGGTTCCGGCGCCGACAGTCGGACGCGCATGATTGCGCTCGATCTGGTCACGCGTCGTGATGCGGCGGCTGACTTTTTCGGCGAAGAGCACGTGCCGCGGGAAGCCATTACGATGGGCGTGGCCACCATTCTCGCCGCGCGTGAAATCGCGCTGCTGGCCACGGGGGAACACAAGGCGGCGATCATCAAGCGTTCGGTCGAAGGCCCGATTGCCATCGATGTGGCCGCGACGTTTCTCCAGAACCATCCGGGGACCACGTTCTACGTGGACAACGCCGCCGCCGCTGAGCTCACGCGTATTGCCACACCGTGGCTGGTCGATGCAGTCGTCTGGACGCCTACCGTCACGCTCCGCGCCGTGGTGTGGCTGTCAGGCACCACGGGCAAGGCAATTCTCAAGCTCACCGAGCGTGACTATGCGGAGCATCACCTCTCGTCGTTGCTGGCACAGCACGGCACAGCTGGCGATGTGAACGGGCTCATTTTCAACATCCTCGGCGCACGAATCCGCGGCCGTTCCAAGCTGCCGGAAGGCCAGCGTATTATTTGCTTTTCGCCGCATCCCGACGACGATGTCATCTCCATGGGCGGCATCCTGCGCAAGTTGGTCGTGAATGAAAACCACATCACCGTGGCCTACATGACGAGTGGCAACATCGCCGTGTTCGATCACGATGTGCGGCGTCACGTGGATTTTCTCGCGCGTCTCGCGCGCGATCAGCAACTGGATATCGCGGCCATCGAAGCGGTGCGCGAACGCGTGCTGCAGTTCCTCGCGACCAAGCATGCGGGTGATGTGGACAGCGATGAAGTGCAGGACATCAAGCGTGTCATTCGCGAAGCCGAAGCGGTCTCGGGCATCGAAACGCTTGGCCTGTCGAGCGGCGCGGCCAGATTCCTCGACCTGCCGTTCTACCAAACGGGCCAGGTGCGCAAGGATCCCATCGGTGCCGCTGATGTGAACATTGTGAAAGCACTGCTGCGCGAACAGTCGCCGGATCTCATCTTCGTGGCCGGCGATCTTTCCGATCCGCACGGTACGCACCGCATGTGCAAGGAAGCGATCGAGCGCGCACTCGAAGAACTCCTCATTGAAGACGCACAGTTCGTGCGTCCCGAGGTGTGGCTGTATCGTGGCGCCTGGCAGGAATGGCCGGTGACCGAGGCCACGTGGCTTGTGCCCATCTCCCAGGATGAACTGCGACTGAAAATCCAGGCCATCTTCAAGCACCAGTCGCAGAAAGATTCGGCGCCGTTCCCCGGTCAGGACGACCGCGAGTTCTGGCAGCGCGTCGATGCGCGCAACAAAGAGACCGCCGCGCTATTGGACCGCCTTGGACTCGCCGAGTACTTCGCGATGGAAGCCTACGTGGTGATGTAGCGCGTGCAGCGCGCGAACGCGCCTCTCAGGGCGCCTCGTGCGGCGAGAACACCAGAGCCCGATACGACCACAACGATCCATCACGTGGGGTGGCGAGGAACGCATCGAACGTCTGCAGCAGTTGCACACTGAAGTAGCCCGGTACCTCGTGTGGATGCGTGCCGGGCCCGCCGAACCAACTCCGAATCATCACGCCGACCGGCGCGCGCGGGAGTGACTGCACATTGGACGCATACGCCGCAAATCCGCCGTCACGCAGCACGTAGTCTTCGGCGTTCGACACATACAGCACGCTGACGGTGCGTCCCATGGCACGCAGGGTGCGCCCGATACCGCGCAGCGCCGTGGCACCGGCCAGATCGCCCACGACGGGGATTACCAAGTTGCGTCGCTGCAGCTCCTTCACATACTGAAAGTCGGCCTCGCTGCCCAGGTAACTCGCCAGTCGCCCGCTGCGGTCGGTCTCCAGCAGGAGATCGCGCAACGTGGGATAGTACGCGCGCGGCGGCCGTCCGATCGACGTAAAACGCAGCGACAGCCCGTCGCGCATGAAGTCGCCATGAAAGCGCGCGATGATCGCCAGATCGTTCGCCGACAGTGCGACGCCCAAACGCTGCACATCGGAGAGGATCGAATCGCTGGCGAAGGCTCGACTGGTGAGCGTGACCGGCGCCGCGTCGAGCTGCGCCACGAGCTCGCCGATCGAACGCGCGGCGAGTTGCACCGAATTCGTCGGCACGGGCCGGCCGAGCCAGAGGGCCAGATACTCCGCGCGCGTGCGCGACCGCGCGAACAGTGCCTTGAAGAGCAAATGCTGCAACAAGTTGTCGCGCCGGATGTCGAGCAGAAACGCGATCTCGGAACGCGTGCGGGCGATATAGGAGAAACTCTGGTCGGGCCCAACGCCGATATACGCGCCGCCTCGCACACCCAAGCGGTCGAGCGTCCCCATCACGTGCAGGTAGCTGCGCTCATTGGAGATCAGATTGTCGGTGTCGAAAAACCCGCCGGGCTCCGACAGATCGCCAACAGTACGCGCGAACGCTGCGGTGCTGAGTGGCGCGAGCGCCGTGGATCTGGCGGCAGGCGGGCTTGCGGTACGCTGCGCCACCAGGCCCGTGGTCCCCGTCGTCAGCAGCAGTGCGATCAACGCCAGTCGTTTGAGCATGCCTTGAGGATATCTTGCAGGACGGCTCTTTCGCGAGTCGATGTGCCCGCCCGTGTGCTTCGGTACGGCGTCAGCATCGTGCTGTCGCTTCCCCTTCTTGTCTATTCGATGGCTCTGCTTGCGCTCCAGGACATCTCGATCGCGTTTGGCGGACCGCCAGTGTTGCACCACGCGGACCTGGCCATCGAGCGCGGGGACCGCGTGTGCCTGCTCGGTCGCAACGGGGCCGGCAAGAGCACGCTGCTGCAGCTGCTGGATGGCACGCTGCGGCCCGATACGGGAGAGATCGTCCGCCAGGGGACGGTGGCTGTGTCCCGACTACAGCAGGATGTGCCTGATCAGCTCGACGGTACGATCTTTGACGTTGTCGCGAGTGGACTCGGCCCGTTGGGTGAATTACTGGCGCAGTATCATCAGGCCAGCCATGCACTGAGCCACACCGCCAACGAACGTGCGCTCCGTGAGCTCGATCGATTGCACCACGCGATTGACTCCGCCGATGCCTGGGCGGTGAACAATCGCGTAAACACGGTGTTGGAGCGACTCGGCCTCGATCCGGATGCGTTGTTCGACGCCGCGTCCGGTGGTCGCAAGCGGCAAACACTGCTCGCCCGTGCGCTGGTGCGGGAGCCGGACATTCTGTTGCTCGACGAACCCACCAATCATCTCGATATCGCGGCGATCGAGCTGCTCGAAACGTGGCTCGTGGAACGCGGCGTGACCTTGATGTTTGTCACGCACGACCGGGCGTTTTTGCGCAAAGTGGCCACGCGTATTGTCGAGCTCGATCGTGGCAAGCTGGCCGACTGGGGCTCCGACTACGACGTGTATCTCGAACGCAAGGAAGCATCACTGCACGCCGAAGCGCGCGAGTGGGCGGAGTTCGATCGTAAACTCGCCGAGGAAGAAACGTGGATTCGCACCGGCATTCAGGCTCGTCGCACCCGGAATGAAGGGCGCGTTCGTGCGCTCGAATCCATGCGCGTGGAACGCACGGTGCGTCGCGAGCGCCTGGGCACCGCGCGACTGCAGGTACAGGAAGCTGATCGCAGTGGCCGACTGGTGGTCGAGGCGCGCGGTGTGCATTTCGCGCACGGCGAGAACGTAATCGCCCGCGATGTGAGCACCACCATCATGCGCGGCGATCGCATCGGGCTGATCGGACCCAACGGCGTGGGCAAGACCACGCTGCTGCGGCTGTTGCTCGGCGAGCTCGAACCACAAGCCGGTACGGTGCGTGTGGGCACGAATCTCGAAGTGGCCTACTTCGATCAGCTGCGGGAGCAGCTCGACCCCGACGCCACCGTGTTCTCGTCTATTGCGGATGGTGCCGAGTTCATTTCGGTGGGTGGTGCGGAGCGTCACGTCAGCGGGTGGCTGCAGGATTTTCTGTTTCCGCCGGATCGGGCGCGTACGCCGGTGCGCGCGCTCTCGGGTGGCGAGCGCAATCGCTTGCTGCTGGCCCGATTGTTCACGCGCTCGTTCAACTTGCTCGTGCTCGACGAACCCACCAACGATCTCGACGTGGAAACGCTCGATTTACTTGAGGATCGGTTGCTCGAGTTCAATGGCACGCTGCTGCTGGTGAGCCACGACCGGGCGTTTCTCGATGCGGTCGTGACCAGCACGCTGGTGTTTGAAGGACGCGGTGTGGTGCGCGAGTTCGTGGGCGGCTACAGTGATTGGGTGCGCCAACATGCGCCGCAACCGGTTGAGCCACCCACGGCGTCCAGGCGCGCCGTTCCCGCCGCCGCGCCGGCCAGGGAAGCCAAACCGGCACGCAAGCGAAAACTGTCGTTCAAAGAAGAGGCGGAGCTGGCGGAGCTTCCCGCGACGATTGACGCCGCAGAGGCCGAACGTGCGCAGCTGTATGAAACACTGGCCGATCCTGCCACGCTGCGTGACGCGTCGTCGGTGGGCGCGGCGCGCGACCGGCTGGCGACGGTGGACGCACGCCTGGCGGCGTTGGGCGCGCGGTGGGAAGCGCTCGAGACGATCGCTGCGGATTCGTAGCACCGCAGCGGCGGTTCGGCACAGGATGGCGGGGTGCGTTATCTTTCCAAGGATAGCTCGCACACGCGGCTGAGCGGTGCCTTGGGACGTTGGTGTCCGGGTGCCTTGAATCACGGACATCGGAACGGAGTGTTACCTCGTGGCACGGAAGCCCAACTACGACTTCGAGCGACGCAAGAAAGAGATGGACCGCAAGAACAAGAAGGAGGCCAAGAAGGAAGAGCGCGCGCGCCGGAAGGCGGCCGGTCTCCCCGAAGAGGCTGAGGACGGCATGCCGGGTGAAGAGGGCGAGCCGTCGGAAGACGACGACGACGTGGCCACGGCGTCGTAAACATTCCGCCGAACCGATCGGGACAAACGCATGTCAAAAAAGCACGCTACTGCAGTGCCCGATTTCTCCCGCAAGCGTCCGCCGCTTGGCGCGAAGTCCACACCGGTTGGCGCACGTCCGCCCATGCCCAACACGCGTCAGCAGGATCCCAAGCCCGTCAAGGCCAAGAACGGCGGACGTCGGGGCACCTAAGTCGGGCACGGAAGTTGGGCCGCGCGTGCGGTATCGCACGCACATGCTGCCTGTTGCATCACACACACGAACGCACCGTTTCATGAATGCGCGGCAGCTGTTGCTGTTCTCCAACTCTCGCAATCCGGACGGTGTCTTTCTCGGGCATACGCGCGAGGCGATTCACGCACAACTCGGCGGTGTGCATCGTGTTTTGTTCGTGCCGTTCGCCGGCGTGACGATCTCGCTCGACAACTATGCCGCGCTGGTGTGCAGCGCGTTCAGCGCATGGGGCATTCAGGTAGAGAGTGTGCACGATCATCCATCGCCATTGCGTGCCGTGCAAAGCGCCGATGCGATTGTTGTGGGCGGTGGCAACACGTTCCGGCTGCTCGAACGCCTGCAGTATCATCAACTGCTCGGCGCGATCCGGGATCGTGTTCGCTCCGGTGTGCCCTATATAGGGTGGAGCGCCGGCTCGGTGCTGTCCGGCCCCACGATCGGCACGACGAACGATATGCCGATTGTTGCGCCAGCCGGTTTTGAGGCGCTGGGTCTCGTCGACTTCCAGATCAACGCGCATTTCACCGATGCCCATCCGCCCGGGTTTCGTGGGGAGACGCGGCGCGAGCGATTGGCCGAGTATCTCGTGCTGAACCCCGGGGCGCGCGTTGTGGGGCTGCCGGAAGGGAGTTGGCTGCGGGTGGTGGGTGCGGAGATCACGTTAGAGGGTCCGCATGCGGCGCCGTGTTTTTCCTCGGCTGGAGAGCGTGTGCTCCAAGCTGGATGCCCGGTGCACAACATCCTCGAACCCGCCTGCGCACCGCCGTTGCCGTTCTGATCCGGTATGCCGGCCGGAAGACCGAATCGGGACTGCATGTGGGGTCGGAGATCTCAGGCGACGCGCAGTTTGGGACAAGGGGACATAGACAGGGACGAAAAGCCTGAACTGACGCAGTCCCAACGGTTTGCGAGGGTCCTGCGTCTCTGCATACGCGCGAAGCGGAACTCCTTTCGAGCCGCCTTAACGCCCAGCCACCGTCCTCGTCCAATCGTCCGTGCCTACTCTACGATCTCTGGCCCTCGGGGCCCTGCTTCTCGTCCTCGGCTTAGCGTCACCGCTATCCGCCCAGGGCGTCGATATCATCCGCGGACGCGTTACGAGCCCGGATGGCAATGGTATTCCCAACGTGACGGTCACCGCGACCACCCTCGAAGGCCAGGTGAGTCGCCGAGTCACGTCAGGACGCGATGGTCGTTATACCATCTCGTTCCCGGGTGGCGAGGGCGACTACTGGGTGAGCTTTAATGCCATCGGCCTCACGCCGCGCCGCTATCAGGTGAAGCGCACGGCCGACCAGGAAATCCTGATTGCCGATGCTCGCATGGTGCCGGCGGCGTTCAACCTTGACGCACTCACGACGACGTCCCGTGCCGCGGCCACTCGCGGCGACACGATTGGAGACGTCAGCGGCAACGAGCGTGACCTCACCGCCGAAATGGCGGCCGCGCAGCTCTCGGCCGAACAGATGGGTGACCTGGTGGCCATGGCCGCAGCGATCCCCGGTGTGCAGCTGATCCCCGGCGCCGATGGCGGTGCGGATCAGTTCTCGGTGTTTGGTCTGGGCGGCGATCAGAACAACACGCAGCTCAACGGCCTCGGCTTCGGCGATGCGAATGTTCCGCGCGATGCCAACCTCTCGCAGTCGTTCAATACCTCGCCGTACGATGTCGCGCGGGGCGGTTTTTCCGGTGCCCAAATTTCGCTCCGCACCCGAGCGGGCAGTAATTTTATGCGCCGGAATATGAGTTCGAACATCGTGACGCCGCAAACGCAGTGGCTGGATCGAGCGGCGATCGCTACAGGTCAGCAATCCACGAACATCTCCCTTGGTGGCTCTGCCTCCGGTCCGATTTCGTTCGATCGTTTGTTCTACAACGGGTCATTCCAGTTCGATCGGCGTCAGAACGATCTGCAGACGTTGCTCAATACCAACCCGCTTGGCTTTGTGACGGCCGGTGTGGCCGGTGATTCTGTGGCGCGGTTCCTCGACATTCTCGGCGCGCAGAATGTTCCCGCAAACATTGCCAACTTTCCCGGTCAGACCATCCGCAACAGCGGGAGTCTGCTGAGTAGCTTCGACTTCTCGCCGCTCAGTTCAACACGCGGCAACACGTACTCGGCCACGTTCTCAGGGAGTTTCAACAGCACGCAGCCGACCGGTGGCGGCGGCGGTCTGTCAACACCGACGCGTCAGGGCAAAACGCTCTCGTATAGCGGGTCGATGCAGCTACGCCAGAGTGGCCTGCTGGGCCTGTTTGGCGCGCTCACGGAAACGTCACTTGGCGCCAGCGTGAATCACAGCGACGCCAATCCGTACTCGTTTCTTCCGGCGGCCTCGGTACGCGTAAACTCGCAGTTGGAAGACGGGACGGCCAGCGTCCGCAACCTCGCCTTTGGCGGAAGCCCGAACTCGAACACTGAGAGTGGTGGCACCAATGTTGGGCTGGTGAACACGCTCTCCGTCTTCAGCGACGACAACCGCCATCGTGTGAAGCTCACCACGGAATTCAGCTATCAGAGCTACTGGAACGAGTTTACCACCAACGAACTCGGTACGTTTTCGTTTAACTCGCTGTCCGATCTCGAGACCGGCGTTCCCGCGTCATACACGCGCCAGTTGGCGCCGCGCCGCCGGAGTGGGAGTCAGGTGGTTGGTGCGATGTCGCTTGGTGATGCGTGGCGTCCGGTAGACGCGCTGCAGGTGCAGTATGGCCTGCGTGTGGACGGCAACCGGTTTCTGAACGGTCCGACGCTGAATCCCGCGCTCGAGTCAGCGTTCAACCTGAATAACACCCAGGTACCCAATCGCCTCTATGTGAGCCCGCGCGTTGGTTTCTCCTGGACATACGGAACGGCCGATCAGGTGGCGTTCATTCCGGGCATGGTGCGCGCCCCGCGCGCGGTCGTGCGCGGCGGCATCGGCATGTTCCAGAACACCCCCAACACGCAGTTGATTCAGGGTGCGATTGACAACACGGGATTGGCGAGTGGATTGCAACAGCTCACCTGTCTTGGCTTGGCGACGCCCTCGCCGAACTGGAGCGAGTATCAGATCGACATTGCCAACATTCCGAACACGTGCGCCGACGGGACGACGGGTACGGTCTTCTCCAACAGTAACCCGAACGTCACGGTGTTCGACCGCAACTTTGTGGCGCAACGTTCGCTGCGCTCCAACCTTCAGTGGTCTGGCGCGATTCTCGGAAACCGGTTCGTCAGCTCGGTGGACGCAACGTACTCGCGCAACATGTCACAGGCCGGCAATCTGGACATCAATTTCCCCGGTGTGTCGCAGTTTACGCTCGACAATGAAGGCGGCCGTCCGGTGTTTGTGTCGCCGGCCGTGATTGTGCCAAGAACCGGGCAGACCGCTTGGCGTGAGGCGCGCATTGTTGACGAATACGGTCGCGTCACGCAGCAGACGTCGGGGCTCACGAGTGAAAGCAAGCAGCTGACTGTTTCGCTGCGCCCGCTCGCGTTCAACTCCTTGTTCCAATGGAGCGGCAACTATGTGCTCTCCGACGTGCGCGAGCAGTTTTACGGCTTCTCGAGCACGGCGGGTGACCCCACGCAGAAGGAGTGGGGCGCGGGCAGTTTCTCGCGGCATCAGATTCAGTTGAACCTGAGTCGGCAGTTCTTTGAGCGCGTGACGGTGAATTTCGGCATGAACTTCCGTTCAGGCACGCCGTACACGCCGCGCATAGCTGGCGACGTGAACGGAGACAGCTACACCAACGACCGCGCGTTCGTCTTCGATCCAGCAGCGACAGCCGATGCGACGCTTGCGGCTGGCATGCAGTCGCTGCTCGCGAGCACCACGGGCGAAGCGCGTGCGTGCCTGCAAACCCAGATGGGCACGCTGGCCGCCCGCAACTCCTGCCAGCGCCCGTGGATCATGGGTGGCAACTTGAACATCAACTTCAACTCGATCATGGTGGGGTTGCCGCAGCGCGCGAATCTCACGTTGCAGATTCAGAATCCGTTGGGCGGGCTTGATCGCCTGCTCAATGGCCAGGATGGATTACAGGGCTGGGGTCAGAATCCCATCGCCGATGATCAGTTGCTCTTCGTGCGCGGTTTTAATCCGCTCACCAAGCAGTATTCGTACGAAGTGAACGAGCGCTTCGGCAATACCCGTCCGCAGCAGAATGCGCAGCGTTCGCCGGTGTCAGTGACGGCAGTGTTGCGGTTCGACGTGGGCCCCACGCGCGAACGTCAGCAGATCATGCAGACGCTTGACCGCGGGCGCACGCGCCCAGGGAACAAGTCGTCGGCACAGCAGTTGCGCGGCACCGTGGGCGCTGGGCTCATCAATCCAATGGCGCAGATTCTGCAACAGTCGGATACACTACGCCTTACGCGCAAGCAGGCCGACAGTCTCGCGACGCTCAACCGGTGGTATGTGCTCAAGAGTGATTCGGTGTGGGCGCCGATTGCGCGTGAGTTCGCGGCACTCCCCGATCGATTCAATCACGACCTCGAGTTCAACAAGTATCGCAAGGGGCGCGAGCAGTCGGTCGACATGCTGCTGCGCATCGTGCCGGAGATCAAATCGTTGTTGTCGGCCGAGCAGTACCGGAACTTGCCCCCGCAGCTGGCGGCGTTCATGGACGCGCGCTCGCTCCGTGCGATTCGGTCGGGCACGGCTGGCGGTGGCGGTGGCGGTGGAATGGGTGGTGGTGGAATGGGTGGTGGTGGCGGTGGCGATGGTGGCCGAGGAGGCCGCGGCGAATGACCCAGCGCACTCCAATTGCTCGCCGTCACAGTATTTCTCTTTCTGAGCCTATTTCCATGATGCGTTCTTCAGTTTTCTCGATGGCTACGGTGGCGCTTCTCGCGTCACCTCTCGCGTCACCTCTGGCGTCACCTCTGGCGGCGCAGGATGTCACCGCCGATTCGGCGGTCGCCAAGCCGTCGCAGATCCCGGTGCGCAAGCTCGGACCGGTCGAAGCGCGGACGGAGCAGGCGCTGGGCAACGTGAACACGCTGCGTGCGCTGCCCAACGGCACGCTGCTTGTCAACGACGGTGGGAAACGACAAGTCGTGCTCTACGACGCGTCGCTGAAAGTTGTGAAAGTGGTAGCGGATACGTTCGGAGCCTCGATCCCCTATGGCCAGCGCAATGCGGGATTGCTGCCGTATGTCGGTGACTCTTCGCTCATCGTTGACCCCGCGACGCTTTCGCTGCTCGTGCTGAACGCGCGGGGCGAAATGGTGCGTGTGATGTCGGCGCCACGTTCGCAGGATCTCAACACGCTGGCGAGCGCGAACCTTGGCTCGAACGCCTTCGATTCAGAGGGGCGACTGATCTACCGCACCAACGCCGGAGGACAGTTCGGCGGGATGGGCGGTGGCATGGGTGGCATGGGTGGCGCGGGCGGTGGTTTCGGCGGCAACATGCCATTGGGTGGCGGTGGACGCGGCGGCGCGGCCCCAACGGGCGCAGCGGGCGTGCAAACGGCACCGAGTGGACGCGGTGGTCAGGCCGCAACCCCTCCCGCAGGCCAGCCGTCAGCGGCCGAAATTCGTCGGCAGGTCGCGGCGGTGCAGGAAGACCGGTTTCCCTCGGGCAACAGCGCACAGATCACCGTGAACGGTGAGCGTCGGACACGGTCGTTCAACAACCGCAATTTGCCCGACTCCATCCCGATTCTTCGTTCCAACTTCGACACGCGCAAGACCGATACGGTCGCCTTCATGCGCGTGACTAATCCGAAGTTTGAAATGAAAGCCACTGATGACGGCGGCACGCAGGTCAGCGTGAAAATGAATCCGCTGCCGCAGAACGACGACTGGGCGCTCATGTCTGACGGCACGGTCGCCGTGGTGCGCGTGCTCGACTATCGCGTGGATTTCATCAAGCCGGATGGGACGCGCGAGCGTTCCGCGCCGCTCCCGTTCGATTGGAAGCGCATCAGCGACGACGAGAAAGCCAAGATGGTCGACTCGCTCAAGACGGCCTCGAAGGAAGCCACCGAGCGCGCGCAGCAGATGATGGCCGGCGGCGGTGGCGGCCGTGGGAGCTTCCGTCCGGCGTTTGAGCCGGTGGAAGCCGAATTCCTGCCCGACTATTTCCCGCCGATCCGGGCGGGCAGCACGCTGGCCGATCAGGACGGCAATCTCTGGATTCTCCCCACCACATCCACGCTGGCCGCGCAGATGTCGGCGATGATTCCGGCGAACGTCCGCAGTCAGATTCCGGCGGGCATGCTGCCGGCGGGGATGAGCGGGCCTGCGACGGGACTCGCCTATGATATCGTAAATCGCAAGGGTGAGTTGGTGGAGCGGGTTCAGGTGCCTGTGGGCCGCAGTATTGCCGGGTTCGGACCGAACGGTGTGGTGTACCTGCTGGAGCGAAAAGGCCGCGAAGTTTTTATCGAGAAGACGCATCGGGTTCAGCCGTAATCCGCTCCGCACGTCACGAGCGCCCGCTGCGAGCCATCGTAGCGGGCGCTCTGTCTTTCGTGGTAGCTTTCCGAACACCATGAAACGCGATGCCCTTCTGTCTTCAACAGCACTCTCATGACGATTCGCTCAGTCATCGTGTCGATGCTCGCGCTCGCCGCGCTGGCCGCTCCCTCCGCCGGCTGCGCGCAGGCCTCGCCGCCCGCGCCTGAGATCTATTTGCGGGTACCGGCGAACAACGCCGTCGTCAAACCCACCTTCACGGTGGAGTTCGGGCTGCGCAACTACGGTGTGGCACCGGCCACGGTGAAGCTCAGCAACACGGGTCACTTTCATCTGCTGATCAATGCCGATGCACCGGCCGACGGGGTCTTGATTCCGGCCGACTCGCTGCATCGCCACTTCGGCGCCGGTCAGATCGAGACCACCATCACGCTCGCGCCCGGCACGTACACCCTGCGCGCGGTACTCGGCGACTACGATCACAAAGTGATCAGCCGACAGTTGGTCTCGAAGCCCGTGCGCATCACCGTCAAGCCATAGCGCGCGACCGCTACAGGTATGGCGCGCCCAGTCGCGCCACACCATCGCGCAGCCGAACGGGCAGCGAGCGCGTGTTGATCTCACTGAGACTCACTGGCCGCGACTGCGCGATGCGCGCATCGATCAGCGCTTCAATCTCGGCGGTGAGCGCGCTGTCGTAACACTCCAGGTTGAATTCGAAATTGAGCAGGAAGCTGCGCGTATCCCAGTTCGTGGAGCCGATCAGGCTCCACTGTCCGTCCACCGTGAAGGCCTTGCTGTGATCGAACGGTGGCGGCGAGCGAAAGATGCGACACCCTTTCTCGAGCAGAAAGCGAAACTGCGGTGTCATGGCCCAATCCATCACCGGCAAGTTCGATCGCGACGGTATCACGATATCCACCGTGACTCCTCGCATCGCCGCAATCTGCAGCGCGCGCAGCACTACATCATCCACCAGAAAGTAGGGACTGATGATGCGCACATGGTGCGTGGCCGCCGACAGCGCGCCCAGCACGAGCTCGAGAATGTTTTCGATATCGGTGTCGGGACCATCGGGTACGCCGCGGACAACCACATTGCCGGCCACGCTGAGCCTGGGGAACCACGGATCGCGATCGAGTGCCTCACGCGTGACAAACGCCCAGTCCACGCAGAAGGCCCGCAGCAACTCATACACCACGGGTCCATCCACGCGGAAATGCAGACAGCGCACCGGTGACGCCGGTTGGCGCGAGAGCCAGTGTCCATCGCGAATGTTCATGCCGCCGGTAAATCCGATGCGTCCGTCTACGACGAGAATCTTGCGGTGATTGCGCAGATTGGCGTAGCGATAGAGTCGCGGTAGTCGTGTGGGGAGAAACGCGGCCACCGGAATCCCCGCCGCGCGGAGACGACTCACCATGGTCGGGCGGGAGTACCGGGAACCGACATCGTCAATCAAAACGCGTACCTCCACACCGCGCGCGACGGCCGCCGTGAGCGCACGCAAAAACTCTTGTCCCGTCGCATCGTCGTCAAAGATGTAGCTGAGCAGTGCGACCGTGCGCTCGGCACCGTTGATCGCGGCCAACATCGCCGGATACGCCTCGTCCCCGTCTTGCAGCAGCGTGATGGCGTTGCCGGGCAACAGCGGGTTGCCGGTGGCTTGCAAGCCAAGTCGAGCCAGACCCGGGAGTGTGGGATGCTGATCGGCGAGCGCCCGCAAAAACTCGATACCGGCCAGCGATGAACGAAACTCGCCCGTGTCTCCGAGAACCGGCTCGCGTTGCAACGCGATCGCGGCGCGCTTGATCCGATTGATACCAAATGTCACGTACAGCATCGAGCCGATGATCGGCGCCAGCCACGCCAGTCCTACCCAGCCAATAACCGCCGGCACCTGTCGCTTGCGAAGCACCGCGTCGATCGTAACGCCGATGGCGCCTGCAATGTGGCCAAACGACAAAACGAAGGGCCATAGCTCGGCGAGGAGGGAAAGCATCGGTGCATGATGCAAGCTTCGCGCAGGCTGGACAATGGCGCCGACACGGTTCGACGCGCTAAGCTGTAAATCAACGTCCTGTGAATCCTGGTACGGAGCGAGTGAGTGAATCGATTTCAGGCTGGCGCTACGGCCCCGGTGCGCAACGCATGCAGCGTGTGCGGCGTGGCGGTTGCTGCCGACCAACAGCCCTTCATGCCCGGGCTGCCGCCCATCTGCGAGCACGTAGAGTGTCGGACGCGTGCGGTCGATGCGCTTCGTAGACAGCAGGCGGCCGCCCGGTTGCGCACCATGCACGCACAGGTGCGCGGGCATGGGGACGTGGTATTTACGCCGGTGAATCGACAGCGCACGGTGCCGCTGTCCGCCGCACGCCGCAGGGGGTTCGCACAACATCTCGACGAGATGCTCACTGCAGCGAAGGCACGGGTGCAGGCGTCTGCACAGAACGTGCCGGTGGGTGTGACGATGTCGGGTGACAATGTCCAGTTGCCTCCTGACACTCCGCCGGCTGTTCACCAGGCGATTGCCGTCGCTTGCGCCAACTGTCGAGGGTGGTGCTGCCGCACCGGAGGCACCAACGCGTGGATTACCTCCGACACCATACGACGGGTGATCACGGAGCATCCCGATCTCGAGCCCGCATCGCTCGCCGAGCGATATCTCGCGCAGCTGCCGTCGCGTGCCTATGCCGACTCCTGTGTGTACCACTCGGCCACCGGCTGCGCACTTGACGCCCGGCTTCGTTCGGATACCTGCCACACATTCCTGTGCGACGGGGCCATCGAGCTGGTGCGATTGGTTCGTTCGCACGCTGACGCCCCGCACGTTCCGGCTGAGGAGGCCCCTGACGTCATTCGCATTGCCGCGACCGAAGGCTCTCGCGTGGTGAGAGTCAGCCGATTTGCGCCCTACGATCACCCGGCAGGCATCGCCAATCTCGGCGCCGAACTGTAGAATCCAGCAGTGATCCGCAGCGGTACGGAACCGTCGCGGTGGCGCTGGGCGCAATCTTACTCACTCCTGCTTGTGGAGGCCGTCGTGCACCTGCCGTGGAAGCGTTCGTTCGTCGTGTCGTCGTGTGTGTTGGTGCTGGCGTGCGGTGGTGACAAAGAGGCAGAGGTCGTTCAGGAGCCCGCCGATAGTGTGGCCGACGCAATCGCGCAGATGAGTAAAGCGGCTGAGCAGATGGCTTCGGGGGCCGAGAGCAATGTGCCCCTGATTCCGGCGCAGACGCTGCAGGATCGCTTCCCGAAGTCGATCGACGGCATGGAGCGCTACGAATCCGAGCGCGAGGAGTCGGGCGCCATGGGGATGAAGATGTCGATTGCGACGGCGCGGTATCGCAACGAGAACCGGTCACTCGAGATCACGCTCACCGACGCCGGTGGTACGGGCATGCTGGCGGCAATGGGCGCCGCGTGGGCCATGGTTGATGTCGACCGTACGCGTGAAGATGGCTACGAACGCACCGTCACGATTGACGGCAATCGTGGGTTTGAGAGTGAACGTCGCTACGAAGGCGGCGTCGACTCCGAGTTGCAGGTGATGGTGGGCGGCCGCCTGCTGGTGCGGCTGGATGGGACGGGCGTCTCCATGGACGCCACCAAGAGCGCGCTCAGGGAACTCAAGGTGAACTCCCTCATTCCTTAGGGGCTTCGCTGTGCACGTGAGACCCGTCGTCAAGCACGATCCGTACAATGCGGAGGCCATTGAGACGGCGCTTGGCGACTCTGTAACCACGCGCGATGCGCACTATGTACGCGCAAACTTTGCGACACCGTTGCTCGATGCAGCGGCCTACGCACTCGCACTGCGTGGTCTTGACGGTGAGCTGCGCACGGTCACACTCGACACATTGCGTGCGTTGCCGCAACACGAGCTTGTGCTCACGATGGAATGCGCCGGCAACGACCGCCTGGGATTGCGTCCGTTGCCGGCCGGTGAGCCGTGGGGCAGCGGTGCAGTGAGTACATCACAGTGGCGTGGTGCGCGCCTGTGTGATGTGCTCGATGCCGTGCCCCGGCGCGATGATGTGATCGAAGTGGTCGCCGAAGGTGCAGATAGCGGACCGCGTGCCGATGCGGCAACAGCGGCGCCTGTTCGTTTCGCCCGTTCGCTGCCGCTGAACGTGGCGCTGCACAACGACACACTCCTCGCACTGCAAATGAACGGCGAACCACTGACGCCGGCGCATGGCGCGCCCGTGCGGTTGATGGTGCCAGGTTGGTACGGTATGGCAAATGTGAAGTGGCTGACCACGCTGTCGCTGCGCGCCACACCGTTCGACGGCTACTTCCAGACCAGGCGCTACGTGTACGATGTCGATGGCCACACCGTCCCCGTGACGCGCGCGTTGGTTAAATCAATGATCACGTCGCCGGTGGCAGGACGTGCGCCGCATGGTGAGATCGCCGGTGTGCATGGCTGGGCGTGGTCGGGTTTCGGGCGCATCACGCGCGTTGAAGTGGCGACCGCCGGTGGTGACCATTGGAGCGAGGCCACACTTGGCACGCCGCACGGGACGTACGCGTGGACGCCGTGGTCACTCCCGTGGAGCGCACCACTCGGACGCTCGGTCTTGCGAAGCCGCGCCACGGATGAGACCGGAGCCGCTCAGCCGGATGTTGTTGTGTGGAACCGGCTTGGCTACGGCAATAATGCGGTGCGGCCGGTCGTGGTGGACGTGTACGAGCCCCGCCAATAGGCATTCGGCGGTGCGGTCAGGCTCTTTCCGCGCGTCGATGGGTATAGTTCAGAGTAGTACGGCACGTGCAACGGGCGCATCGCGTCCCCCCGATCGCACACCACAACCAAGGCGGAAATCGCATGGATGTACTTGTCAATACCGATCACAACGTCGAAGGCCATGAAGCGCTGGCCGAATCCGTGGAAGCCGCTGTCCGGCATGGTATCGCCCGTTTCGCCGATCGACTCACACGAGTTGAAGTACATCTCAGCGATGAAAACAGCCACAAGCACGGATCCGAAGATAAGCGCTGCGTGATGGAAGCGCGCATTGCCGGGCGTCAGCCCATGGCGGTCACAAACAACGCGCCCGATGTGAACAAGGCCGTGGCCGGCGCGGTTGACAAACTCAGGAGTGCGCTCGATACCGTGTTCGGAAAACTGGCCACGCACTAACGTGCGATCAGCCACACCAACACTGCGGCATCTCTACCGCGACGTGATGTGCAGTATCGCGGCGACGAGTAACATCAGCATGGCGAGAACATACGAGGCGTGGCGCTGAAGCCACGCCTCGCTGCGTTCGGCGAGTGAGATGATCGGGGTGTGCGTGTGTTTCATCGGCGGAGTGTGCTCGCTCACACTGACGGGCCTACCATTGCCTCGCGTACCGCTGTCTCGCGTCACGATCGTATTTGTCAGGTGAATCGTGTGTCGGACGATCGCCGACATCGGGAGCAGGAGATCGCCTGCCGGTATGCGCCAGCCGTGATAGCTGCGCCGCCACCACAACGCCGCCACAGTGCTGCCCACGGCGATGGGCCAGAGCAGATCAATCGCGTCGCTCCGTGTGACGCCTGCATTGACGACGTCTGAGAATGGCATCCACCATGGTCCCGCCAGTACGACAACAACAGCGCACCAGCCGAGCAACGTCAATGCGGTCGCGGTGTTGGCGGTCGTGTCTCGTGCATGCGGCGGTTGCATTGCACACCACAGCGCGCGGGCCATGAGCAGTGTGGTGCCCACCGCTGCCGCAGTAAGCCACGGGATCAGCCAGCTCCACCCCGCGTCGTATAGCGTCCCCTTCATGGCCAGCTTCGCGATCGCCCCCGTGGTCGCCGGTGCACCGGCCAACACCAGTGCTGGCAATACCATCAGCGGCCACGCCCGCTGCACACCCGACTCGAGCACGTCAGCGCTCACGAACAGTACGCCTTTGGTCACGCCATGATGCGCGGCGAACAGCGCGATGACTGTGACGAAGTACCCGGTAATATCAGGCGCAGCGAGCCCCACACCCAGCAGCACCGTGATCATGCCCATCTGACTGATGCTTGAATAGCCCAGTACCGTGGCGGCGCGCGCCTGCATGCTACCAATCACGGCGGCACCAAGTGCCGAGACCAATCCGGCCACGACCAATGGCAACGCGAGCGCGGACGCGGCGACACTCCCGAGCGGGAGTGTGCACAGCCACCCAAGCACACCAGCGTTGATCATCGCGCCACCGAGCACCACGCGCACCGGTGCGGGCGCCGCCGAATACACCGAGGGCAACCACATATGCACGCCGAACAGCGCACACTTGACGCCAAAGCCGACAATCAAAAACACCGTGATCAATACAGCGTGCGGCGATTGCGCAATCGCGTCAGGAACGGACCGCATGGTAGTACTCGCACCGGCCTCACTCGCCAAGAGCAGGCCGCAGAGAATCGCCATCTCACCGAACACGGTAAACGCGAGATACACACGTCCTGCCGAGCGTGACGCCGCCGTTCCGTCGGCAACCACGAGCGCGTACGCCGCAAACGACATGAGCGCGAATCCGCTGTAGAAGCCGCCGATATCCTGCGCGACCGCCAACCACATGTTGCCGGTGAGCGTCGCGAGCCACGGGAGCACAAGTTGCGGCAACCTCGCGCGTGTACTACGCGACGTGATGGCCAGGCACCCGCCGATGCACCACATCGCCGCCATGGATGCCAACAGGATGCGACGCGTCGGATCGAGCGACCAGCTCCCGCCGAAGAGTAGCCAGTCAAACCGATACGCCGCAGCGTCGGTCACGAAGAATGCGGCGATGAGCGCGGGCAGCGGAACCATCGGCAACGTCCACCCGATCATTCGCCGCGCCTGCGGGTGCAGCGCGAGCGTGAGCGCCAACAGTGGAACGCACACCGCCAGCACAATCAACGAGTTGATCACGGGAGGTACTCCCGTCGCGCGATCAGAATCGCCCACTGCAATGGACTGAACGCGAAGTTCGCGAGCAGGCCGGCTCCAACCGTGAACACAGCCGTGACGACCGGCGGGAGTAACAACCACCCACTGGTTTCCCAGCGACCGAAGGTGCGTTCGTCCGGCCACGGCGCCAGCTGTGGGCGAAACCAGAGCCGGTGCAGGATGGGCAGGAAATACGCGGCGTTGAGCACACTGCTGAGCACGAGCACACCCAATACCCACGGCATACCCGCCTCGAGCGCGCCGAGCCCGAGGTACCATTTACTCACGAATCCGGCGAGCGGTGGAACGCCGATCATGCCGAACGCACCAATGCTGAACGCAATACTCGTGAGTGGCATGCGACGTCCGGCACCATCGAGTTCGCTGATGCGATGCACGCCGAGTGTTTCGGCGAAGTTTCCGGCGCAGTAAAAGAGGGTGACTTTCATGAGGCCCTGATGCAGCAGGTGCACCAGTCCGCCAACGGTCCCGATCGGTCCAAACAGACTGATGCCGAGCGCGATGTACGACACCTGACTCACGGTGGAAAATGCCAGACGGCGTTTGAGGTCGTCCTGCCAGAGCGCACGCAGCGATCCCCACAGAATTGTGACGCTCGCAATGATCGTGAGCGGCAGTAGCAACTGCAAATCGCGCGCGAAGTCGATGCCGTACACGTCATACACGACACGCACGATACCAAACGCGCCGGCTTTGACGACGGCCACCGCATGCAGCAACGCGCTGACGGGTGCGGGTGCCACCATCGCCTGTGGAAGCCACCCGTGCAGCGGGACCAGTGCCGCTTTCACACCGAGTCCGGCAATCAATAATCCGAACGCGACACGAAGGGTGGGCCACGACGTTTCGCTGATATCCCGGAGCGAACCCATCTCGCGAAACTCGATGTCGCCAACGAGTCCGTGAAGCACCGCCACACCGAGCAGCAGCGCCGCACCACCACCGATGGTGTACGTGAGGTAGACACGACCCGCCGCCAACGCCTTCTCCGAGCCGCGATGCACCACCAGCGGATAGGTGGAAAGCGTGAGCAACTCGTAGAACAACAGAAAGGTGATCAGGTTGCCGGAGAGCGCGACACCCATCGTGCTGGCAACGCACAGACTAAAAAATCCGAAGAAGCGGCTGCGATTGGGCGCACCTTCGAGATACCCGATCGCGTAGATCGTGGTGAAGAGCCAGAGAATCGCCGACAATCCGGCGAACAGACACGCCATGGGATCGGCGCGCAAAAGGAAGTCGGCGCCCGGTACCATCTCGAAACGCACCTGCGAGAGCGATCCCTGGGCCACGCGCCACGTCATGAGGGCAACCAACGCCACCTTGAGTGTGGCCGCGCCAAGGTTGAGACTCGTGCGCAAAGCGCGCGAGGTCTCCGGCAGCAGGAAAATGAGAACGGCCGGCAAGAGTGAACTGGCCAGGACCCACGCGGGCAGTGCCACCTGGGTCACGGTGTCGCTCCAGCCAACGGTGCACCGATCCGCAACACCGCCAGCGGTCCCGTGGCCCCGACCCCAACCACGATGGAGCTCAACGCCAGTAGCAGCGCCACAACATCCCAGCCGAACGGTGTTGGCTCAAACGTGTCGCCAGTTCCTTGCGCGAACGACGCACCCAGCACGCGAAAGATGTAGCCCGCCGTCAGCGCGCCACCACCGATCAATGCCACGGCCCAATGCCACTGGCCGCTTGCCAACGCACTTTGCAGCAACAACCATTTCGCGCTGAACCCGCCGCTCGGCGGAAGCCCCATCAGACTCACGCCCGCCAAACCAAACGCGAAC
>JBBRDP010000037.1:0-21115 GCA_038203795.1 Gemmatimonadales bacterium
GCAGTTTGGTGATGCACCCAACGCGAATACCGATGCCGTGTGTCTCGGCTTGCCCGGCGCGTTGCCAGTGCTCAACCGGCATGCGATCCTGCTCGCCACGCGCGCGTCGATCGGGCTCGAGTGCACCGTGCATGACGTCTCGGTCTTTGCGCGAAAACACTATTTTTATCCGGACCTGCCCAAGGGCTATCAGATCTCACAGTTCGATCGCCCACTGGCGACTGGTGGCCGTGTGGTCATTGGCACGAACGCCGATGGATCAGACAAGGTGATTGGCATCACGCGGGTGCATGTGGAAGAAGATGCCGGCAAGAGCGTCCACGACCGTTTCGCTGGTTTCTCCGCGATCGATCTCAACCGTGCCGGCACACCGCTCATTGAAATTGTGAGCGAACCCGATTTGCGTTCGGCGGCTGACGCTGGGTTGTACCTGCGTGCGCTCAAGCAGATCATCGAATACACCGAAGTGAGCGACGCCAGCATGGAAGAAGGATCGCTGCGTGTCGATGTCAACATCTCTGCGCGTCCCGTCGGGCAGGTGGAGTTTGGTACGCGTACGGAGATCAAGAATCTCAACTCGTTCAGCGGAGTGGAGCGTTCTATCGAGATTGAGTTCGCGCGGCAGTGCGGTGTGCTCCGTGCGGGTGGCGTGATTGAACAGCGCACGATGCTGTGGGACGGTCACAAGGGAGAAGTGCGTCCGGCTCGAGCGAAGGAAGGCAGTCATGACTATCGCTACTTTCCGGAACCTGACTTGCCGCCCCTCGTACTCAACGCGGCGTGGATTCAGGAACAGCGCGATACGCTGGTGGAGTTGCCGGCCGCGAAACGCGCACGCTTTGTGTCGCAGTATGCATTGAGTAGCCACGATGTCGATCAGCTCACGGCAACGGTTGTGTTGGCGGATCGCTTCGAGCAGGTCGCCAAGGCGGGCGGTGATGCCAAACGCGCCGCGAACTGGATGTTGGGCACCGTACTCGCCGCCGTGAACGTGCGGGGCGGCGATGTCACGTCGCATCCAGTGTCACCGCAGCGGCTCGGAGCGCTGATCAGGCTCGAAGTGGAAGGCGCGGTGTCGAATACCGCCGCCAAACAGATTTTTACGCTGCTGGAAACCGAAGACGCAGAACCGCGCGTGTTGGCCGAGCGTGAGGGGTTGCTGCAGGTGTCCGATGACAGCGCGCTCATGCAGTGGATTGACGAGGTGCTGGCGGAGATGCCGGACGAAGCGGCGCGATTCCTGGCTGGCGAGAAGAAGCTGCAGGGGGTGATGGTGGGTGCGGTGATGAAAAAATCGAGGGGCAGTGCGGATCCCAGGAAGGTGAATCAGTTGTTGGGACAGCGATTGGGGTAGGAGGCATGTCCGCGATCGATTCACGCGTCTGGACAGCTGATCACGTGCGGGCGCTGCCCTGTGAACAAGGAAAGCGCTTCGAGTGCGTTCACGGGGCGCTGGTTGTGAGCCCCGGCCCCTGTGGCTCATCAGTCGGCGGTTGGTCTGCTATTGAGTCTGCTGCATTGTCGATGTCGACGCGCGGCTGGTGGAGCGATTCACGCCCTCGTGAACGCTACCTTGCGCGTGCGCACACCACGCGCCGGAGCTGGCCGTCCGGCGAGTTCCCGGAGTAGGTCGAATCCACGCGAAGCTCTTGCCACGTCGCGGCGTCCGTCAAGTTCTGCACGAACTGCGCGAGCTCGTCATCGGAGTTCAGCAAGAGCGACAGGTGCCAACCCTCGCGTCTGATCCCGAATCCGTTGAGTCTCGCACCAGCTGGCAGTGCGGCTTTCGCCAGTAGCTGCACGCGATGCGCCTCTGCGTCAGCTGTTTCGTCGCTGCCTTCCAGTCGCGTCTCTTCACGCAGCAATCGCTTGTGGAGCTCGGTCAGGCGACGCGCCGGTGCCGTGGCACGGTGCGCCTGCGGCGTTACAACGGTCGCCCGATGCCGGACGCGCTTCACGCGCGAGCCCGCGTGAAATCACGTGTGGCCGTCGTGGTGTCCGGCGCGACCAACTTGTGGGGAGGAGTGGACGGCTGCTACGATGGAACGCCGAATCGCCATCCGTACTCGTCGGCGACGATTCCTTGGCGACTTGGCGCACCCAGAGCACCGGTGACCCTGCGGAGCATCAACTGCGACGACACGCGCGGGACGCAGACCTCGTCGGACGTGCTTGGCAGTAGGGCGCGGCAGATGGGGACGTCAATTCGTCCGACGCATGGCAATCACCGAATCAACCGAGTTGAGATACGCGGCAATCATCTCGGGCGAGAACGCGATCGTCCACTGCGATGGCTCGACGCGATCAAACGTGACGACCAATCCGTCGCGATTGTTGCGCAGCACGGAGTCGGGAATGCCGAGGGTGACACTCTCGTACGGCGAGCATGGCGGCCCTTGAATGCAGGCGTTGGCGTCCCGCATGTACCCGACATCAAGCGGCAGCTCGCTGGTCATGATCGAAGCAAGACGAAAGCCGCCGTTGGCCGAGACCACGGCGCGATTGATGTACAGGCGATGATCGCCGAGTCTCCGGCTCGTGACGAGTTGTCCGTCATGTCGCACCTCGGCGCGCAGTCCGTACGTAGCGTTTTCCTTGAAAAAACCAAGTATGGAGACCGTTCTGGCGCGCGTGAAGTCGCGCACTTCAACGAGCGGCGTTGCTTCGTCCTGGTCGACGGCTCCCCACGCGGCCCGGGCGTCAAGCGCAAGCGTAGACTCGGCAGCAGTCGGTGCATCTACCACCGGCGGAATGGATGCGCAGCCAAAGACCAGCAACAGCGAAGCCGACACCGCAGCAATGCGGCTGGTGCGGGAAGCGCTGGCGGTCAGCAGCATCGATGACACTTCACGCATAAACTCCTCACGAGGGCTGGCGGATTGGAAGAGCGAGAGACCGGCTCTGATCGATCGTACCCTTGGAGACGGCGAACGATTCGATGGTACAGCGGACCGAACCATTCGTTTTCGGAATCGAAGGTGCTTCGTGCATATAGACGCGGTGCGATGGTTAAGATAAAATATGCACGGGATTCCGGTAGCGTGTCCAGTCGTCCGTTCACCCGCCCCGCGGAGCTTGCATGACGCGCCACGAGATGAGCGATGTAATCGTCCTGCTCCCCGGCATCATGGGCTCGGCGTTGGCACGGGGCGACAGGACGCTCTGGGGCTTCACAGCGGGAACGATCGGCAGTGCGCTGTTCTCTCGCGGCGCCACAATTTCGAAGGCACTCATGCTGCGCGACGATCCATCCGATCCGGACGTAGACGCCGATGGCATCACGGCGACGCGTCTCATGCCCGACATTCATCTCATGCCGGGCATCTGGAAAATCGATGGGTACAGCAAGGTGGCGTTCGCCATCCGCCGGGATTTTGCGGTCACGAACGGAGTGAACTTTTTTGAGTTTCCTTACGATTGGCGGCGCGACAATCGGGTCAATGCGAAACGACTCGCGCGCGCGGCCCACGGGTGGCTCGCGAGCTATCGCGCCAGCACGAATCCCAAAGCCAAGCTGATTCTGGTGGCGCATTCCATGGGCGGACTCGTGTCACGCTACTTTCTGGAAGTGCTTGACGGTTGGAAGGACACGCGCGCGCTGATCACCTTCGGTACTCCGTACCGGGGTTCGCTGAATGCCGTAGACGGACTCGCCAACGGCGTCAAGAAGGGTCCGTTCGGTTTTCTTGATCTGTCGGCGTTGACACGATCGTTCACGTCGATGTATCAGTTGCTGCCAACCTACGAGTGCTTCGACAACGGAGACGGAACGTTGCGTCGTGTCGCTGAACTCACCGACATTCCGAATATCGATGTCATGCGCGCCGTTGATGCACTGCGTTTTCACGACGAGATCCGTGATGCCGTGACCGTGCACGAATCACAGGCGGCGTATCTCCAGGCGCCGTACCGCTTGCATCCGATTGTGGGAATAGGACAAGACACGTATCAATCGGCGGTGCAGACGTCGTCCGGTGCCGAAATGCTGACCACGCACAAGGGACGTGCACTGAAGGGCGACGGTACCGTGCCGCGTCCGTCAGCATCGCCACTCGACGAATCCCGACAGGACCGAGAGACGTATGCCGCCACGCAGCATGGCTCGCTGCAGAACGATGACAGCATGCTGCTGCAACTGCTCGGCTTGATGACGGGGCTGACGATTGATCTCGGCGAGTTTCGCGACGCCGGCGATCGCGCGCTGGGACTGGAAGTTGAGGATCTCTACCTCGACGACGAACCGGTGGTGGTGCGCGTGCGATTGCAGGGCGCGAAGCCGGGCGTGGTGCCAACGGTGGAGATCCTCGCACCCGATGACAGCACCATCACCGTGCGGATGATCGAGCAACGGGAAGAATGGTTTGTCGGCGAGGCACCGCCGCTGACGGAAGGGGCATATCGTGTGCAGGCCAATGCGGCGCAACTGCCGATGGCTGAAGACTCGTTTGTGGTGGCGTCAACCGCGTCCGAACGGTTGTCCGTGGAGTGTTGACGGTCGTCGATTGGCTGGTCATCGGTGCGTATCTCCTCTTTGCGCTGTACGTCGGACTGGCCGCGCGAGAGCGCGCCGGCGAGAGTCGGACGAGCTATTTCATCGCCGATCGCTCATTGCCGTGGTGGTGGGCCGGTACATCGATAGCAGCGACCACGTTTGCGGCCGATACGCCGCTGGCCATTACCGGGATCGTGGCGGCTCGCGGTGTGTCGGGCAACTGGTTGTGGCTGTCGTGGCTGTTGGTACACGCGGGCGTCGTGATGCTATTCGCCCGTCGATGGTGGCGGGCCGGCGTGGTGACCGACGCCGAGTTCATCGCGTTGCGATACGACGGGCCCGCATCTGGCTATTTGCGGAGCTTTCGCGCTCTCCTCTACGGTCTCGTGTACAACGTGATCATTCTGGGCTGGGTGCTGCGCGCGATGGGAAAAATCGTGCAGCCGCTGGTTCGATGGGAGGAGTGGGCGCCGTGGCTCGTCAGCGCCGCGTCAACCATCGTGCCACAACAGTCGGCACTCGGCGGTCCCTCTGAGGCCGTCACGGTGATTCTCCTCGTGCTGCTGGTGGCCGTGTATTCATCGCTCGGTGGCATTCGCGGCGTGATACGCACTGATCTCCTGCAGTTTGCCCTCGGGTTGTTTGGCAGCATCTGGCTGGCCGTTGTCGCGTGGTCGGCAGCGGGCGGAAAACGTGGTGTGCTCGACGGACTGCGTGCGGCGTATGGTGATGACGCCTTGACGTACACCGCGCTTTTCCCAAGCGTGCAGACGGGTTGGGCTTCCGCCATCGGCATGGGTGCGTTTGGACTCGGCGCCTACCTGCTCGTGCAATCGTACGCGAACGTTCCGGCGGATGGTGGTGGGTATTTGCAGCAGCGGTTGAGCAGCACACGCAGCGAGGACGACGCACAGAAAGCCGCGTGGCTCTTCTTTGTGCTGCAATACGGCGTGCGCATCTGGCCGTGGCTGATGGTGGCGCTCGCGGCGCTCGTCATTCTGCCCGTTGGCAGTGAGCAGGCCGTACTTGGCGAGACTCTCGGTGCACTGGTGGCGGGTGATCGCGAGATGGCGTATCCCGCGTTAATGATTCACTTGCTGCCACCCGGTATCTTCGGCGTGCTGGTCGTGAGTTTGCTCGCCGCGTTCATGAGTACCATCGACACGCACTTCAACTGGGGCGCGTCGTACGTGGTAAGTGATTTGGCGCTCCGTATTCGTCCACAGCTCAGTGCCACGGCACAGGTGCGAATTGCACGTATGGCCGTGGTGGTGTTTGCGATCGGCGCGGTGCTGGTGGCGTTCCAGATCGAACGCATCGAACAGGCGTGGCGATGGGTAGCCGCGCTTGGCGCGGTACTCGGCGTACCAACCATGCTGCGCTGGCTGTGGTGGCGTATGACTGCCGAGGCGGAGTTGACCGGTGCTGCTGCCGGTCTCCTGTGCGCGGCGCTACTCTCGGGCACGGGCTGGGGCAGCTACGAGTTGCAGCTCATCGTCATCTCATCGGCGAGTGCGGCGGTGATGTTGCTCACTGTCGTTCTCGGTCGTACGCCGTCACAGGAGTCGACAGTGGCCTTCGTGCGCGCGGTCGCACCGCTGGGATTCTGGCCCGATACCACCGAGCGACCAGGACACGTTGCGCGCCGCGAGTTTGTACGCGCCGCGGCCGCGACGGCGGGGCTGTCGTGCGTGGCTGTGCTGGCGCTATGGTTCGGTATGCAGGTGCTGGTAGGCTCGTAGTCGCGGTGCCGCACCGGTTTGTGCGACCGCTCACGACCGCTAGACTTCATCTGCAACATGCCGAATCCCCTCGATCACTCCGTCGCTCGCTCGCCCGACAACGTTCTGCGCGACGTGTTCGGATACGATTCCTTCCGCCCGGGTCAGCGCGAAGTGATCGACGCGGTGCTCGCTGGACGTGACTGTATCGCACTCATGCCCACCGGCGCCGGCAAGTCGCTTACGTATCAGCTCCCGGCGCGACTGCTGCACGGCACGGTGCTGGTGATCTCGCCACTGATCTCACTCATGAAGGATCAGGTCGACGCGGTGGCCGCCCTTGGCTTCAAGGTCACCGCCATCAACTCCACCCTTGATCCTGACGAGCGGCGCGCGCGACTCGACGGGTTTCGCGCCGGCGCGTATGAACTGGTGTTTCTCGCGCCGGAAGCGCTCGACGGCTCGCTTGGTGCGTTTGTGCTGGGCTGTCCGATTGCTTTGCTGGTCGTGGACGAGGCCCACTGCATCAGTCAGTGGGGACATGACTTTCGACCGTCCTACCGCCGACTGCAGGGGCTCAAGCGTGACCTGAATGTGCCGGTGCTCGCGCTCACGGCCACGGCAACGCGCGAGGTGGCCCGCGATATTCTGCGCCAGCTCGGCATGAAAAAGCCCGCAGGCTTCAAGGGGTCGTTTTTTCGCCCCAATCTGCGCATCGGCGTGCGGAAAAAAGGGCAGGGCGGTGATACACGACGGGAGATTCTCTCACTGGTGCGCTCGCATGCGGGGGAAAGTGGCATCGTCTACTGTCAGAGTCGCAAAGGCGTGGAGCAGACGACCGACTTTCTTGTCCAGCAGGGCGTACGAGCGGTAGCATATCATGCGGGACTTGACGCCGACGAACGCGCTCACAATCAGGACGCCTTTCAGCGTGACGATGTGGATGTCGTCGTCGCGACCGTCGCGTTCGGCATGGGCATCGACAAATCAAACGTGCGCTTCGTGATTCACCGCGATATGCCCAAGGACATCGAGTCGTGGTATCAGGAAATTGGACGTGCCGGACGCGACGGGCTGCCGAGCGATTGTGTGCTTTTCTATTCCTGGGCCGATGTGAAGCTGCACGAGCGCTTCCTCGACCGCATCGAAGACGATGCGCAGCGCCGTCGGACGCATGCGGCCACCGTGGCGCTCTTTGAACTGGTCGAGCGTCCTGCATGCCGGCATCAGGCGCTGGTGGCGCACTTCGATGAAGTCATCGACGGCTGCGCTGTCTCCTGCGATCATTGCACCGGGCAAAGCGTGGAATCGCGGCTCGCGAGCGAGCCCGATGTCGCCGCAGAAACGCGTTGGCGGGCGCCGCGTGAACGATCACGTTCCGGATTCGATGCGAGTGAACTCGACGGCGAGGATCGCGTGCTGTTTGATGCGCTCCGTGCGAGACGCCGCGAGCTGGCGGATGAAGCTGGGGTGCCGGCCTACATCGTGTTCGGCGACAAGGTATTGCTTGAGATGATCGCGCGTCGTCCCGCCACGCCGAGCGAGCTGTTACAGGTGCCGGGCGTGGGCCAGGCGAAGCTCGAGCGTTACGGTGATGCGTTCCTTGATGTGCTGGCCGACGCGACCTGACGGCCATCTCGCTGGGGAACAACTGCCGGCGTCACGCCGATCGCAGCGGCTCCTTGCGCCACGGCAGTAGCGGCCCATTCATGCGTTCAGAAAAATCGAGCGTCGTGACCGGCATGCCGAACGTACGATCGGCCTCGAGCGCGGCGCGCACATCACCGCCCTGACGCCGCGCGAGGCGCCGCAGCTTTTTCGCGTTGCGCAAGGGCTCGTCACCGCTGGGATCGTAGGTGTACGGCTCGCTCGCATCCCACCGCGCCAGCATATCCATCACAAAGTTGAACGAGCGCGTGAGATACCGACCCACGTCAGCGTCGGTGAGGTCCCAGCGACTGTTCTCCGAGATCAGCTTGAAGATGCGCTGCCAGGAATCGGAGTCGGTGACCTGTACCATCCCGCGAAAGATGCGGCGATTCGTGGGCGTACCAAAAATCGTGGGCGCGAGAATGCGATCGAGCAATTGATCCGCGCGCGAGTGATCCATGAACAACAACTCGCGCGCGCGTCGTGGCCACGCATCACCAATGTGCGTGTCGACGCGGCTTTCCCAGTAACTGTGGCCAAGCGCGGCGGTGCTCGAGGTGACCGCCAGCTGTCGAGGCACGTAGAAATTATGCGCCACCACATCCGCCGCGAGATGCGCCAGATATCCCAGGCTGAACGCACGCAACGCGCCGTCCGGTGCTTCCTCATGTATTTCGAGTCCGACGTTCCACGCGTGACAATGTCGACCGACCGCAGCGTACTTCTTGGCAATACTGGTATCTGCGGCGATGGAGCCGTATAAAAAATCAGCCGGAAACGCGGCGAGTAACTCGGCGATTCGTGGCGGAAGAAAGTGCAGGTGCCGGAGCACCGCATCGCCAAGAAAGACGTGGGTGCCCGGCGTCCATGCCCAGGCATCGGACGGCAACAACACGATCGCCACGACGGCGAAGAGCGCGAACGTGGCGAACCGGCTCATTGACGACGCTTGGACGACGTGCGAGGACGATCATCGCGCACGTCGGCGTCGCTCTCATCCTCGTCCTCGCTCTCGTCGGCGAGGCGTTCCAACTCGTCGTCGAGTGCATCGTCTACATCCTCGAGATACGGTCGTTCGTCCGGCGGCAGCTCGTCGAACGATCGGTCGTCGAGCTCGTCCTCCGCGTCGTCGTCGTCACCGTCGTCAAGGTAGGCCCCGTCTGCCTCGTGGTCGGCATCGGGCTTCAGCCTACGCGTTCGCAACCCCAGCGCCGCACCCAGCGCGACGGCACCAACGCGCGCGCCCCGTACCGCCGCCGCTGCGGAGAGCGCGGTGTCCTGCACTTCGTCCTGCAGCACGTCGAGCAGTGCATTCACCTCATCAATGCGCGCTTCGGCGGCATCGGAGAGATCGTGCAATCGTGCACTCACGCTGGCCGTTGCGTCGGCGATGTGATCGACCTCACCGCGTACCCGCTTCATCACATCACGCGCCTCTTCGGTCACGCGCGTGGCCTGACTGATCAGCGGTTTGGCGTCGGCCGACAAACGGTCGACCGTGCCTTGCAAGGAGACGACGGCCTTGCGAAGCGTGAGCGCCAGGAGTGCCATCGCGGCGAGCGCGACCAACCCGACCACCAGAACCAAAATTTGCAGCGTACCGCTGGCATAGTCGAACGCCGTGCGCTGAGCGGGCATGGTGAGCGTCACGATGGTGTCGCGTATCACACTCGCCTGCAGAAGCGGTATCAAGCCGAGGGAAAGAAGCATGTCTTGATCGTACCTGTGGCCGGCCACAGGGTCAAGCAAGCGGGGGAGTGTGCCCGCCACAATGCGACCGGTTGCGCCGGACATTATTCTCACGGTGTGCAGGTCGCGGTGTGTCCCGCACCGTGCCCCATTTCGCTGGTTTGCCCTTCATCCACACGCGCCATGTCGTCAGTTCGTTTTCTCGTTGAAGGCGGTCACCGTCTGAGCGGCACGATTCGGCCCACCGGCAACAAGAACGCCGCGCTGCCCATCGTCGCCGCAGCGCTCCTCACCGACCAGCCAGTACGCCTTGAAAACGTGCCGCGGATTCGGGACATCGAGACGCTCGTCTCCCTCGTGCGCAGCGTCGGTGCCAGCTGCGAATGGACGGGGCCCAACGTGCTCGAGATCCACGCCAGGCAGGTGCACTCGGCACGGCTCGATCCGGAGCTCAGTATCCGCATTCGCGCCTCGATTCTGCTCGCCGCCCCGCTGCTGGCGCGCTGCGGGGAAGTGACGCTGTCGCCTCCCGGCGGCGATGTGATCGGGCGACGGCGTCTCGACACCCACTTTCAGGTGCTGCAGCAACTGGGCGCGTCGTATGAACTGGGTGAAACATTCACGTTCCGTGCGTCCAGGCTCACCGGTGCCGACGTCTTTCTCGACGAGCCGAGCGTCACAGCCACCGAGAACGCGCTGATGGCGGCAGTGGCCGCCACAGGCACCACGATTCTGCGCAACTGCGCCAGCGAGCCGCATGTGCAGGATCTCGCCCGTTTCCTCGTGGCGTTGGGCGCAACGATCGAAGGGATTGGCACGAATACCGTGACCGTGCATGGCGGCGCGACGCTCGGCGGCGCGACCTATCGGATTGGTCCTGATCACATCGAAGTCGGCTCGTTTATCGGACTCGCCGCAGTCACGCGTTCCGGAATCACGATCGAGGCGGCCGGTACCGCGCACCTGCGCGCCACGCTCATCGGGTTCGAGCGGCTCGGCGTGCGCTGCCGTATCGACGGCGACAATCTCATTGTACCGGCCGAACAGACGCTGCAGATTGAACCCGACCTGGGCGGGCACGTGCCCAAGCTCGAAGATCAGCCCTGGCCCGCGTTTCCCGCCGACCTGATGTCGATCGCCATCGTGACGGCTACGCAGTGCGAAGGACTCATCCTCATGCACGAAAAGATGTTTGAGTCGCGGTTGTTCTTCGTCGACAAGCTGGTGAGCATGGGCGCGCGCATTGTGCTCTGCGACCCGCATCGGGCGCTGGTGGCCGGCCCAAGCCGTTTGCGGGCGCAAACGGTCGAGTCACCCGACATTCGTGCTGGCATGGCCATGCTGCTCGCCGCCTGCTGCGCCGAGGGGACGAGCACCATTAAGAATGCGGGGCAGATCGAGCGCGGGTACGAGCGGATTCACGAACGCCTCGGGGCACTGGGCGCGGTGATCGAACGGGTGGAGCGTGACGGAGACTGAGTCGGGCCCACTGGCCGCCGGTCTGCGGGTCGACGAGTTTGATGCGATCGGGGTGGTGGCGTTCACCACCACGAGGGCGTCGGGCAGTTTCGGCTTGGGGTCGACCGAACCCGTCGCTGACGTGATGGGTCGGTGGAACGCGCTGCTGGACGACTGCCAGGAGTACGGGGCGGCAGCGCTGGCGTCCGCCGCCCAGGTGCACGGCGCGGCCGTGGAGGTGCACGGCGCGGGCTGGCGCGGCTGGCTAAGGGGAACAGGGCGCGACGGTCACGTGACGGCCGAGCGCGGGGTGGCCATGGCGGTGACGATTGCCGATTGCACGCCGGTGTTTCTGGCCCACCCCGGCGGCGCGATCGGCGTGCTGCACGCCGGCTGGCGCGGCGTCGCGGCAGGCATGATGGAGCGCGGCGTGGAGGCCATGCGCCTGCTCGGTGCGCCGACAGACGAGTTGCTGGTGCATTTCGGACCGGCCATCTGCGGCCAATGTTATGAGGTTGGCCCTGAGGTCATCGCGGCCGTCACGGGAGCGCGCGCGTCCGGACCACAGTTGCTCGATCTGCGGGCGAACCTGGCCGGTCGCGCGCGGCGGGCTGGAGTGAGGCAACTTCGCATCAGCGACTGGTGTACGCAGTGTCACAAAGACCGTCTCTACACGCATCGTGGCGGTGATGCGGGGCGCCAGTTGGCGGTGATTCTCCGGTCTGGTGCAGAGGCTCCAAATGATGGTATGACTTGACCTTCCGCGTTCCAGTTCGTACGTTACCTGACTACGCCCGGTCGCTCAGCTCGAGCGCGCCGGGCGTTGTGAAGTGTGGGGATGGCCCCCACACTTTTTTGTTCTCTGGAGTTTCTTGTGGCCGGGCACGCAGGCGATCCGCTGCAACCAATCATTACCGACGCACTGCAGGAGCTGGAGTTCGATCTGGTCGAGCTTCGGCGGGGTGGTTCCAAGGCGCGACCGGTACTTGAGATTCGAGTTGAACGGCGGGATCGCGAGAAGGTTTCGCTGGAAGATTGTACGCGAGTAAGTCGGGCGCTGGAGGCCCGGTTTGACGCCATGGAGTCAATGCCTCAGCAGTACGTGCTCGAGGTGTCGTCTCCCGGTGCCGACCGTCCCCTGCGCACGGTAGAAGAATGGCGACGCTTTGTCGGGCGCCGCGCCACCGTCACCTGTGGCGCGCTGCCCGGGGGACGTCAGGACGTTGAGATCCTCGGGGTTGAGGGCGAGGATGGCGCGGCAGGCGCGGTCGTGCGCGACGGCAAGGGTGTGGAGTACCAACTCCCGCTCGACACCATCACGCAGGCGCGACTCGCGTTTCACTGGAAACGATAAGGGGTGTCACGGATGGTCGGGTCCGCCGAGATTCTTGCTGCGATTCGCGAGTTGTCAAACGCGAAGCAGCTCGATCGCACGGAACTGCACGAGCTGCTACAGGACGGCATTCATGCCGCCTTGGCAAAAAAGCATGGCGCTACGGTGCAGGCCGAGATCGAGATTGACGAGGATAAAGGGGCCATCCGGATTGTGCTCCTTAAAACAGTAGTCGACGAAGTCACCGATCCGGCGCGCGAGGTCCTGCTTGAGGACGCGCGCTTCGAAGATCCGGAGTTCCAGCTCGGCGACGTCATGGAACAGCCGGTCGACTTCAACGAGTTCGGGCGCACCGCCGTGCAGGCCGCGAAGCAGCGCATTCTGCAGCGGGTGCGCGAGGGCGAGCGAACGCGCATCAAGGATGAGTTCAGCGAGCGCGTTGGCGAACTGTTGTCAGGCGAAGTCCAGCAGATCGAGCGTGGGAAGCTGGTGATCATGCTCAACAAGTTTCGGGAGGCAGAGGCCATCATCCCGTACCGTGAGCAGAATCATCGGGATCGTGCGCACCAGGGTGAGACCATCCGCGCCGTGCTCAAGCGTGTCGAAGATACGCCCAAAGGGCCGCGCCTGATTCTCAGCCGCAGCGACGCGATGTTTGTCACGGCTCTGTTCAAGCTGGAAGTGCCGGAAATTCAGCAGGGCATCGTGGAGATCAAGGCCGCCGCGCGCGAGGTCGGCAGTCGCACTAAAATCGCCGTCATGTCGCGCGATGCGGCGATCGATCCGGTCGGCGCGTGCGTCGGTCTCAAGGGAGCGCGTGTGCAGGCCGTGGTGAACGAGTTGGGCGGCGAGCGCATCGACATTGTGCCGTGGTCGGAAGAGCCGGAGCGCTTCGCCAAACTGGCGCTGGCACCGGCCCGGGTGGCCCGTGTCTTCAGTGATCCGATCACGCGCACCATCCAGGCCGTCGTCGACGAAGATCAGTTGTCGCTCGCCATCGGTCGCAGCGGACAGAACGTGCGCCTGGCGTCTGAGCTGACGGGCTGGAAAATCGATCTCTATTCGAGCCGCGAGTGGCTGGAGAAGGGCGGTGACATGCCGCTCTTCGCGCCGCTTCCGGAGGAAGAGGAGGGCGAAGAAGATCTGCCGCTCGGCGAAATCGCGGAGTTGCCACCAGCAACCGTAGCGGTGCTCGAAGAAGCCGGCTTCAAAACGCTCAACGACATTCTCGATCTCGACCGGGAAGATTTCCTTCGATTGCCGGGCATTGCGGCCGCAGAAGCGGATCGCATCATGGCGATCATCGACGAGCTCACCACGGAAGACGACGGCAGCGATGCCTCGGCTGACGGCGGCACGACGTTACCAACCCGGTGATGTCCGACGCGGCGGTGTCTCCGGTCGTCCTGTCCGAGGCGGCGCGCCGCAAGGTGCTGGGATTGGTGGGCTTGGGCGTCCGCGGTCGGCTGGTGGTCGTGGGTGTGGAGCAGGTGCGGGAGGCGGCCCGTAAGGGTGGACTTCGGCTCGCGCTGGTGGCGACCGATGTATCGCGTCACTCGCTCGACAAGGTAGTGCCCCTCCTGCGGGCGACGCGGGTACAGATTATTGAGTGGCCGAGTGCGGCCGAGCTGGGCGCGGTAGCTGGACGTGACTCCACAGCTGCGGTCGGTATTGTAGATCAAGCGCTGGCGCGCGGTATCCGCGACGCTGTCGAACCGATTCCGAATTCGGAGTCGGCCGATGTTGGCGATGCGGCGCGTGACGCGCAGAGGAGGAAGGGTTGAGCAAGCTTCGTGTGCATGACATGGCAGGTGAGTTCGGCATTACGGCCGATGAAGTGATTACCCTGCTTCGCCAAATGGACGTCCCGGTTCGCAGCCACATGTCGCTGCTCACGGACGACCAAGTCGCGCGTGCGCGCGTGCGGTGGGAGCGCGAGAAGCGCATCCGCGCCGAAGCCGCCAATCCGGCGCCCGAGGCCAAGCCGCGTCGTCGCCGCACGACGGCTGCCGCTGCGGCCGAAGTCGTGGCCGCCCCGGTCGCTGAGACCACGGAGGACGCGCCGTCGGTTCGTCGGCGTCGTCGCGTAGACGTCGAGGCGGCGCAGCAGCAGGCGGACGCCGAGGCCGAGGCGGTTGAGGCCGAGGCCGCTGCCGCTGCGGCGACGGCTGCGGCACACGCCGAACGTGCGGCCGAGCAGGCGGCGGCCGAGCAGGCGGCGGGCGATCGTGCTGCTGCGGAGCGTGCCGTGCGCCGTGCAGCGTCGGATCGCATTGCGGCCGAGACCGCTGCGGCGCAGGCCGCTGCTGCCGCCGAGGCGGCCAAGGCTACTGCAGCCATCGACTCGGCGAGCGATGAGACGGGTGGAGAGGCGGTTGCGGCGCCGGTTGTTGCGGCGCCCACGGAACCGATGACAGCCCCCGCTCCGGTCACACCGCGTCCCGTGCCCGTGGCATCGGCGTCGCCGAGCGCCCCGCAGCCGGTGGCGTCGGCCACCCCATCGTCGGCACCGTCGGACAGTGGCCGCCTGCGTCCGCGACCGATCGTGCCGGGTGCGCCACGCGGTCGGCCGTCCACGCCCTTTGGTGCCCGACCGATTGCCAGTGCGGCACCGGGGGGTGGCTTGGGTGGTGGGGCACGTCGCGACGATCGGCGTCCCAGCGGACCGGGCGCGGCAGGGGGTGCGGGAACAGGTGCGCCCAGCACGCCCGGAGCCGGTGCGCAGAGCAGTTCGCCGGCCGCGCGTCGTGGCAAGAAGGGCAAGCGGGGGGCCGTCGATCAGGAAGCGGTGTCGGCGAACATCACCAAGACCATGACCGCGATGCGCGGCCCCGCCAGCGGGCGCCGTGGTCGGGGACGGTTCGGTGATGCGCGCGAAGAAATGGAAGCGCAGCGCGCCGAAGCGGCCGAGCGCGAGAAAAAAACCGTGCGCGTCAACGAGTTCATTACGGTCTCCGAACTCGCGCAGATTCTTGGTGTCTCGGCCACTCAAATCGTAGGCTTTGCCTTCAAGACGCTCGGCCTGATGGTCACGATCAATCAGCGTCTCGACTTCGACCAGATCGAGCTCATCGCGAGCGAGTTCGGGTTCGAAGCGGTGCGCGAAGAAGAGTATTCGGCCGATCTCGGTGAAGAGGTCATCATCGATACGCCGGAACAGCTCGTGTCACGTCCGGCCATCGTCACCATCATGGGTCACGTCGACCATGGCAAAACGTCGCTGCTCGACTACATCCGCAAGGCCAATGTGGTGGCCGGTGAAGCCGGTGGCATCACGCAGCATATCGGCGCGTATCACGTGTCGTTGCCGGGCGGCAAGATGATCACATTCCTCGACACGCCAGGTCACGAAGCGTTCACCGCCATGCGTGCGCGCGGTGCGCAGGTTACCGACATTGTGGTGCTGGTCGTGGCCGCCGATGACCAGGTCATGCCGCAGACGATCGAAGCCATCTCGCACGCCAAGAGTGCGGGGGTGCCGCTGATCGTCGCCATTAACAAGGTCGATCTGCCGCAGGCGAACCCGGGCAAGGTGAAGCAGGATCTGCTGCAGCACGAAGTCGTACTCGAAGACTTCGGTGGGACGGTGCTGTCGTCGGAGATTTCGGCCAAGCACGGGACAGGCGTGCCGTTGTTGCTTGAACAGATTTTGCTGCAGGCCGAAATTCTCGACCTCAAGGCCAATCCGGTGCGCAACGCCACGGGAACCGTGGTCGAAGCGCAGCTCGATCCAGGCAAGGGCTCGGTGGCCACTGTGCTCGTGCAGAACGGTACGCTCAAGGTTGGTGATGACTTCATTTGCGGCATGTTCTCGGGACGCGTTCGCGCGCTGCTCGACGAACGCGGCAAGATCGTGAAGTCGGCCGGCCCGGCGATCCCGGTACAGATTCTCGGTTTGCCGGGCGTACCGATGGCGGGTGATCAGCTCATCGTGGTGGAAGATGCGTCGCAGGCGCGTGATATTGCGCAGCGTCGTGAGCGACTCGATCGCGAAGCGCGCAGTCGTCGCACGTCGCGCGGCTCCGTGTCGCTCGAAGACTTCATGTCGCAGACGGCCGCTGGCGAAAAACGTCAGCTGCGGTTGCTCATCAAGGCCGACCAGGGCGGTCCGGCGGAAGCGCTGGCCGACTCGCTCGGACAGCTGTCCACCACCGAAGTCGCGGTGGACATCGTCCACCGCGGTGTTGGCGCCATCACCGAGAGCGACATCCTGCTTGCGAAGGCGTCGGGGGCCATCATCATCGGCTTCCACGTGCGCCCCGACAACAACGCGCGTCAGGCGGCCGAACGGGAAGGTGTCGATATCAAGCTGTATCGCATCATCTACGAGGCCGTGGCCGACGTGCGCTCCGCGCTCGAAGGCATGCTGCGTCCGGAGTCGCGCGAGGTGGTGGTGGGCGAGGCCGAGGTGCGCGATGTGTTCAAGGTGGCGCGTGTTGGCACGATCGCCGGCAGCTACGTCCGCAGTGGTACGATCACGCGCGGTTCGCGGGTGCGCGTCATTCGCGATGGTGTCGAAATTTATTCGGGCACGCTTGGATCGCTGCGTCGCTTCAAGGACGATGCGAAGGAAGTCAAAGAAGGTTACGAGTGCGGCATCGGCGTCGAGAACTTCAACGACATCAAGGTCGGGGACGTGCTCGAGTGCTACAAGACCGAAGTGGTGGCGCGCACGCTCGACGACGCGACGCGTTCGTCGTAGGAGGGGCGACACATGACAGGTGGAGATCCACGGCGCGCGGAGCGCGTGGCCGAAGGCATTCGGACCGAAGTGGCCACGTTTCTTCGCGACGGTGCGAAAGATCCGCGGCTCAAGGGGCTCGTCACCGTGACAGCAGTCGATGTCACGCGTGACCTGCGCCACGCCAAGGTGTTCGTGAGCGTGATGGGCACCGACGAGGAACGCAAGGCCACATACGAAGGGCTCGCGTCGGTCGCGCATCATCTGCGTGGCAGCGTGGGGCGCGCACTGCGCCTGCGCGCCGCACCGGAAATCGAGTTTAAGGTCGACGAGAGCATCGCGCATGCCGCACGAATCGAGCAGTTGCTCGCCCAAGTGCGGCAGGAAGCGACGAGCGATGACGACTCGCGCACCGGTGACGACAGCACCTGACGCGGTGCCACCCGCGCGCGTGCCGCCGCGGCGTCCGTACGTGGAGGGACTCTTGCTGGTCGACAAGCCGGCCGGACTGACGTCGCATGATGTGGTCGCGCGCATTCGGCGTGCGCTGCGCACCAAGCGGGTCGGCCACGCCGGCACGCTCGATCCCTTCGCCACCGGACTCTTGGTCTGCGCCGTGGGGCAGGCCACGCGCTTGCTGCCGTACGTATACGGCGAGCCCAAGGTGTATCGCGCCCGCATCGCCTTCGGCGTCGCGACCAACACCGATGATTCCACCGGTGTCCCGGTTGCGCATGGCATCGCCCCGGATTGGATGCAGCTCGGCGCGGCCATCGCATCACTGACCGGGTCGATATCGCAGGTGCCCCCCGCGTACTCGGCCAAGCATATCGATGGTGAACGCGCCTACGCTCGTGCGCGGCGCGGTGAAGATGTGCAACTCGCACCGGTGTCGATTCACGTGGCGCAGTGGCGGGAACTCGCACGCGGTGACGACTGGATCGACATGGACATCACCTGCAGCGGCGGCACCTACGTGCGTTCGCTCGCGCGCGATCTGGGCGTGGCCATGGGCACCGTCGCGCATTGTGCCACGCTGAGACGGCTGAGCAGCGGAGCATTACACGTGTCGCGCGCGGTGTCGTGTGACGCGCTCGTTCCCAATGCCGAACTGCCGGTGGAAAATCCATTGCCTGCGCTTTCGGAACTCGCCGTGCAACCCATTGACGCGTCATCACTCGACGCGCTGCGCACCGGACGACAAATCGATGCAACCGTTGTCGGCGTCCGCGCCGCGCTGGTCGCGCCCGACGGCCGAGTGGTGGCGGTGGCGGAGCGTGTCGCGCACGAGACCGGTGACCGGTGGCAACCGCGCGTGGTGTTGCTGTCGCCGGAGACGAGCGCATGATTGTCGTGCGTGATCTGTCGCAGCTGATGTGGCCCGCGCATCGCGAACGCAGCGCGATCACAGTCGGTACCTTCGACGGCGTCCATCGCGGTCATCAGGATGTTGTCGCGCGACTCGTCACGTTGGCGCGGGAACGCAAGCTCACGTCAGTGGTGATCACCTTCGATCCGCATCCGCTCGACATCGTGAATCCGGCCGCCGCACCGCCGCTGCTCACGACGAGTGAAGAGAAACTCGACGCGCTCTCGCAAACGGGTGTGGATGTTGTGGTGGTGCTGCCGTTTACACCGGAGCTGGCCGCGTTGTCGGCCGAAGCGTTTGTCGAGGTGGTGCTGCGAGATGCTTGTCGGCTGGACGCGCTACTCATCGGACACGACCACGGCTTCGGTCGGAACCGCATGGGTGATGCGGGGGTGCTGCAATCGCTGGGGGCGCAGCGAGGCTTCACGGTGGAGTTGGTGGAGCCGGTGCAGGGGAGCGAGGGGCACCCCGTGTCGTCCACGGCGATCCGGCGCGCCGTCGCCGGCGGCGACCTTGTCCGGGCGGCCGATGGGCTTGGCCGACCGTACTCCGTGTCCGGAACCGTCGTGCACGGCGAAAAACGTGGTCGATTGCTCGGATTTCCGACGCTCAATCTTGCGCCGATTTCGCCGCGGAAGTTGTTGCCGCCCGACGGCGTCTACGCCGTGCGCGCGGTGCTGCCCGAGGGGCGGGTTGGCGGCATGCTCAACCTCGGTGGACGCCCCACCTGGGACGAAGCCGAGCGCCGTCTGGAGGCGCATTTGTTCGATGTCACCGGCGACTGGTATGGCCAGCGCGTGCGCATCGAGCTGCTCGCTCGGCTGCGCGAAGTGCGTCGCTTTTCCGACGGCGATGCCCTGCGCGCACAGTTGGCTATCGATGAGGCCTTGGCGCGCGACCTGTTGAGCCTCTAAGTTACAAGGCTACACCGCATTTTCCTCGCTGCGAGCACGCCCTCCGGGCGCGCCGTATCGGTCATTCACGTCTCCAGCCTCCAGCCGCGATGGCGAACCTCAAGACTCGCCTCTTACTCATTCTCGGATGCGTCATTGCTTCGGTCGTGATGCTCTATCCGCGAACGGTCATCGAGCGCGTCAAGCGCGACGGTGTCTTCGTGTACGACACCGTCAAGCGAGTGCCCCTCAAGAAGGGACTCGACTTGCAAGGTGGCATGCACCTCACGCTCGAGGTCGATGACTCACGTCAGGCGGTCGCCGACAAATCCGAGGCGCTCGATCGTTCGCTCCGCGTCATCCGTCAGCGTATCGACGAGTTCGGCGTGGCCGAACCGGTGGTGCAGAAGGTGGGCGATGATCGTATCATCGTTGAACTTCCCGGCGTCGACGATCCGGAACGCGCGCAGTCTGTTGTCTCCGAGGCGGCCTTTCTCCAGTTCCTGATCACGGATGAAACGCAGGCGCTCGAGCGCATCTTACCGAGACTCGATGAAGCGGCGCGGGCGGCCGGTATCGGGGTCGTCACAGGCGTCGCCGGTGGTGATACCGCCACGCGCGTCGGCGTGACGTCGCTCTTTGGTACGGACAGTGCCAAGCCGGATTCCGCCGCAGTCGACACAACGGCCGCTGCCACGCTGAATACGCGCGGTCTGTTTTCATCGAACATCGCGCAGGGCGGGTTGGTACCCGGCCAGTATGTCGTTGCCGCAGACGCGGTGACGCAGCTTCAGAACGCGCTGTTGCAGCCGTCGGTGCTCGCGGTCATCCCGCCCGGCAAAACGCTCAAATGGGGCGCTGAGGAACAGGAGGGCACGGGCGGGCAGAAGTTTCGTGAGCTCTACATGCTCGACTCCAAGCCGATCATCACCGGCGAGTCGCTCACCGATGCGCGCCCCAGTTCAGATCCCGTCGATGGCAACGTCGTCACCTTTACGCTCAACAGCGAAGGTGGTCGCCGCTTCCGGAACGAGACGGCCAAGAATCTCAAGAAGAGCATGGCCATCGTGCTCGACGACAAGGTCGTGACGGCGCCTACGATCCAGAGCCCGATTGGCCGAAATGGCCAGATCTCGCTCGGCGGCGCATCGCTGCAGGAAGCGCAGGATCTTGCGCTGGTCCTGCGCGCGGGCGCGCTCCCGGTGCCGCTCAAGATCACCGAGGTGCGCAACATCGGCGCCAGCCTGGGTCAGGACTCGATCGATCGTGGTGTGCTGGCGCTCGGGATCGCCGTTGGCCTGGTCATCGTGATCATGATCGGGTACTACCGATTCGCCGGTGTCCTGGCAGTCTCGGCGCTGTTCCTGTATGTGCTTTACACGCTGGCGGTGCTGGCTGGCTTCAACGCCGTCATCACACTGCCCGGTCTCGCCGGATTCGTACTCTCGGTCGGTATTGCCGTCGACGCGAACGTACTGATTTTTGAGCGTATTCGCGAGGAGATCGACGCCGGCAAATCCACTCGCTTGTCAATCGACGAAGGCTTCAAGCACGCGCTGTCGGCCATCGTTGACTCCAGCGTGACAACGATTCTGTCCGGTGCGGTGCTGTACCAATACGGCTCCGGACCAGTGCGTGGTTTTGCGGTAACCCTCATCGCGGGCGTGGTGGCGTCGCTCTTTACGGCGCTGTTCGTCAGCAGGACCTTCTTCATGCTCTGGCTGCAGCAAACCCGCGGCGCCAAGGCGTTGAGCATCTGAGTCGGCCATGATCCGCATTTTTCATCACACCACCTTTGACTTCATCCGCCACTGGCGCACGGCGGCCAT
>JBBRDP010000038.1:0-21054 GCA_038203795.1 Gemmatimonadales bacterium
GCTCACTCGCATCGGTGATCGTGGGCGCGGTCGCGGCAACGTGGCTGGCATCGCGTATCTACCGCGTGGGGCTGCTCATGTACGGCAAGCGGCCAACGGTGCGCGAAATCGCCAAGTGGGTGTCGCGGCGCTGAGGCGCGGAGCACAACGCACCACGCACCACGCACCACGCACCACGCACCACGCCCAACGCGCGCGCCACGTGAGGCGCGCGCGTAGCACACGGGGCAGCGGACGACGCGCGGCCTATTGCCGGCCCGCGCCGGCCCCCGACTGGAGGCCCAGCCGAAGTCCGCCACAGGTCACTTCTCGTGTGAATCGTGTCTTGGGCGTGAGCACCAGTCCATCGACGCCCAGCGTGTCACGCGCGTTGCGCGCGGCGTTGTACCGCTTCAGACACGGATCGAACTCGGCGGTTGCCATGAAGCTGGCCACGGGCGCTGGAAGCCCGGTGAACATCCAGGCCGTCATGACCACCACGACGATGACCAGCACAGCGGACGCTGCGCGGATCACCAATCGCTGGCTCGGTGATCGGGGCAGAGTGCGACTACGCCTCGGCTTTGGCCGTCGCGCAGTGCTTCTCGAACGCCGACGACATATCGGCCGCGATTTCCTGTGCGGTGCGGCCTTCGATCTGCCAACGCTCGAGCATGAACACGACGTCTCCGTCCTTGAGCAAACCAATGGATGGGGAGCTTGGCGAGTAACCCGTGAAGTAGCTGCGGGCGACCTGCGTGGCCTCGCTATCCTGACCGGCGAACACGGTGTAGCTCGCGTCGGGCTTGTGCTGTCCTGCCAGCGCCATGGCGACAGCGGGGCGCGCGTTGCGCGCGGCACAGCCGCACACGCTGTTCACCACCACCAGCTGCGTACCGCTGGCCTGCGCCAACTTGTCACGCACCGCGTCGGCCGTGCGCAGTTCTTCAACGCCCAGGCGGGTGAGTTCCTCACGCATCGGGCCAACAATCTGCTCTGGATACATCATCGTGACATACTCCTCGCGAAGGTCAGAATAACATTGGCCAAAGGCCAATCAGGAATCGAACGACTCGGGTTCCGCGACATCGTTTCCTTCACGCACCAGCGCGAGAATCGCGGCCTGCGGAACGACGAGATACTGCTCGTTGTCGAAAGTAATTTCGACCGCGGCCTTCTTGAAAAAAATTGCGTAGTCGCCCACGCGCGCCTGCATCGGCACGTAGCGCGCCTCGCGGCCGGAGCCGCCGGCCGTTCGCCACGGTTCATCGGAATGATCCCCAAGATCCGGTAACGCCAGCCCGGGACCGGTATTCACGATGGAGCCGCCCTGCACCGCCTGGCTGTCGACAGCCGTTGCGGGCAGGTAGAGGCCCACCTTGCTGCGCTGCTCGCCCTCTTCGGGTTTGATCAACACACGGTCACCAACGACCAGCAGACGTTTCTTGCGGGACATATCTCTCGGGTGTGCGGACTCGGCCCACCACTCGGTGGCACCTTGCAATCTAGCACCGTGCGGGCCTGGGTTGTTCCTCAGGATTCCCGCGCACGCCTTCACGTCTCACCCCGACGTCGCCCGTCGTGCGACGCCCCGGGCCCGCAGCGCGTCGACGCGACGGTCGGCCACATCGTCTCCGTACCCAAGCGAAAGGATCGCGTAGTGCGCCATCCCCAAGGCCAGTTCGCGCTCGCCCATCACCACGCGTCCCACGCCGAGCTGCTCGAAGTAGGCCTGTTCGGTGGCGGTGTGTGTGCGCACGACAATGTCGATGTCCGGATTGGCCTCGCGTGCCAACTCCACCACCCGCCGCGCCTGAAACGGGTCGGGGGTCGCCACCACGAGCAAACGGGCCGTGGCTGGCGACGCCTGCGTCAGAATGCCGGGCCTGGCGGCGTCACCGTATACCGACGAGATGCCACGTTCACGCAGGCGGTCGACGAGCAGGCGATCCTGTTCGACCACCGCAAACCGCACGTTACAGTCGTTGAGCGCATCACCGATCGTACTCCCGACGCGGCCGTAGCCAACGATGATGGCGTGTTCCTGCATCTCGAGCCCGGTCGTCACCGGCGTCTCGCTGTTCTCTTCGAGCGCATTGAGCAAACGCCAGCGTTTGTGCAACCAGTTCTCGATGCGCGGCTGCGCGAGGAACAGCAACGGGTTGAGTGAAATCGAGATGAGTGCCGCCGCGAGGATCAAACTGCGCCCGTCAGCATCGAGCAGTTCAAGCGAAATCGCGAGGCCCGCCAGAATAAAACTGAACTCACCGATCTCGCCGAGGCTGGCACCCACGCTCACCGCGCTATGCGGCGGTTTGCGCAGTCGCAGCAGCACCAGTGTGGCCACGGTTGGTTTGATGAGCATGACGAGCGCCACGATCGCCAACACCTTGAGTGGCTCGCGCAACAAGATCCCGGGATCGAACAACATGCCCACGGATACAAAAAACAACACCGCAAACGCGTCTTTCATCGGCAGGGCGTCCGCCGCCGCTTGATGGCTGAGATCCGATTCGCTGATCACCACGCCGGCAAAGAACGCGCCGAGCGCGAACGACACGCCGAAGAGCGCGGCGGCTCCCACCGCAATGCCGAGCGCTGCTGCCAGCACCGACAGCGTAAAGAGTTCGCGGGAGCCGGTGCGCGCGACTTGCCAGAGCAGCCACGGAATGCTGCGGCGGCCCACGAAATACATGAGCGCGGAGAAGGCGACCACCTTGGCGAGCGTGATTGCCAAGGCCAGCCAGAGCGGTTGTGCGGAATCGACGCCGGCACTATTGCCACCCATCATCGGCGCCAGCGCGGGCAACATCACCAGCGCAATGACCATGACGAGATCCTCGACAATCATCCAACCCACGGCCAGCTTGCCCGAGCCGCTGTCGAGCGCGTTACGCTGTTCGAAAGCACGAATCACAACGACGGTACTGGAAATGCAGATACACAAACCGAACGTAATCGCCGACCCGATTGACCAGCCCCACGACATGGCGAGTCCGGTACCGGCCAGCGTCATCGCCGTCATGCCCAGCAGCGCACCGGGTACGACGACGCGCCGCACATTCATCAAGTCGCGCAGCGAGAAGTGCAATCCCACGCCGAACATCAGCAGGATCACACCGATTTCAGCAAGCTGTGCCGCTAAATCGGCATCGGCCGTAAAGCCGGGGCTATACGGACCGACCGCGATGCCCGCGAGCAGATACCCCACGAGCGCGGGGAGTCGAACGCGCGTGGCGATATAGCCAAAGACGAACGCGAGTCCGAGGCCAACTGCGATGGTGGCGATCAGCGCCGTTTCGTGCGGCACGTCAGCGCACCACGTGGAACTCCGTCTGTCGTCCGCGTGCCCAGCGCACGCGACCGTCGGCTCCGATTATCACATCTTCTTCCTGCGCCGAACGCACGCGCTGTCCGCTCCAGAGCGGCACCGCAGCCGTGGCCTGCAACTCGATGGAGTACCACATGCCGGCGATGACCGGGAAATCGCCCCGCCCGGGCACGCCATCCTGATAGTCCCACAAGCCGATCATCGTGCCCGCGCCGTGTCCGTGCGCGCCGATGGGATGTGAATAGATCGTGCCTTCGATGCCGTCGACGCGCATGCGCGCGAGCGACGCGGCCAGAATCTCATTGCCGGTGCGACCGGGCTTGAGTTCATCCACGACGATATCCTGCAGGCGATTGGACGCACGCAACACCGCCTTGAGCTCCGCCGGCACATCGGTTTCGCCGTCGCGCAGCACGTAGCCCATATGCTGCGTGTCGGTGTTGAGCCCGAGTGCCTTGATGCCAAAGTCGCAGTGCAACAAATCGCCGCGCTGAATGATCGGATTCGGTCCCACCAGCTCGCTGCTGCCGAAGTTGCGCTGCACCTCAACGCTGGGCTGGAACCACGTCTCGAGTCCCAGATCATTCAGCCGTTGACGCATCCACCAGATCACGTCTTCGGTGCGCGTCTGTCCGGGCGTGATCACCCGTTCGCTGAACGCCTCTTCGATGATATTCCAGGCGAGCGCGTTGAGTTGTTCAAACACCGCTTCTTCTTCGGTCAACCGTGACGCAATAAAGTCGACGGCCAGTCCTTCAGCAGGCACGAGTCGGGCCGCGAACGCCGGACCAAGCGCTTCGCTCATGCCCTCGTATTCACCGTGCGTGAGTCCGTCGGCAAAATGCCACGTGCGCGACGCATTGATCGCAATGCGCCTGGGCTGCCGTTCTTCGATGGCGGCCTTGAGCACCTGCCACTGTTCGTCGCCCCACAGTTCCGCCGTGCGATCGTTGCTGCGACTGCCGGCCGCCGGCGCGTCCACCGCTTTCGTAGAACGAATTGCCTTGTACACGCCGCCCTGATTTGTGCCACCGAACGCGATCCGTTCAATCCCCTCGGCGCCGCGATCAAACAGCACGTAGATCGTGCGACGACGCGCGGCAAAGGTGGTGGGGGAGACGAGCGAGCGGAAGATGGGATCTTCGTTGTACTCGCGCATCGGAATGACCCACATATCCACGTTGTACTTTCGCATCAGCGCGGGCAGCACGCTGTTCATGCGCTGCTCGAGCCACTGCTGCCGAATCACGGCCTGCTCGCGCAATGAACCGAAGGGGCGCAGGGAATCGCGTGTGGCGAGGGTGCGCCACGCGGGCGCGGCGATGGCGGCGGCGGTGGGACGCGGCGCGATGGGCGGCGCACCCTGCGCGCCGAGCGGGGCGATCGCGAGGAGTGCGCCGAGCGGGGCGATCGCGAGGAGCGCGCCGAGCAGCGGCCCGAGCGGGCGCACGGCCGGAATCAGACGACGTGAGCTGGATGACATACGCGGACGGTAACGCCGATTCATGTCGGCGTGAAGACGTAGGCCGTCTGCGGGAGTTACGGATCGATACGAGAACGCCGCGTGACGACCCACATGGCACCGGCGAGCAGCGTGGCATAGGCCCCCATTACCAGGCCACGCTCAAGCAGCGTCTGGCCAGCGAGCGGCCACCAGTCGGCCCATGTGGCCAACCCCGAACCGATCGGCTCCCGTCGCAGCGCGATGAGCACCGAGCTCATGCCGAACTCGGCGGCGACCTCCACGCCGAGGAACAGGGCCACGCGCAACGGCCAACGACGAATGGTGAAATTGCTCAGGTGCCACGTCAGCACACCGCACACCAGGATCACCGCCACAATCAGTGCGCCAACCAGCGCGGTCCAGCTGGAGAACGCATCGCTCCCCAACACGACGGCGCGATACACGCGGACGGCCACGCCGGTGAGTCCCGCCAGTTCCAGTGTGGAGCGCGACATGGTCCGCCACACGCTGGTGCGCGCGTGCGGCACCGTTGGTACTCCGCTTGGAGCGCTCGGCATCATGGCAGCCACGTTAGTGGCTGTCGGGTGCCGCAGGACCCGCCACCTGCGCGAGTAACCACGTCACGCTGTGCGGAAGTTGCGCTCGCCAATAGCTCCAATCGTGCCCCCCATCGGGTTCGTGGTACCGGTACGACAATCCGAGTGAGCGAAGCGTTGCAACGAACGCGCGGTTCTGGTCGAGAAACACATCGCTCAATCCACAGTCGATCCAGATCGACGGAACGGAAGTGCCGGCCGTCACCAATCGCGCCGCCAGACGTCCGGGGTCGCGCGCGTACCAGCCAATCGTATCCGTCCCGAACACCGGCGCAAACCATGCGTAGCGTCGTCCTGATGCTTCCCGCAACTCGGCGGGCGTGCGCGCCCAGATTGCCGGCTCCCGAAACGGACGCGGCCCAAGCAAGGCCGGCGCGAGCACACCCGAGTGACTGGCCGCAGCGGAGAACACCTCGGGATAGCGAAGCGCGAGCGTGACCGCGCCAAAGCCACCCATGCTGAGCCCCGCGATTCCACGATGCCGGGCGTCCGCCCGCGTGCGGTACGTGCGATCCAGATGGGCGACGAGGTCGCGCGCAATGTAGTCGTCGTAGTGTGGCCACGGGACACAGAACGAGGTCGCCGATTCGCGGCGCGCCGTATCATTCTGACACGCCGCCGCGTTCGGCAACGTGGCCCACGTGGTATACCACGAATCGTCACCGTCGGGCATCGCGATGATCGCTTCCGGTGCGCCCTGCGCAATCAACGAGTCCATGACGCGATCGAGGCGAGCCAACTGCAGCCAGTTGTCTTCGGCGCCGGTGAGGCCGTGCAGATAAAACAGCACGGGATAGCGTGTCGTGCTGTCGACCAGATACGACGGCGGCAGGTACACCAGCAGCCGCTTGCGGATACCGAGGGACTGCGACCAGACCGTGTCGGCACGCAGTGCACCGCGCAGCGGTGTCGTGTCAACGCGTGATGCAGACGCTGGAGGCTGGGCGCTCGCGCGGTGCCCCGGGAGCGCCAACAATGATGCGAACGACAGCGCCAAGAGCACGGCGACCGGTCGCGGGCGCTTCATGGGCGCATCCTGAACACCAGCGCGGAGACAATCATCGGCAAGCGGTGAAAGAACGGAAACATGCTCGGGCGCGGACCGCACGCCCGTTCGGACTCAGCGAATCACGGTCCCGATGCGTCCCCACCGAATGTCGGTGATGAAGGGCAGCACGCGATCGCTCTCGTTGGCACGATAGGAGTAATACACGAACGATGGTCGCCCGCGCACATTGTCGCGCGGCACAATGCCCCAGTAGCGTCCGTCCTTGGAATCGTAGCGGTTGTCACCGAGCATGAAGAGATGGCCGGCCGGCACAACGAGCGGTCCCCAATCGTCAAGCGTCGGCTCCTTGGCAGGATCGCCAAGGCGTGACCCAAAGATTTCATACTGCTTCTGCCAGCCAAACAGCGGATCGGTGAACGACCCGTCGCGTCGCGGATTCTCGCGCGTCGCGTCCGGCTGCGGTTGCGGCACGCCGTTCAGGTGAAACAGAGCGCCCCGCATGTGCACCGTGTCACCGGCCACGGCCACCAGACGCTTGACGAGCGTGGGGTTTGGATCCAACGGCTGATCGAGTTGCGGCGGGGATTTGAAGACCACGACATCGCCGCGCTTGGGCTCGGTGTAGCCCGGCAGGTTGATGTCGGTGAACGGAATGTTCGGGCCGTACGCGAGCTTGTTGACGAACAACCAGTCGCCCACGAGCAGTGTGGGGATCATGCTTCCCGAAGGAATGCGGTAGGCTTCGAAAAGAAACGTGCGAATGATCAGGAAGATCGCGAGCGTCCACAGAATCGCCTTGACGTTTTCCCAAGCGGAGCTTTGCGGCGCCGGTGCGCTGGATTTGCCGCTGCGCAGGGCGGCGACGGAGCTCACCGGCGCATCAGGCTTGGGCTTTTGTGAACGGGCCACGGAAGAATGGAGATCGGGGAGAGAGGAAACAACGAAGGGGCGCGCCCGTGTGGGTCACGCCCCCTCATCATGCGTCCTGAAAGATGGTCAGGAGAGGTGCTTGCTGACCAGCGAGGTCATCTCGAACATCGAAACGGTCTTCTTGCCATCGAACACGGCCTTGAGCTTCTCGTCGGCATTGATGTTGCGCTTGTTCTTGCTGTCCTGCAGGCCGTTCTTCTTGATGTATTCCCACAACTTCTTGACCACTTCCGTACGCGGAAGCGGCTTCGCACCAACGACGGCGGCCAGTGCGGGCGACGGCGTCAGCGCCTTCATGAATGCAGCGTTCGGAGTGCGCTTCTTGGCTGCCTTCTTGGGGGCAGCGGCCTTCTTCGGTGCTGCCGTCTTGGGGGCAGCCGCCTTTTTCGGCGCCGCCTTCTTGGCGGCAGCAGCCTTCTTCGGCGCCGCCTTCTTCGCGGCGGGCTTCTTCACAGCGGCTTTCTTCGCCGCTTTCTTAACAGACTTCTTCGCAGGGGCCATGGAATCTCCTGAGTGGGGTGCCGGTCCGTGTCGCGCACACAATGCGTGACGCGCCACAAGCTATAGGACGAAGCACCGTGCGCAATAGGGCATTTTGTGTTTTCCCCTCTGGGAATCCTCGGCGGGCCCGCTGGGAACGCGTCGCGCGCGCGCTCGGAAGCGCTGTGGACGCCCTGCGGGCTCGTGAAGCCTCTGGTCAAGGCCACCCGGTTTGAGGCCCGCAAACCCACCTCGTGGGCCTCCGTGCGGTGCCGAGCGCTGCACGGGACGCGTCATACCGCCGCGAGCGCGCGGAGATGCGCCAGGTCGTCCACGTCCCAAGGGTCAGGCGTGTCGTCGTCGTCGGCCACGCCCGGCACCGCTTGCGGCGTTTCCATGATGCACGGGATGCCGCGGGCGCGTGGGTCGTGCAACAACCAGCCAAACGCGGCCGCGCCAATCGCCCCGTGTCCGATGCGCGCGTGACGATCCTTGTTCGAGCCGAGCGCGCCTTCGCTGTCGTTGAGATGCAGGAACGAGGGTGGCTCACCGGTTGCCGCTTCGAACGCATCGAGCACCCCCGTGAGTTCATCGCGCGACTTGGCGAGATCGTACCCCGATGCGTAGAGATGACACGTGTCGAGCCCGTACCCGGCACGCGCGCGCAACTCGGCGGGCAACGCGGCCAGCATGGTGCCGACTTCCTCCGGTGTGCGCCCCACCGTCGTACCGGCACCGGCGGTGTTCTCGATGAGCAGTCGCGTTTCGCCGTCGGGCACAGCCAGCAGCGCACGGCGCATGGCCTCCGACACGCGCGCCAGTGCGGCGTCGCGGTCACCGTCGGTCGCCGCGCCGGGATGAAAGCACACGCCCCCCACACCCAGCGACGTGCTGCGTTCAAGCTCCCGGGCGAGCGCGACCGAGGCGCGCTCCCACTTGGTGTCGTCAGGCGTCGCACAGTTGAGCACGTAGCCCGCATGCACGATCACGTGCTTCGGATCGATACCCGCGTCTTGCAGTGCCTCGCGAAACCGCGCGATGCGATCGGGCTTCACCGACACTTTGTCGTTGTAGAATTTGGGGATGGCACTGAAGATCTGCAGCGCCTGCATGTGACCGCGACCGGCTCGTCGCGCCGCCATCGGAATACCGCCGTTGTCGATGCAGTGCGCGCCGAGGAGAACAGGCGGACGGGTCATGGCTGGACAGGTCAGGAGGTTGGGTTGGTAGTCAGCGCGCGACCGCGCGGCGATAGAGAAATGTGGTGTCACCACCGGTGGGCGGTGCTTCGTGCCATCCCACCACGATAGCGCGTCCCATCGCGTGCACAAACGGATTGGCGGCCGGATTGAGACCGGCATTCACATTCAGGCGGCCCTCGAACACGTGACCGGCGGTGCGCGATACCGCCAGCGCAATCCGTTGACGCGAGCCGCTGTTGGGATCTTCATACGCGACGGCCACCAGATCCCCGTCAGACCCCACACGCGCCGCACCGAGCCGTTCGCCGTACACGATCGGGATGGGCGGCTCGAAGGCCGCGCGCGGGTCCATCTGATGCGCGTAAAAAATTCCGGGTCCCTCGGGACCCACAAGCGCGTAACTCACGTGCACGTAGCCGTTGACACCGTCCACGCTCAGTCCGGCGGCGGGTCGCTGACAGCCCACCGCGCCACCCTCCGCGACATCGCGCGCGTCGGTGGAGCCCTGATCAAGCGTGTCCACCAGCACGGGCCCGCGCCACGTCGTTTGACCGGCATCGCGCCACGCGGCGAGCAGGTGCACGCGTCCTCCGGAGCGCGCCGACCACCACACGGCGACATCGCCTCGCGTCGTGGCTTCTACTCGTAGTGATTGCGTGCAGCGCTGTCCATCGAGCGGCTCAACGCCATCACCGAGTGCCGTGATGGGCGCCGGCGGCATCTCGATCACGGGCAGTGCGACCGGGTCGTCCAGTGCGTCTTGCGATTGTGGCATGGCGACCAGCAGTTCGCGCAGCGCGTCGCTGCGGGTGCTGTCGTCGGCCATGAGGTGGGCCGCGAGCGGGATGGCGTCGGGATCGGCCCAGTCGAGCGAGCGGCCGGAGTCGAAGCACGCGGCACCACTCACAATCAGCAGCAACGCGAATACGTGCGTCGGCCTGGCAGCAAAGAGAGTTTTCACACAGGTAATCTGACGGACGCACCTGTTCGGAGCACCTCTCACACACGAATCGTGCGCGGGACCGCCGGATTCGCTCACGCACTCTTGCTCGGCTGGGTGCCCGCTGGTGATGCTTCCCCCATGCACGTTGGCATCGTGGGGCTCGGTTCGGTGGGACAGGCGCTCGCCCGGGCGCTGGCCGCGTCGACGGCCAGTGCCGGCACACCCCATCGGGCCGATGCCGGCGTCCGGTTGGTCGCCGTGTCCAGTCGCCGTCCTCACGCCGCGCGGCAATTGGCGCTGGAACTCACGGGCGTCAGCGCCGTCAGTGCTGAGGCGCTCGCCGCGCACGTTGATCTGGTTGTGCTGGCGGTTGGCGACCGCGACGTGAGTGAACGTGCGCGCGATGCGGCGTGGGGCGAAGGCATCACGTTGGTGCATACCAGCGGCGCGCTCGATCTCACACCGCTGACCGCGGCGGCCGCGTGTGGGGCACGTGTCGGGAGCTTTCATCCGATGGTGTCGTTGCCCTCGGCGCTCGCGCATTCCTCGCGTGATCAAACGGACCGATTCACGGGCGCGGTCGTGGCGATTGACGGAAACGACGCAGTGCGCGCGCAACTCGAAACCCTCGCTGCGGCGCTGGGCATGACACCGGTTGTTGTGCCGGCCGAATGGCGCACCCGATGGCACGCCGCCGCAACACTCGTGGGTAACGCGAGCGCGGCGCTGGCAGCTCTCGCCGAAGGCATGATCGCCGAGCTACCCGCACCATCGCGTGTGAAGCGCGACGCGCTGGCCGGCCTGCTCGCCAGCGTGGCCTCCAACCTGCGCGAGCTCCCAGACACGACGTCCGCGCATGCCGCGATTTCGGGACCGATCGTGCGCGGCGACGTCGACACGATCTCGCGGCATCTGCACGCGTTCGTGACATCCACGCGCGACACCGGCCATCTTTCACGCGATGCGTATCGTCAGGCCGCCGCCCTCGTGCTGCTGGCCACGCGCGATGCGCTGCCACCAGCGACGCGCGCCGCGTTGGCGTCGCTGCTCACCACTTCGACCATTCCCTGATGCCCCGCCCCACGATTCCGGAGTTGCAGGCCCGCGTCACACGCGGTGAGCCGCTGGTGATGCTCACGGCGTACGATTCCACGTTCGCGCGACTCGCCGAAGCGGCCGGCATCGATTTTCTCCTCGTGGGCGACAGCGTAGGGATGACACTGCTTGGTCATCCGTCCACTGTTCCCGTCACGATGGATGACATGTTGCATCATACGCGAGCCGTGGTTCGCGCCACACACAACGCGCACGTGATCTGCGACCTTCCGTTCATGTCGTATCACTGCGGTGCCGACGATGCCGTGCGCAATGCGGGCCGCGCGATGCAGGAAGCGGGCGCACAATCAGTGAAGTTCGAGGGCGGCGCACGCTGGGCGCCGTTTGTCACGCGCTGCACCGATGCGGGCATTCCCGTGATGGCGCACATCGGGCTGCGACCGCAGCAGAGTTCACTGCTCGGCGGGTATCCTGCGCAAGGTCGCACGGCCGAAGCAGCGCAACGTATTCTCGACGATGCACTCGCGCTCGAAGCAGCCGGTGCGTGGGCGCTGTTGCTCGAGAAAATGCCGCTCGAGGTGGCGAAGGCCATCACGGAGCGCGTGAACATTCCCACGATCGGCATCGGGTCAGGACCACACTGCAGCGGACAGGTGCAGGTCATGCACGATGTGCTCGGCCTCGACGAACATTTTCGTCCGCGTCACTCGGCGCGCTACGCCGATCTCGCCGCCACAATCCGTGATGCATTTGCTGCATACGCCAGTGATGTGCGCGACGCGACGTTTCCCACCGATGCGCAATCGGTGCGCGGTGGGGAGCGGCTCGAGGGATTCCCGGAACGCCGTTCGTGAGTGCAGTGATGGGTGGTGTGCCGTACAGTGTGGAACCGCTGGTCGTGCGTAATATCGAGACATTACGCGCGGCGATTGCCGACGCGTGTCGCGTGCTGGGCGATCATGTGGGGTTTGTGCCCACGATGGGCTCGCTGCACCACGGTCATTGCCGACTTGTGCAGCGTTGCCGCGCCGAGAACGACGTGACCGTGGTGAGCATCTTTGTGAATCCGTCGCAGTTCAACAGCGCCGCCGATCTCTCGGCGTATCCGCGCGATGAAACACGCGACATCGCACTGCTCGCCGCTGATGGTGTGCAGATTGTGTTTGCGCCAACGGCGGAGGTGATGTATCCGTCCGGTTTCAGCACCTGGGTAACGGTCGAAGGCATCAGTGAGGTACTTGAGGGCGAGTTTCGTCCCGGTCACTTTCGCGGCGTCGCCACGGTGGTCGCGCGATTGCTGCGCGCGGTGCGTCCGGCGCGTGCGTACTTTGGCGAGAAGGACTGGCAGCAGCTGCTGGTGGTGCGTCAGCTCGTGCGTGATCTGTTGCTTGACGTCGACATCATCGGCGTGCCGACGGTGCGCGAGGCGGACGGACTGGCGATGTCGAGCCGCAATGTGCGCTTGAGTGACGCCGCGCGAACCGGTGCGCTCGCCATCTCGGCGGCCATCCGGCACGCGCAAGAATCGTGTGACGGGGGCGTCACGCAGGTCGACGATCTCGAAGCGCGCTTGCACGCCGCGCTGCGACGCGAACCCGCAGTGACGGTGGACTACGCCGTGGTGGTGGACGCCGAGACGCTGCGCCCGATCACACATGTCGCGCGACCGGCGCGAGCGCTGGTGGCCGCGCACGTTGGCGGAGTCCGGCTCATCGATAACGGGGCGATCGGGTAGCTGGCCGGTGGACCGCAGGTCCGCTTGTTAGTTTGTCCCTACGCGCGCGACCGTGACTGCGCACCGTTGGTTCGATGGTTCCCCGAGTGATTTCCCGGAGACGTTTCATGTCCTTTGCCGCCTTCGACGGTACGCGCTGCGTGCCGCCCGCCGTCAACGAGCCGATTCGTGCGTACGCGCCGGGCTCCCCCGAACGTGCGTCGCTCAAAGCGCGCCTGGCCAGCATGGCCACCGAACAGCCTGAGATTCCGGTTGTTGTGGGCGGCAAGCGCATTCACACGGGCGATATGGGCCAAGCGACCATGCCGTGCACGCATTCGCACGTGTTGGCCACGTATCACAAGGCACGCGTTGAAGATGTAAGCGCTGCGATCACGGCCGCGGCCGACGCACAAAAAGACTGGGCCAACTGGCGTTGGGAAGACCGGGCGGCGGTGTTTCTGCGCGCCGCCGAGCTCTTGACCACGACGCATCGTGACACGTTGAATGCGGCCACGATGCTCGGCCAGGCCAAGACTGTTTATCAGGCTGAGATCGACGCCGCCTGCGAGATGATCGATTTCTGGCGCTTCAACGTTGGCTTTGCACAGGACCTGTACAGCGAGCAGCCGCTGTCGAACAATACGGCGTGGAATCAGCTCGACTATCGTCCGCTCGAAGGGTTTGTGTACGCGGTCACGCCGTTCAACTTTACGGCCATCGGCGGCAACCTGCCCACGGCGCCAGCGCTCATGGGCAACACCGTGCTCTGGAAGCCCGCATCGTCGGCGATGCTCTCAGCATGGCACACCATGCAGTTGCTCGAAGCGGCTGGTTTACCGCCCGGAGTGATCAACTTTTTGCCGGGCGATCCGGTGGCGATCTCCGGTCGCGCACTGTCTGATCCCGCGCTCGCGGGCGTGCATTTCACCGGCTCGACCGGCGTGTTCAACAGCATGTGGGAAACGATCGGGCGCAACATGGGCCGCTATCGCGGCTATCCGCGCATCGTGGGCGAAACGGGCGGCAAGGACTTCATTCTGCTCCATCCCTCGGCCGATCCGCAGGTGGCGGCGGTGGCGCTTGTGCGTGGTGCGTTCGAGTATCAGGGGCAGAAGTGTTCAGCCGCCAGCCGCGCGTACATTCCGCGTTCGTTGTGGAAGGACGTGCGCGACCGTGTGGTGGCGATGATGGCCGATATGTCGATGGGCGACGTGCGCGACTTCCGCAACTTCACCGGCGCGGTGATCGATGAAAAGGCGTTCGCGCGCAATGAGAAGTATCTCGCGTTGGCGAAGTCGTCGGCCTCGGTGATTGCCGGTGGCAACACCGATCGCAGCACCGGCTGGTTTGTTGAGAATACGTTGGTGGAAGCCACCGATCCGTCGCACACGCTGCTGTGCGAAGAGATTTTTGGCCCGATTCTCACGTGTCATGTGTACGACGATGCGAAGTGGCAGGAAACGCTCACGCTCGTGGACAGCACGTCGCCGTACGCGCTCACCGGCGCGATCATCTCGCAGGATCGTGCCGCGTTGCACGAAGCGTCAACGGTATTGCGACAGGCCGCCGGCAACCTGTATCTGAACGACAAGTGCACCGGCGCCGTGGTGGGCCAGCAGCCGTTCGGTGGCGCGCGTGGCTCGGGCACGAATGACAAGGCGGGCTCGAAGCTCAATCTCGTACGCTGGGTGAGCGCGCGGAACATCAAGGAAACGTTCAGCCCGCCCACCGATTGGCGATATCCGTTCCTCGGCGCGGAGTAACCCGCACCAATGCGTACGCTGCGTTTTGTCACGTGTGATGTGTTTACCGATACGCCGCTCGCGGGCAATCAGCTGGCGGTCGTATTCGGTGCCGAGGGACTGCCGTCGGAGACGCTGCTCGCGATCACGCGCGAGTTCAACTTTTCCGAAACAACCTTCGTGTTCGCGGCCGAGCGTGCGGACACCACGCATCGTGTGCGCATTTTTACGCCGGGCGGTGAGGTGCCGTTCGCCGGCCATCCCACGCTCGGTACGGCACACGTGCTCGTGGCCAGCGGGAGCGTCGCGGTTTCGGGCGACTCGGTGCGTCTTGTGCTCGGCGAGAACGTGGGGCCGGTGCCCGTGACAGTGCGGTGCGTCGGTGGCGCTCCGGTGTGGGCGCAGCTTACTACGGCGCAATTACCCGAGGAGCGTACGAGTGGCGTGCCGGCGATTCACGAACTGGCCGAAGTGCTGAGTCTCGCGCCGGAGGATTTTGTGGGCGGCACGCACAGTCCGGCGGGTGTGTCGTGCGGCTTGCCGTTTCTCGTGGTGCCGTTGACGTCGGTGCGTGCGGTGCGGCGCGCGCGCGTGCACATGGGCGCGTGGGATCAGTTCCTGCGCGGCACGTGGGCGGCGGAGCCCATGGTGTTCGCCGTCGTGCGTGATGCCGACGATCGTGCCGATGCGCCTGACGCGCTGCGTGACGTTGATCTGCGCGCGCGCGTGTTTGTGCCGGGACTATCGGTGCCGGAAGATCCGGCGACCGGATCAGCCAACGCGTGTCTCGCCGGCTATCTCGCGGCGCGCACACCGCGTGATGGGACGCTGGCTTGGCGCGTGGCGCAGGGCATCGAGATGCAGCGTCCCTCGCGGCTCGATATTGAAGCGGACAAATCAGGCGGCGTGGTGAGCGCCGTGCGCGTTGGCGGCGCGTCGGTGATCGTTACCGACGGGACGTTCCGGCTCGCATAGGGCGGCGAGGCGGCTCCATCGTGGATGGAGCGTCGGCATCCGCGTCGCCGTCGGCGCGCGCGCGCTCCTGGTTCACCGCCGGTTGTCCCACACGCAGCGCGGCCAGTCCTTGCGACCAGACCACCACACGATTGCGCCCGCTGCGCTTGGCGGCGTACAGCGCTTCGTCGGCACGCGCCAGCAGGTCCTGCGCAATGGCTTCGTCGGTGACGGTGTCCGCGACCACACCAACGGAGGCCGTTACCGGAATGCGCAGCGCATCACCGAATTCGCGCCGGCGAAACGCCTCGACGATACGCAACGCAAGATGCTGCGCTCCGGCAAGCCCGCTGCCCGGTGCGAGAATGGAAAACTCTTCGCCGCCGGTGCGCGCGACGATATCGCCAACGCGCGCGTTTGCGCGGAGCAACTCACCAGCCTCCGCGATCACGCGATCGCCGGCCAGATGGCCGTACGTGTCGTTGATCTGCTTGAAGTGATCGAGGTCGATATCGATGATGGCCAGTTCCGTCTGCGCCCGAGCGGCGCGTGACAGCTCACGCCGGAACTGCTGCTCGAATCCACGACGGTTGAGACATCCACTCAGCGGATCGGTCTCCACAATATCGGCCAGATGGGCGCGCATGCGGTTGTACGCACGACCCACGTGCGTGATCGCATCCGGACGCAGGTCGGCTGAGACATCGTACGAGGCGGTGAAGTCGCCGTCTTCGGCACGCGCGAACATGTCGAGCAATCGGGCCAATCGTTCGTGCATGTGGCTCTGCACCATGGTGACGAGCCCCGCGCCAATGGCAAAAATCGTCAGCGTCACCAACGACTCGGACCACGACAGATCGGTGGAATGACGCACGCCAATATCAACGATCAGCAGATAACCCGCCGCTGTCGCGCCAAGCATCAACAGCGCCGGCCCCCGACCGAAATACACGTGCGTGAGCTGCAACGCAAACAGTGCCACGAGCAACGCCCGGTCATAATCGCGCGCTGGCGCGAGCACAAACACCATCACAAACACCAACAGCAGGTCGCAGACCATCATGAACGTGGCGAGCGCGCGACCGGCACGCCGCAGCCGTTCCACACGTCGGTGGAGCGCGATCACGACCACCACATACACCGTGGCCGAGATCCCGATCAGCCAGTCCGCAACATCGGCCCCGAGCAGCGACGAGGCAACCGGAGCCACGCTGAGCCAGCCCGCCGTACGCAGCAACACGGCCACACCGGCGGCGAGCAGCGCCAGCGCCACACGGTACCGCGTCTGCCACAGCAGCACGTCCGCATTACTCTGTTCGTACCGCGAATGATCGGGGCCGAGAGAATCGGTCACTAGGGTGCGCACGGGCGTCGGGGAAGGGACGAAGGTGCCGTCCGAAGCGTAGTACAGCGCTTATGCGCAAGTATATCACCCGAGCCGACAACATGCAGGTGTGGGCAGACTGACCGGAGGGCGATTGCTCGTCCCTGCGCAACGATCACGGGGTGTCGTTGGTCACCAACGCGTCGAGCGAGGGCTCGCGAAGCGCTCGCATGAGGTCCATGAAATCGTCGGACCAGGCGCGACCCGGAGGCACGGTGGGCTCGCGCCAGTGCGCACCGAGCCCGAGTTGCCGCATCGCGGCCTCAGTGCGCGTCACCACCACGGCCGACGCTGACGTGCTCTCCAATGATCCGGTCTCGGCGGTTGTTCGCGGGGGTGACCGCCAGAAACGAATGGCCAGCCCCTCGGCGGCGGCCACACGTACCGCCTCGTTCGCGATGGCGAGGTGCCGATTGCTGACGTGCAACACGAGCACGCCGTCGGGACGCAGCGCCCTCATGTACACCCGGATCGCCTCGCGGGTGATGAGATGCGCCGGAATCGCGTCCGACGAAAACGCGTCCGCGAGTACCACATCGAGCGAGGCGGCTGGCAAGCGTTCCATCACGATACGTCCGTCGCCAAGCAGCACGCGCGTGTTTCGCGGGCACACCGAGAGATAGGTGAAATATCGTGGATCACTCGCCAGCGCCGCGATGGCCGGATCGATTTCGATGAACGTGGCGGAATCGCCGTCGCGTAGCACGCACGCCATGGCGCCTGTGCCAAGTCCGATGAACGCCGCCTGCGCCGCGCGTGATACGGGAAGGGCGGCTGTGACCGCTTCGTGCAACGCCGAGCCAGCGGCGTAGTACGTGACCGACAGACGCGCGCGTGCACTATCGCGCCACTGTGCACCATGTATCGTGCTGCCGTGCAGCAGCATGTGCATCGTACCAAGCGGACGCGCGACCTCGATCACGCGATATGAGCCAAAGAAGGTGCGATCGCGCGTGAGCAGTGTACCGCTGGAGACGCGCGTTGCGGCGAGCACCATGATGCCCATCACAAGGGGCGCGACGGCCCAGGGGCGCGTTCGATTGAGCAGCACTGCGGTGCCCATCACGCCAAGCAACGCGCGATCCATCGGGAGCCATTGGAACAGTGCAAGGGCGAGCACGCCACCGCCGGCCAGCAACATGGTATCGGCGGCGGGCTTCCAGCGAATCGGCAGCCGCGGGCCACAGAAGAACGTGGCTGCCAGCAACAGCGGATACTCGATGATCGCATCGAACACGACCGGTGCGAGGAGCGCCGTGGCCGCACCGCCAATCACCCCGCCGAGTGAGACATAGTTGTAAAACTCGGTGAGACGGGACGTGTGGGGACGCGCCGCCGCGAGCGCTCGATGACAGACCATTGCCGACGTGAAGAGTGTGAGTAGCCGCAATACCACATCGATCTCCATGGAGTCGGAGCGCGGCAGGACAATCACACACGCGACCATGGCGGCGTGCACGAAGAACAGCAGTGGACCGGCTGCGGTTGCACCCTTTCGAAACGCGAATACGAAGGTGAGCAGATAAAGGACGAGCGGCGGCACCCACAAGAATGGTGCCGACGCGACGTCGGTCACGATGTGCTGGGTGACCGCAATGAGAAGTCCCGAGGGCACCGCTGCGGCGAGCAGCCAGCGGAGTCGTTCGCGCCAGCGCTCATCAGTGTGATGGCCAGCCGGAAGCGAGCGTACCGAGCCGTCAGGCACGACCTCGAGCCCGGAGCCGGGCGCGACGCCGACGATGCTGCGCACCACTGCGCGCTCACGCATCCGGCCCGCTGCCACCAACCCGCACAGCAGCACGAGCAGCGCCACGCCACCGTATGCCCACGACCAGCCGAATGCTTGCGCCCGCGCTCCGAACGCCGGTTCAACGAGCAGTGGATAGGCGAGTAGTCCAAGAATGCTCCCCAGATTGCTCGCTCCGTACAAAAAATACGGATCCGACGCATCGGGTTGATCGGTGCGGGCGTACCACGCCTGCAACAGCGGCGCTGTCGCCGATGCGGCCATGTACGGCGCGCCCACCGACAGCGCCAGCACGCCGAGCAACCAGCGTGCCGGTCGTTCAACATCAGGCGTGCCCATCAACGCGGACGGCGCGAGCGGAAGCACGACCGCCGCCAGCGCGAGCACGGCCAGGTGCACCAGGACTTGGCGGCGAACCGAGCGCACGCGCTGCAGCGTATGCGCGTAGAAGTATCCGCCCAGCAGCGCCGCCTGAAAGAACACCATCGAGGTGTTCCACACCGATGAAGAGCCGCCGAGCAGCGGGGTCACCAGGCGTGCGAACAGCGGCTGCAACATGAAAATCAGGGCGGCGCTGCAGAAGAGCGCGACCACGAAGAGCGACACGGTGGTGCATCGTGCGACGGGTCTTTCAGCCGTCCCGTCAGTCGCAGATGGTACCAACGTATTCCTAGATCGGAGCCTCAAAATACAGGTCGGTGCGCCAGCCACCGCGGCGCGCGAGATTGCGCGCGACATCGAGTCGGAAGATGCCGTCGAGGAACGAGATCCCGCCACCCGCGCCGCGCAGCATGCGGCCCTGACCGAACGCGTCACGATTGCCGGCCCACCCAGCGTCGTAGAACACGACCGGTCGCACGAAGCCGAACTTGGTGCCCGCTTCTCCGCGCGCAAACCAGAAGGCATTGCCAAAGGCGCTGCCAGGCGGGCTGCCGCGCACGGTACGCAATCCTCCCAGGAACCAGCCGCGCTGCGGCGGCAGCTCGCCCACGCTCGTGCCGGCGCTGCCCGTGAGCGCGAGCGCGAGGCGACGAACGGGCCGCGTGGCCTGCAACTCGAGCGCTGAACGAGCGTACGTCACGGTGCCTGTACCGCCTTCCGCACGCAGGGCCGAGATGAATCGCAGTCCTCCCGGATCATTCCCGAACGCGCGTGACCACGACGCGCCCAGTCCGGTCACCGAGATGCGTGATGCGTCAAAGTTGGAGCGGAACTGCCCGATGCCGAGGGTGCGGCCGAGCGACCACGTGTCGACCACCGAACTGTCGCCGGCCGTGCGCTGCTGCTCGGTGAAGAGACGCCACTCGAACGCGCCTTGGCGCATCACGCGTCGCTCGCCCACCTCAACACCCACGGCGCGATAGTAAAACCCTTCGTCTCGTGCATACAGAATTGCCGGAATCGACGGGCCAAACGACAGCGGGTTTCCCCACTCCGGCGCTGTGGCCGACAGCCGGCGATAGACGCTGCCAAACGCGGTGCGTCGTCCATTGCTGCGCTCCACGCCAAGCTCACCGTTGAACTGAAGATCGGCGTGTCCGAGCCGCGCGGTGGCGCGCGCCGTGTATCCTGCGCCGAGCACCTGCTGGGCGAGCAACCCCACGCTCATCCCTTCCACGCGATTGTAACGGAGTTGATCGAGACCCGTGCGAATCGTGGGACGCATTGGTCCCCAGCCGGGCTGGAGCGACAGCCCCAACGCATCGAGCAACTGATCGCGCGCGCTGAGGTCGAACAGCTCCTCGGTGGACACATCAGCCGCAGGCAGGGCGTCGCTCGTGCGGAGTGTGTTGCGATCGCACGGCATGGTGTACGCAACGCGCAGCGCACCGCCATATCGTGATTCCGTGCGCACATACGTGCTGTCACCCGCACGACACCGCGCGGCGCGATACACCGAATCCGCAATGGCCACCCGCAGGCTATCATCGCCGCCGATTCCGATACTGACGCTGACCGTGCCTTCCGTCTCGCGCACCCGCTGCAGCGAATCACCCGCCACACTGTCAGCAAGCGCAACCCGCTGCGCCGCCGTCAACGCCGCCGGCACCGGTGGCGTGCGGTAGTCGCCGTTCACTTCGTCGTAGGTGAACTTCTCGTCGAGCGTAAACGGCGTGCGCAGCGGACCTATTTGCGCACTGAACCTTGCGCTATTGGCCCGCGGCAACCAGAACTGCCCACCGTACAATCCGTATTCAATCGTGATCGCATCAAGTGAACCGCGGGCCGGCTGAAACGCGGCCTTGACCCAGCCCGGGGCATCGTCGTCACTGGTCGATCGCGACGCGCGCGCCGTGGAATCACGCACGTACTGGTCGCGCGGCAAGCGGTCGCGCGCAATGGAGTCACGCGCCCGCTCGATCGCATCGTATCGCACAACATCATTCTCCACCTCTTCGCTGGCCACGTCCCATATTTCAATCGGCACCGCGAGTCGATACGCGGCTTTCACGAGTTGTCCACTCGCCTGGTCAAACCAGAACGATCCCACGAACAATTTCCACTGCGGACGACGGGCC
>JBBRDP010000039.1:0-21018 GCA_038203795.1 Gemmatimonadales bacterium
TTGCTCAGCTCGCGTACGAATCACACCACACTCGATCAACTCCGGCGCACCACGCGCGCCCAGCCGCACGACCCCGTAGCCGGTGACCGCCGTACCGGGATCGATCCCCAGAACGATGTCACCGCCGGTGCTCACGACTCGGCCAACGTGTCTTCGTCCAGATCGAAGTTCGCATCGATGTTCTGCACATCATCGAGGTCGTCGAGCGCATCGAGCAGCTTGAGCAGCGCCGTGGCGTTGTCGCCTTCCACTTTCACGGTGTTCTGCGCCACCCAGGACAGCGCCGCTTCGCGCACAGGATACCCACCCTTCTCCAATGCTTCGCGCACCGCGTGCAAATCGGCCGGCGCGGTGGTGATCGAAAAATCGGCGTCGTCGAGCGCCACATCCTCCGCGCCCGCTTCGAGCGCCGCCATCATCACCGTGTCTTCATCGCGCCCGTCGGCGGCCAGCAGCATGCGTCCCTTGCGGTCGAAGAGGTACGACACCGAGTTGGTCGACCCCAGGTTGCCACCATTACGCGAAAGCTTGAAGCGAACGTCGGCAACCGTACGCGTCGGATTGTCGGTGAGCGCCTGAATCATGAGGGCCACACCACCGGGCGCGTACGCCTCGTACAGCACTTCCACGTAGTCAACACCTTCAAGCTCGCCGGTGCCCTTCTTGATGCCGCGCTCAATGTTCTCTTTGGGGCACGAAACCCGGCGCGCATTGTCGATTGCCGTGCGCAGTCGTGGGTTGCCGTCGGGGTCACCACCGCCCGCTTTGGCGGCCACCGTGATTTCGCGAATGAGTTTGGTGAACAGGGCCCCGCGCTTGGCGTCGGTGGCGGCCTTGTAGTGCTTGGTGGTCTTCCATTTACTGTGACCGGCCATCGTCACTCCGGGAGCGTGCTTGAGGCGGCGGCACCGCACGTGTGGTACCGATGGGGATTAGCTCTGAAATATATACAGACGGGCGCCGCCGCCCTACGCTTCCACCACGTCTTCGAAGCGCAGGCAGGGCGCCTCAAAGTACAGGTCAACGTACGCCAGGTCGCCGGTGCGGTGCTTGAGCAGGTGCAACTCGGCGGCGCCGCGCAACGCCGAATCGCGCTGGTAGATCTCCTCGCGGAACAGGCCGAGTACCAGGTCCGCGTGGGTCGCCACGGAGCCGCGCACACCGAAGTCGGTGATGCGAGGACGCAGGTCCTGACGGCTGTGGTCGAGCAGCGGCAGGTGCGCGGTCAAGAGCACCACAACATCCCGCGAGACGGCCAGCCGTTTGCAAGAAAGAACGGCGTACGCGAGCGCATCGTCTCGAGATGAAGCATCAGTGAGCAGCGCCTCGAGTCCGTCAATCACGAGCAGGCGCGTGCCAGCTGTCGCCTCGAGCGCGCGCAACACACCGGCCATGCCACTGCCGTCGAGCGACATGATGACGGGCGCATGCTCGCGCAGATGTGTAGCGGCCGCCGACACGGCGGAGCGCGAAGTATCGTCGAGCACACCACGTCGAAGTACATCGAGCGGAACGCGCGCGACAGCGGTGAGCGCACGTTCAAACGTGCGGGCCGAGGTCGATTCCGACGAGAGCACGAGTGCAGGGGTGTGCATGGCGCTGGCCCGGAGCGCGAACGACAACGCGAGCGACGACGAACCACTACCGGCATCCCCGCCGAGCACGATGAGGTCACCGGCCCGGAACCCGCCGTGAACGAGCGGTGCCAGGCTTGGAAATCCAGCCGGGACCAACCAGGGATCGGGCGACGCCGCGCTGTGGTTCGTCATCAGGCAATCGCGGCGAGGCGGCGCACGAGCCGCTCGATTTCGAGCGACGCGGCACCGTCGATATACGTACCCGCAGCCGACGCGACCACACGCAACGCGCCGGCGGTCGGGATCGGTCCGGTGGCGGTCGCGTCGATCACTTTTGCGAGTGGCACGCGCAGGGCCGCCGGCAACGCCAGTGATGCGAGCCACACGCGGGCGGCCGTGGCGCGGTGCTGTCGGTCCTCGGCGGGCAGACTGTCGGGGGGCAGCAGCCCGCTGGCCAGTCGCGAAACGGAGAGCAGCGCCAAGGCGACTTCGCGGCCACCGCCGAGCGGCAGTCGGCCAGCGAGGCCAGCCATCGCCGGAAAGGGGAAGCCGATCGGGGCGAGGGCAAAGGGAGCTTGGGGAATGGTCACGCTGCGAATATACCGCGCCCAACACGGCTTGGGCGACGTTAGCTTTCACCGTCATGGCACTTCCGGCAAAACAGATCCTCTGGGTCGACGACGAGGCCGAGCTTCTCGAGCCCCACAAGCTCTTTCTGACCGATAAGGGCTACGCGGTGGAAATGGCAACGAACGCAGACGACGCACTCGAAATGCTGCGTCGGCGTCCGTTCGACTTGCTGCTGCTCGATGAACAGATGCCGGGCACGCGCGGCCTGGCGGCGTATCGCGAGCTGCGTGAGTTCGCGCCATCGCTGCCGGTGGTCATGATCACCAAGAGCGAAGAAGACGCCACGATGAAGGAGGCCATCGGGGCCAACGTGCGCGACTATATGGTGAAGCCGGTCACGCCGCGGCAGCTGCTGGCCGTGGTGACGCGCATTCTTGAAGGTCCACTGATCCGCTCACAGGCACTGGCGCGCGGCTTTGTGGAGCGCTTCCGGGCGATTGAATCGGAACGACATCACGGGCTCGACTGGCGTGGTTGGATCGATCGTTGGGTGGAGCTCGCGCAGTGGGATGTGGATCTCGCAGCGGCGGGTGAAATGGGGCTGCACGAGTCGTTGCGCGGACTCTATCCCGACATGCACCGCGCGTTCGCGCTGTTCATGAAGACGGAGTATCCACGCTGGCTCCGCGAGCTCGACGGCGACCGTCCACCACTTTCGGTAGACGTGGTTACGGAGTTTGTCGCGCCGGTGCTGCGCAGTGATCGCAAGGTGGTGTTCATTGTGATCGATTGTTTGCGGCAGGATCAGTGGAAAGCCATTGAACCGCTGTTCGCACCGCTCTTTGAGATCGAGACGACGCATTACTACGGCATTCTGCCCACGGCCACGCCGTACGCGCGTAATTCGTTGTTCAGCGGACTGTTCCCCGGCGAAATCGCGGCCCGCTTTCCCGACTGGTGGGGCGAGCGTGACGACGAAACGCTCAATGCGCACGAAAAGGATCTCCTGCAGGCACATCTCAAGGAGCTCGGTTTCGACCTGCCCGTGCGCTACAACAAAATTACGTCGCCGGCCGACGCCGACGACCTGCTCCGTCATCTTTCAAGTTCCATTGCGGGCGACGGGATTTCGTCGTTTGTGTTCAACTTCGTGGACTTGCTCACGCACGGACGCAGCGAATCGATGGTGCTGTTCGAAGTGGCACGTGACGAAACGGCGCTGCGAGCGCTTACGTATCAGTGGGTGCAGCGTTCAGCATTGTTTGCGCTCATGCAGGACGCCGCACGGCGCGGCATCAAGGTGGTGATTACCACCGACCACGGTGCGCTGCACTGCAACACGCCCGCCACGGTGTTCGCCAAGCGCGATGCGACCGCAAATCTGCGCTACAAGTTTGGCGAGGACCTGCGCGCCGAGCGTGACGATCAGGCGCTGTTGTTTACGAACCCTGACGATTTGCGCCTGCCGCATCGCGGACCATCCGTGAACACACTGCTGGCCACGGGCGACGGTTTTTTTGTGTACCCAACCAAGCTGCGTGAGTATCAGCAGCGGTACAAAGGCTCGTTCCTGCACGGTGGTGTGACACCTGAGGAATGCATTCTGCCGGTGTCGCTGCTCACGCCCAAGCGGTAGCGCGTGGCCATGCACACATCAGAGATGCGCGCTGCGGCACCGGGCAAGGTGTATCCCCGGCTGCTGGCGTATCTGCGCCCGCATCGCTGGCGCATGGGGCTCACGATCGTCACCAACGTGGGCGCGGCGATCCTCGATGTGTTTTCGTTCACACTGCTGATCCCGTTTCTCAACGCGCTGTTCGATCAGCCGCCGCTGAGCGATAAACCGGGTTTTGTGAACGACCTCCTCGGTGCCACCGTGGGGTACTTTCTTGATCCGCTCGATCGCGAAGGATCACTGCTCAATGTGATTCTGTTCATCCTGGCGGTGATTCTGGCCAAGAATGTGCTGGTGTGGGTGAGCGGTCAGCTTGGCGCGCAACTGCAGGAGTTCGTCGTGCGCGACTTGCGGAACGCACTGTACGCACACTTGCAACGACTGCCGCTCCCGTGGTTTACGAGTACGAAGGTGGGCCAGGTGATCGCACGCGTGCTCACCGACACGCAGAATACCAAAGCGGTGATCACCGAACTCATCACCAAGTCGCTCATGAGTGCGGCTCAGGTGATTGCGACGATCGTCATGTTGCTCGCGCTCTCGTGGAAATTGACGCTGGTGTCGCTCGTTGGCGCGCCGCTCATCACCGCGTCGCTCATGCCGGTGCTGCGCAAGTTGCGCAAGGGACACCGTCGGCTTGGCAATCAGCACGGCGAGCTGACCAGCGTGGTGCAGGAAGCGGTGTCCGGCATGCGTCTCGTCAAAGCGTTCCGTGCGGAGCCATTCGAAACGGCGCGCTTTCAGGACGCCAACGCGGCCTTTGCGCGCGGCAATGTGAAGGTCGCGCGACTTGCGGCACTGAGTGCGCCAGTCACGGAAACGCTCGGCACCACCGTTGCCGTCGTCGTACTCTGGATTGGTTCACAGCTGGTGTTCGCCGACCCTCAGGTGATGGACGGCGCTGACCTGATCGCGTTCCTGATCCTCGTGATGCGCATGCTGCAACCGCTCAAGCAACTCGCGCAGGTACCCACGGTGGCGCAGCAGTCGCTGGCGAGCGCCGAACGGGTGTTCGAAGTGTTCGATGCCGAGTCGGAAGTAGCGCGGGACCGGGGGACACGTTCGGTTGCCACATTCGAGCACGATCTGGTGTTCGAGCAGGTGAGCTTCGCCTACGAAAGTGGTGCTGAAGCGGTGCGGAACGTGTCGTTTACGGCGCAAAAGGGCCAGGTGATCGCGCTGGTAGGGCCGAGCGGTGCGGGCAAGACCACGCTGGTGGATTTGATCCCCCGGTTTGTGGAGCCGTCGAACGGACGTATTCTGCTCGATGGTGTTGACATCGCCGATATCACACTCGAGAAGCTGCGCGAGCTCACGGGTATTGTGAGTCAGGATACTGTCTTGTTCAACGACACGGTGCGCAACAACATCGCGTTTGGTGGGCGTGACTACACTGACGCGCAGGTCGAAGCGGCGTCGCGCGCGGCCAACGCGCACGGCTTTATTGCCGAGTTGCCGGAGGGCTACAACACGTCGCTGGGTGAGCGGGGGGCGCGTCTGTCCGGCGGACAACGCCAGCGTCTGGCGATTGCGCGTGCGCTGCTGCTCGACCCACCAATCCTCATTCTCGATGAAGCCACGTCGGCGCTCGATGTGGAATCGGAGCGCCTGGTGCAGGAGGCGATTGATCGCCTGCTGGCCGGACGCACGGTGTTTGTGATTGCGCATCGTCTCTCAACGATTCAGCACGCCGACCGCATTCTCGTGCTGGAGCGCGGCGAGTTGGTGGAGGAGGGCACACATGCCGAACTGGTATCCGGTGGTGGCATCTACGCGCGTCTGCACGCCCTGCAGTTTGACGGTGGCGCGCGCAGTGCCGTTCCGGCGGGCATGTCGTGAGTGCCTCGCGACAACGATTTCTGATTGCCTCCGGACGGCGATGGGATGCGTCGTCGCTGCAGTTGGCGCTCGCGGCGCAGTCACTCGTTGATCGTGATGTCTCGGTGACCGTCGCGGTGCCGGTGGGCACAGACACGTGGTGGCAAGCGGTCGTGCCGGATGCGCGCATCTCGGTGTTCGATGCAGCAGGCGGTACGCGCGCGATCCGCTCCGCGATGCGTACGATTGTTGACACCACGCGTGCCAACGTGGCATTGGTCGATGACGATGTGCTCCGACGCCTGCTGTCGAGGCTTATTGTCGACAGCGGGTGTGTGTTGCAGCGCGTGCCGTTTGGTGACGCGGTGCCGGAGGAATCCCTGACGTCGCGTTTATGGTTTCGTCGTGTGCCGCAGGCGCTGCTGGTGCCGTCGCTGGGAGATGGAGAAACGCCACGCGCGATCACGCAGCGCGTGCCACAGTTCGCGGTGCCGCTGGTCGCGGAGATTCCGGAGGTGGCCGTGCGGACATCCACGCGCGACACGCCGGTAGTGCTTGTTGTGCCTGACGCCGCCGCACCGCTCAACGCGTTGCCCGCCCTGCGCGCTGCGGCGCACGTCGCGCGACGTCACGAGGAGCTGCGCATTCACCTGCTGGGTGTGCCAAGTCAGATCCAGGAGTTGCGTGTGTACGCGGCCGCGCTGCATCTGTCGGCGCAGTTGACGACGGGGCCACTCACCATCGGTCTGCCAGATCTTCCGGCTGGTACAGTGGCCGCGTGGATCACCGCCGAGGGTGATGCAGGGGCATTGGCGGCGCTGAGTGCAATGGCCCAGCGAGTCCCGGTGCTCGTGCCATCCACCTCGTCAGTCGCGCCGGCCATCGCGGACCGGGTCACGGGCGTCGTATTCGATGCGAGTGAGACGCTGTCCGAGGCCGTGGGTGCCGGGGTACTGGCGCGATTGATCGCCCACGATGATGAGCAGCGTTCCATGGGCGCCGCAGCGCGCGCCCGCGTGCAACGGTTGCACAGCGCGGCGTCACTTGGTGATGCGGTACTCGACGCTGTCGAGCGCGTGTTGGCGGCCGCGCGTCGCGCCGCATGACGTCTGTTGGCGTACTGCGGTGCTGAGTGTACCAGACTGCACGCACACATCCATCTTCTGAGAGTCCTCTCATGTCACTATTGCGCGAACACTATCCCTGGATGCCGTCGGACGATGTCATCTATCTCAATGCCGCAAGCACCGGACCGCATCCGGCACGCGCGGTGGAGAAGGGGCGCGAGTGGTTGGAGCTTCGCTCCCAGCCGCAGCGCATCAGCATTCCGCATATGGTGAACGCGGCGCAGCATGCGCGCGAGCACTTTGCCGCCATGATTGGTGCGGCGAGTGATGAAATCGCGCTCATGCCCAATACTACGTACGGACTGAATCTGGCGGCGCGTGGTTTGCCGCTGCGTCCCGGCACGATTCTCACGTTCGAGGGCGAGTTTCCGAGCTGTGTGTATCCGTTCATGGCGCTTGGCTCACGCGGTATCTCGCTTGAGCGCGTGCCGTTTGGTGAAGACGGCCTGCCGGATGAAGCGGAACTGATCGCACGCGTCACACGCGGTGATGTGGTAGCGGTGGTGGTGTCGTGGGTGCAGTACGCGAGCGGCGTCGTGGTTGATCTGGAGAAGATTGGAGCGGCATGCCGCGCGGCTGGTGCGTTTTTTATCGTGGACGGGATTCAGGGCTGCGGTGTGCGCGAGATCGATGTGCACGCACTCGGCGTTGATGTGTTTGCGAGCGGCGCGCAGAAGTGGATGCTCAGCCCGTGGGGTACGGGGTTCGTCTATGTGCGTCGCGAGCTGCACGAGGTGGTGCAGGCGCCGGATGTCGGGTGGGCCTGCATGACGGCGTCAGCGGACTATGCGGATCTCACGCACTACAAGTACGACTTCTGGCCCGATGCACGGCGATTTGAAGTCGTGACGCTGGCATATCACGACTTCGGGGTGGCCAATGAATCACTGGCCATGATGCGCGAGGCCGGTGGGCCGGCGGGGCTGCGAGCGCATATCGAAACGCTGGCGGACCGGATTGTAGAGTGGGTGCAGTCGCGTGACGATGTGCGCCTGTGGACGCCGGTCGAGCGCGCTCGCCGCGCCGGCGTGATCGCGATCGTGCCGGATGATATGAACGGAGCGCTGGCGCGGCTCAAAAAAGCTGGGGTCGTGTGCGTTCCGCGCGAAGGGGCAATCCGGCTCGCGCCGCATGGTTACAACACCATGGAAGAAATCGAGCGGACGATCGCCGCGCTCGAGGGGTAGTCGCTCGCACCGGACTGCATGTGAGGCTACGATCAGCGAATGCGGATCAAGCCCCAGTCGCGTGCTCCCTTCTTCACCAACACGTGACGACCAGCGAGCCATGAATCGCTGGCCACCATCCGATCGGCCATGCTCACCTTGCGCCCGTTCACCGCCACCCCGCCCTGCTCCACCAGACGCTTCGCATCACCGCGGCTCTTCGCGAGTCCCGTATGCACAACAAGATCAAGCGCATCGACACCCGCGTCGCCTTCCGGCGCGTCGATCTCAGCGAACGGCACCTCATCAGCCATCGCGCGCAACGTCGCTTCGCTGAGCGCCTGCGGATCTCCCTTGCCAAACAGCACCTGCGAAATCGACTCCACCGTACGCAGCACATCCGCGCCATGTACCCGCGTCGTCATATCAGCGGCCAGCGCGCGCTGCGCCTCGCGATCCTGCGCGCGTGCGGCCGTGGCCTCGTCGAGCGCCAGGATCTCCGCGCGAGACAACAGCGTGAACAGCCGCAGCCACCGGCCGGCATCACGATCATCCGCGCCAAGCCAGAATTGGTAGAACTTGTAGGGCGATGTACGCGCCGGATCGAGGTACACCGCGCCGGCCTCCGACTTGCCGAACTTCTGCCCGGACGCGGTGGTCACCAGCGGGCACGTAAAGACATGTGCCTCGTCGCCCGAGGTGCGGCGGATCAACTCGAGTCCGGCCGTCATGTTGCCCCACTGATCGCTGCCGCCGATCTGCAGCGTGACCCCATGGCGCCGGTGCAGCTCGGCGTAGTCGTGCGCCTGCAGCAACATGTACGTGAACTCAGTGTACGAAATACCAGCGTCAAGGCGGGATTTCACGGAGTCCTTGGCCAGCATATAGTTCACCGTGAAATGCTTGCCCGTAGTACGCATGAAATCGAGCAGGCCAAGCGGTGCCAGCCAATCGGCGTTGTTGGCCATGCGGGCGGCAGACGCACCACTGAACTCAAGGAATCGTTCAAGCTGAGCCCCGATCAGGCGCGCGTTCTCCGCGATCACGTCGAGCGACTGCAGCGAGCGCTCGGTGTTCTTGCCGGACGGATCGCCGATCATGCCGGTGCCGCCGCCGACCAGCGCGATCGGCTTGTGACCGGCGCGTTGCAAGTGCATGAGGCCCATCACCGGTACGAGATTGCCCACGTGCAGGCTGGGCGCGGTGGGATCAAATCCGCAGTAGGCCGACACGGAGCCGGACGCGAGATGTTCGGCGAGGCCGTCGGTGTGCTGGAACAGCAGGCCGCGCCACGTCAATTCGTCGAGAAGCTGATGATCGTGAGACATACCTGCAATTATATGCGTCTGTCGGCTCTTGGCGCGTTCGCGTCTCGCCGATAGCGTTCTCCCTATGCCCCGACGCGACTTTTGTCCCCTCCTCCCGTGAGCGCGCAACGCAAGCGCCGGTTTGGCGCGCGGTTCTGGCGCCGGCCGTGGTTTGGCTGGCTGTGCGTGACCGCTGTCTTTGGTGCGGCCGTCGGCGCGGCCGGGTTGGCCACCGCGTGGACCATGATCTGCCGCGACAACGCCTGCCCCTCTACGGCATCGCTCAATACGTACACGCCCAATCAGACCTCCAAGCTATACGCCGCAGACGGTCGGTTCATCGCCGAGCTTGGCCTCGAGCGCCGCACGCTGGTGCAGCTCACCGAAATTCCCAGGCATGTGCAGGACGCGTTTCTGGTGGTGGAAGACAAGCGCTTCTACGACCATGCGGGCATTGACTACATCCGCTTTTTTGGTGCCGCGCTGCGGAACCTCAAGGCCGGTGGGTTTCAGGAGGGGTTCAGCACCATCACGATGCAGCTCGCGCGCAACATTTTTCCGGAGACGCTCACGCGCGAGAAAACCATCCTGCGCAAGCTCAAGGAGGCGCACGTCTCCGTCGATATCGAGCGGGCGTTTTCCAAGAAACGCATTCTCGAACTGTACCTGAATCAGATCTATCTCGGATCGGGTGCGTACGGTGTGGAGACGGCGGCGCAGCGGTACTTCGGCAAGTCGGTGCGCGACGTGAGCGTGGCCGAAGCCGCGATGCTCGCGGCGCTTCCCAAGGCACCGGAACGGTACAATCCGCGTCGCTTCGCCGATCGCGCCATTCAACGCCGCAATACGGTGCTGGAGTTGATGCGCCGCGCCAATGTGGTGACCGCATCCGACGCCAGTCTGGCCAAGGCGTTTCCGCTGCAACTCGCGCAGCGCACCGAGTCGGGAGAAACGGCGCCCTATTTTGTAGAGTGGGTGCGTCAGCAACTCGATCAGCACTTCGGGCAGACGCTGTACGAGAAGGGGCTCAAGGTGTACACCACGCTCGATCTCGACATGCAGGTGGCAGCCGAACGCGCACTCGAAGAACAATTGGGTGCCATCGAATCCGGGAAGTACGGGCCGTACGCGCACCTCACGTTTGAGCAGTATCAGGCGCGCAACGCGGAGGGCGCGGGACTTGGTGGCGGCGGTGATTCGCCGTATCTGCAGGGCGCGTTTGTGGCCGTGGACCCGCGTGCGGGTGCGGTGCGCGCCATGGTGGGTGGCCGCGATTTCGGCGATTCCAAGTTCAATCGGTCGGTGCAGGCACTCCGTCAGCCCGGTTCGACGTTCAAGCCAATCGTTTACGCCACCGCGATTCGCTTGGGGCTCGGACCGGGCTACGTCATTGACGATGCGCCCATGAGCATGAACCAGGCGAGTGGTGAAACGTGGCGTCCGCAAAACTTCGATCTCAAGTTCGAGGGCCCGATGCCGATGCGTCGCGCACTCTTCATGTCGCGCAACATTCCGGCCATTCAGCTCGGACTCGAACTGGGATCGCAGCAGGTGATTTCCATGGCGCGACGGTTTGGTATCAGCACACCGATTCCACCGTATCCCTCGCTGTACATCGGCGCGGCCGATGTGTATCCGCTTGAGATGATTGCCTCGTACTCGGTCTTCGCGAATCTCGGCTTGCGCACCACGCCGCATGCGATTCAGCGGGTAGAAGACGCCGATGGCGAAATCGTGTGGCAGCCGCGTCCCGATCGCGAGGCCGTGCTGACGCCCGAAGAAGCGTGGCTCATGGTGAGCATGATGAAAGACGTCGTGGGTCGCGGTACGGCGTACGGCGCGACAACGGGCGCGGGCTTCCGCGTGCCGGCCGGCGGCAAGACGGGTACCACGAATGATGGCGCCGACGTCTGGTTCATTGGCTACACCGCCGATCTGGTCGCCGGTCTCTGGATGGGCTTCGACAAGCCCAAAAAAATCAAGTCGAATGCGCAGGGTGGTTCGCTGGCGGCACCGGCGTGGACGGCCTTCATGATGGATGTGTACAAGCGCAAGCCCACCCCGCCGGACTGGCCGCGTCCCGATGGCATCGTCGTGCGTGAGATCGACGGAGCCACCGGATTGCTCGCCAACATGACGTGCCGCGATCGCGTGACGTCGGAGTATTTCGTTTTCGGCAACGAACCTCGGCTCTCCTGTTCCGACGCCGCATTTCGCCTGCCGAGAGTGATCGGTGATTCGGTGGTGGACGGCGCGATTCCGCGCGCGTACCGTGACACCACGAACCCGTTTCGCATTCCTCCGCAATGATGCATGCCTCCGCGCGCGACACACGGGTCGCGTGGCACGCGCGCTGGGTGTTGCCGATTGTCAGTGCGCCACTACCCGATGCGGCTGTCGTGGTAGACGGAGAACGGATCGTGTGGGTGGGACCCTCCGCGCATGCCGAGGCCGGACGACACGAACAGCTGGGCGCGGCCATGCTGATGCCAGGCCTTGTGAACGCCCATACGCATCTTGAACTCACGTCGCTGCGCGGGTTTCTCGAGGCGCTACCGTTCCGCGACTGGCTGCGCACACTCACCGATGTGCGCGCCAATGTGCTCGATGCACGCGCGCTCACCGATGCCGCGCGATTCGGCGTGTCGGAAGCACTACGCGCTGGCATCACGACCGTGGCCGATTGCTCCGCCACCGGTGCGCCGATGGATGCCATGCGCGACGCGGGAATCCGGGGCCGCGTCTATCTCGAAACGTTCGGACCGGATGTCGCGCAGGTATCCACCGCAATGCAGGGCCTTCGTGACGGCGTGTCCCGCCTGCAGGAGCGTGCAACGTCGCTGGTTGGTGTTGGGATCTCGCCGCACGCACCGTACACGGTGTCGGCGCCGCTCTTTCGCGCGGTGGCGGCGTACGCACGCGACGAACGGCTTCCGGTGGCGACGCATGTGGCCGAGAGTGCGGCCGAAGTGGCCTTCGTGCGACATGGCTCCGGTCCGTTCGCCGAACGATTGCTGGCGCGCGGCATCGCGGTATCGGGCACGCACGCTTCACCGATAACGCTACTTGCCGAAACGGGGCTGCTCGACGCCCAGCCACTGTGCATTCACGCGATCCACACGGACGCGATCGATCTCCAACGCATCGCTGATTCGGGCAGTACCGTTGTGCACTGCCCCATCAGCAACGCCAAACTCGGCCAGGGGATCGCGCCGCTGCACGCGATGCTCGACGTCGGCATCGCGGTCGGATTGGGCACCGACTCCGTCGCCAGCAATGACCGCATGGACCTCATCGCCGAGGCACGTCAGGCAGTGCTTCTGCAATCGTTGGCGACGGCCACGCCCGACGCGTTGTCGTCGAGCAACGCGCTCGAGCTTGCGACCCGGGGTGGGGCGCGCGCGCTTGGCCTCTCCGATGTCGGAACACTCGCGGCGGGGCAGTGGGCCGATCTGTGTGCGTTCCGCTGTGATGCCTTTGAGGCAGCTCCCGTATATGACCCCGAGGTGTTGTTGGTGCATGTGCTGGGCACTGGTGCACGGGCCGCCCTGACCATGGTGGCCGGCCGCGTGCTGGTGCGCGACGGGATCGAACTTGCATTCGATGATGCCGTCCGGGCCCGGGTGATGGCCGACGGGGAAATCGTGCAGAAGTACACCCGCGTCGGTCCCGGGCTCAGCGGGTGAGCGGTGTCGCCCGTTTCGCACCAATCGTCACGTCACCGTGACGGCGCACCACCGACTGTAGCGTCAAACGTGTACCCGACTGTATTCTTCGGGGATACACTTCAAGAGCCTGCGTACCTGACACGGAGGGCGGTTGTGATTGCCGGGTGTCTTGCACTGAATGCGTCGTACGAGCCGCTCACCATGGTGCCCCTGCGCCGTGCGCTGCGTCTTGTCATCGATGGGAAAGCGGAAATCGTCGAGGCGGAACAGGGTCGCCCTGTTCGCTCCGAGCGCCTGGCCATGCCGCGCCCGGCCGTCATCCGACTCACCAAGTTCATCCACGTGCCGCGCCGGTTTCGGCGCCAGGTCACGAACATTTTTCTGTTCGCGCGCGACCACTATCAGTGCCAGTACTGCGCACGGCAGATGAGCGATCTCAAGCCGCGGGAGTCGCTCACGCGTGACCACGTGATTCCCATGTCCCGCGGGGGCCTGAATGAGTGGACGAATGTCGTCACCGCGTGCAGTAGCTGCAACACGCGCAAAGCGAGCCGTCTGCCATCAGAAATCGGCATGCAGCCGATCGCCGCGCCGGCGGAGCCACACTTCGTGCACCTGAGCTGGGCGGTACGTCGGCTCACCGAAACGCAGGCGCGCTACATCAAGGTGTTCTATGGTGAAGAGACACTGCGTCGAGTGAAGGCCATGGACGCACTGCCGTCGTCCAACTAGCGGCGTTCGCGCTCACCCGGCGGGCGTTACCCGGCGGGCATTACCCGGAATCGTGGTGAGCGGGCTTCAAGTCGGCGCACCTCGCCGCCCATCACGCGCGACACAAGGGTGCGAACGCCGCGGCCGAGCGCGGTGCCCGGATTTCGCCGCCCCTGAACGGCTGGCGCAAGCTCGCCGCGCAGCCACGCCGATACTTCGTCCAGGTCGTTGAGGTCGAGCGTGCTGATGTCCGCCTGAACGCTGTAGTAGTGCGCCTCGCCGGGACCGGGTCGAGCAATCGGCGGTGAGTAGGGCAGTGTGAGAGCGGCTTTCGCGTCGACCAGCCGGCGATACGTGCCCAGTGGTGCCACGTTATTTTCCTGATCGATCCGCGCCACATCGAACGTCTGGTCGAACTGATCGAAGTGCACGACGACATCCCACTCCCGGCGCGCGACAATGGAGTTGAAGATGCGCCCCATCTTCCATAGCTCGGCGCTCATGCGCATCCGCACATCGAATCCGTTGCGCAGCAGCTCTTCAAACCGTCCGCCATCAATCGCATTGCGCATGTGCACCGTCATCGGTGACGTCGCACTCGGCAAGTCAATTTCAATCCGCGGCCCCGCGTCGCTCTGTGCCAAGGCGCGCGATGAAGGCGACAGCACGCCCAGCATCAGCGCGCTGACACCCGTGATGCCCAGTCGGAAAAGAGCGCGGCGGCGTAGCACAGCGTGGCTCAGAACCGCGCGCCCAGGCGGGCGAACACGCGTGGTGTACGCACCGGACCCTGCAACGGCTGCGCGAGATACACGCCAATCACTCCAAAGTCGAGACCGGCGCCGATGTCCGAGCGGAACCCCCCACTCAGCGGCAAGGAACCGCGAGGAAAGCTGAGATCCCCTTCGCGCGGGCCAACCAGCCAACCCCGTCCGCTATTCGCAAAAATGCTCCACGAGCCATCGGCGGTGAGGCCGTTGGCATACCAGCGACGGTTATCGGTGCGCCGATTGGTGCCAAAGAGCGCGACGCGAAAGTCGCCGCGCCACTCCGCTTGCACAAGCAGCATGCGATCGCACAATGCGGGTCGTCCTGCCGCCGCGAAATCGGCTTCCGATCGTGTGTTGCACATGCCAACGTCAGCATCGCCTGTCAGCCCGCGAAATGCATACGCGGGCAGTGCGTCCACGCCGCTCACCGAAAGACGTCGCTGGGCCGGAAGGCCGTCGCCGTGCAACAGTCCGCCAGTCACCAATCGCAGATTCACCGAAGAGTGTGGTGACACACGATTGTAGCGACGCGCGTCAAGAAAAAATCGCCCGTACGACAGTTGCGGCGCAGACAGCGCGAGCGAAGCGGAATCGAGCCGAGACGACACGTCCACTTCGCCCGCCTCGTAGTCGGCGCGCACGAACCAGCCGTAGCGTGGATTGACCGGATCATTGCGCGTATCGATCACCCCCTCGAGACGCAGCATGTTGGCGGTGCCCTCGAGCGCAGCAGGATTGATGCGCCACGCCCGCCCGCCCCGGAACATCGCGTAGGGATTTCGCGCGTCGCGTGATTCCCAGCGCTCACGCCCGAGCGATAGCTGCAGCGACATACCGTGCGCTCCACCAGCGCGTGCGAACACGCTGCCACCGGTCCGATTCCAGTAGTCGCGATAGTCGCGCGCAAACAACAGCGAGGTGAGTCCCGTTTCCGCATCGCTGAGCGCCCACTTCTCCACTGCTTCGATTTCATCGTCGTGTCGCGCGCCGAACGCCACGTACCGTGCGTCGGAGCCTTCGCGAAACTCGGCCAGCAATTGATGCCCAAGGTTTTCTCGCTCCCACGCGATGCGGTCGCCGGTGCGAAAGATGCCAAGCGCTTCGAACGTGGCGCGGCTCTCGCCCCGACTGAGTCGCAGTCGTGGGCCGGCGAGAATCGCCAATCCTTCCACGCGATTGTACGTGTGCGCCGATGACACGAGCACATCACGGAAACCGGCCTTGTCACGGTCACGCCAGAGGGCGTAGCGCGAGAACAGCGTGGTCTCTTCATCAGTGATCATCCTGCCGTCTTCTTCACGGTACGCGAGCGACGACCGCCACGCCTCGATGTCGCCCTCAACGCGTCCTCGCGTGCGCCCCACCACGACACCGCCGGCGACAACCACGGAACCGCGCACCAACGCCGTCGAGTCGAGACGGACATCGCCGTTGATCACGACCAGATCGCCGAGCACGGTGCCGCTCACGATGACGGGTCCGTCAAGTACGGCGAGTGAACTGCGAATCGTGTCGGTGACGGCCACCACGAAGCGTCCGCGCACCTGCCTCGTGCCGGGGTTGTTCCACGCGTCAATCACGGTGGCGGTCACTTGCGCCGAGAGTGGACCAACGCGTGGCTCACCTCGTTCCTGCGCGTGCACACCGGATACCGTGGCCAGCAGCAGCGCGCCGATGCGCAGTAACGCGCGCCCAGCGTGTACGCGCACGAGATCACTCATCCGTTGCCCCTCCCAACCCGAGCCGTTTCATACGCCGATACAGGTTTGGGCGATCAGTTTGCAACCGACGCGCCGCTTCGGCGACGTTGCCCGTCGCGGCGGCGAGTGCACGCGCAATCAGTGTGCGCTCAAAGGCATCGAGCGACTCTGTGAGATTCATCAGCGTATCGCTTTCCTGTTCGGCCGCGATGCGGGCGACGGATGTGGGGGTGTGCACACTGTCGGGGAGCAGGCGACGCAGCTGATCCGCGCTCACCGCTGCGCCGGGATACAGTATGATGAGTCGCTCCACAATGTTGGCGAGTTCGCGTACGTTGCCCGGCCACGCATAGTCTTCAAAGACTGCGAGTACGTCGCGCGGCCAGGCGCAACAGGCGTGACCGGTGCGCGCACGATGCCGTTCGGCGAAGTGTTGCACCAGCAACGGAATGTCGCCGGGCCGCTCACGCAGCGGCGCGAGCTCGATGGGAATGACGTTGAGCCGGAAGAGCAGGTCCTCACGAAAACTGCCGTCACGTACGGCACGCGCCAGATCCTTGTTCGTGGCCGCAATGATGCGCACATCAACACGAATCGGTTTGCCGCCACCGACGCGTTCGATTTCACGCGCCTCGATTGCGCGCAACAATTTGGCCTGCGCTTCGAGTCCGAGGTCGCCGACTTCGTCGAGGAAGAGCGTGCCGGTGTGTGCGAGTTCAAAGCGACCAATGCGTCGCTCGGTGGCACCGGTGAACGCCCCGCGCTCGTGACCGAACATTTCGCTCTCGAGCAGATCGCGCGGAATCGCGGCGCAGTTGACCCGGATAAACGGCAGGTCGCGGCGCGGACTCGACGCGTGCAGTGCGGCCGCTACCAACTCCTTGCCCGTGCCCGATTCGCCGGTGATCAGCACGCGCGCGTCGGTGGGCCCCACCTGCGCAATGAGTTGCCGGATCGCCTGCAATACCGGACTGTTGCCCACGAGCTCTGACGTAAATCCCAGATCTTCGCGCAGCGCGCGGGCCGTGCGTCGCGCCTGTCGCAGTTCGAGTGCGGATGCCAGGGCCAGCAGCACACTCTCCGGTGTGAGCGGTTTCTCGAGAAAGGTGAACGCGCCGAGCCGTGTGGCCCGCACCGCATCGGCCAACGCCGCGCGTCCACTCATCATCACGACCGGCATGTCCGGAAAGTGCTGTCGCAGTTGCTCGAGCAGGCCGAGGCCGTCGAACTCGCCCGGCATCATGAGGTCGACCAGTGCGACGTCGGGGTCCTGCGTCTGCGCGAGCGTCAGGCCAGCGCGTCCGTCGGGGGCGTCGAACACGTCGTAGCCTTCGCCGGCGAGCAACGCACCCACCATACGGCGAATGTTACCTTCGTCGTCGACGATCAGGACGCTGGGCATGATCTTGGTGGTGCGTGTGCATCAGAATGGCGCGCGATCATCCGCGAATCGCGTCGGATCCGTGAACCACGGCGTCAACGGTCTCGCGTGTGGCAGCGTGCGGCACCGCGCCGCCGGCCGCGCCGCCGCGGAAGTCGGGGGCAGCCACACGCTCGCTCAACAGCTTGGTGGTGAACCGGTGGGCTTCGCTCATGCGCTCCACTTCGATCGCGATCGCATCGAGCGACTGTTCCATTGAGCCGAGGCGCTTGACGACGTCATCGGGCACCCTCGGTGCATGACCGCGCCGATCGATGTAGCGCGCGATGGCGCGACCAATCGGGAAAGCCATGATGACGCTCACCAAGCCAATCGCGGTAATGGCGAGAATGTCCGTGACCTGCGGCGGAATCACATTGTCGGCGTTCCACGGCGTGGTGGTCTCGGTGCCGTCGGGGTTGGTCTGCACGATGAGCAGGCCGTCGGGCCCCACGCGAAATGCGAAGTCATTGGAGCCCGAGGGTGGTGGAGTGGACGGTACGTCCTGACGTGCTTGGCTACGCGCATCGATCGCGGACTGCCGCGCCGCGTCTCCGGCCGTGCGTGCGCCTTCGGCGGCCGCGCGCACGCCCTCCATCGCGTCCTGAATTGTTTGCCGGATCTCTTCGCGGTTGCTGGCGGGCGGTTGGGCCGGCTGCGTTGTTTGCGCTGGTTGCGCCGGTTGCGCTGGTTGCGCCGCAGCGACCGATGCTGATGGAAAATGCGTCATGCGAAGGCTCCTGAGAGAGACGGATCGAGCGTCGATGGGAGACCACGCACGGGAATACGAAAACGGATCTCGGTCCCCTGTCCGGGCGCGCTCTCCGCTTCGACGACGCCGCGGTGTGCCGCGATCGTTTGCCGCGCGATGGCCAAACCGAGTCCGGTGCCGCCGGGTTTGGTTGTCACGTACGGATCAAACATGCGCGCCAGGTGATCGGCCGGAATGCCTGGCCCGGTGTCACGAATCGCGATGCACACCGCCGGCTCGTTGTTCAGCCGATCAGGTTGTACACGCGCGGTGATTGTTCCGCCCACCGGGCACACATCCACCGCGTTGATCAGCACATTGGTGACGGCGCGTACCAGCGCCTCGTGATAGCCGTGCACGAGCGGGGTTCCGTCAGCAACATCGAGCGTGACCGTGATTCGGTCCGGGACCACCGACTGGGCGGCGCGCACGACGAGGTCCCCAAGATCAACGTCGGCGGGCGGACCGTCGGGCAGTCGTCCGAACTGCGCGAACGAACGCGCCATCGCCTCGAGACGCGACGATTCTTCGGCCAGCACTTCAACCGTGTCGTGCAACTCCGGCGGCGCGCTGCGGCGGAGCCGGGCCACCGCAAACCGAATCGGCGTGAGCGGATTTTTGAGTTCGTGCGCAAAGCGACGGGCCGACTCGCGAAAGGCTTCGTCGCGTTCTGCTGCGAGCGCCTGCGCACGTCCCGCTTCGAGCTCGCCGGCCATCGTGCGCATGCCCGCGCGCAGGACTTCGAACTCCGGGGCGCCACGACGGGCGGTGGCGTCAGGCAAGGACGCGCCCGAACGGATAATCCCGGTCCACCCGACGAGTTCGTCGAGCGGACGACTGAGCTGTCGCGCGAGGTGTCCGGCCACGCGGGACGCGCCGAGGGTGACGCCAATCAGCAGCACGACGGCTCCGAGTGCGATGAGTCGCACGGTGCGGGGCACGACAAAACCGACGCGTTTGGCCATTTCGATGGAGCGACGGAGCTCTGTTTCATGGGTCTCCAAGGCTTCCCGCTGCGCGGCATTGAGAGGCGCGTCGGACAGCGTGGTGATGGCACGCTCGCCGCTGGCCCCCACGCGTTCCCACGCCGAGGTGGCTCCTACGAGCGGGAGGGTGCGGCTGGTGGTGAGCACCCAGGCGATGGTGAGCACGACCGACGGCACGATGGCGAAGAGCAGCAAGATGGCGAACAGCCGTGAACGGAAGGGTGCACGGACCGTACGGCGTCCTTCTCCCAAGGGTTTCGGAGGGCTGGCACGAGGATCCAACGGCTCGGTTGGCTTCCGTATCTCGTTCATGGCTGGTAATTTACATGATTGCTGTGTCCCATGACCGGAGCGGAATGCCAAGCCAGTGGACCCTGACCACCCTGTTCGAGTCGCGCGTCCGGGAACACCCGGATCGCCTCGTCGTTGTGACCGGTGATCGCTCGCATTCGTTTCGTCAGGTGGATGCTCAATCTGCGGCGCTGGCTGCGGCCTTCGCAGAACTCGGGATCGAACACGGTGATCGTGTCGCCGTGAATCTCCCGAATGGAGTGGAGTGGCTCATTACGCTCATGGCGTGCGCGAGACTGGGCGCCGTGGTGGTTCCGATCAGCCCGCAGCTCAACATTCACGAGTTGCGTTATCAGTTGCGACACGCCGAAGCGAGTCTCGTTGTGACGATCGAGCAGCTCGACGGTGTGGATTTCCTGCAGCGATTTGAAGACGTGTTGGCGGATCTGCCGGAGTTGCAGTACGTCGTCACCGTAGGCAAAGAAGACTTGTGGTACGACGATCGCATTTTTCAGTTTGAAGATCTGCTCTCGAAAGGGAGCGGTCGCGATGTGCCGGCGGTGGCCAGTACGCACGACGATGATCTGGCGGTGATTTATACGTCGGGCTCCTCGGGCAAGCCCAAGGGTGTTCGTCTGAGTCATCGCGCGATTCTCGAGAATGCGGTGCGGACGGGTGAAGTGCTGGAGCTTTCGCCCGACGATCGTGTGCTGACACCGGTACCGTTTTTTACGGTGTTTGGTTTTTCGGTGATGGTGGGTGCGCTCGCGGTGGGCGCCACGCTGGTGACCATGCCGCGTTTTGAACCGGCACAGGCGCTGGCCGTCATTGAATCGACGAAGGTGACGGTGCTGTACGGTGTCCCCACGATGTGGCAGTTGCTGATGCGTGACCCGTCGTTTTCGCCATCACGTGTGCGCTCGCTGCGCACCGGCGTGATTGCCGGCACGGACGTTGCGGAAGAGTTGGTGCAACGCGTGCGCGGGTGGTGCAATGTGCTGGTGGCGTACGGGCTCACGGAAACCGGGCCTACGGTCACGATCACGCGCTTTTCGGATACCGGGGAGCAACGGATCAGCAGTGTTGGACGCGCCCTTCCGGGCGTGGAGGTGATGGCGGTTGACGTTGTCACCGGAGTGTTGCATGGTCCTGAAGCGGTCGGCGAAATCGCCGTCCGGGGACCGTTTCTCATGCGCGGGTATTTGCGCATGCCGGCTGAGACCGCCAAGGTCCACACGCCGGAAGGTTTCTTTCTCACCGGCGATCTCGGGATCATCGACGAGGAAGGATATGTTCGCATCGTTGGACGCCGACGGGACACCATCGCGCGCGGGGGGTTTCAAGTGTATCCCCGCGAGGTGGAAGACCGTCTTCGCGCGCATCCAGCGGTAGACGATGTTTGCGTCATCGGTATTCCCCACGATGTGCTGGGGGAGCAGGTGTGCGCATGCGTCGTGCCCATGGAGGGCGCAGTCATCACG
>JBBRDP010000040.1:0-20925 GCA_038203795.1 Gemmatimonadales bacterium
ACGCACTTTCCATGACCGCTCCCAACGCCCGCGAGCGCATTCTGCCGCGGTTGATCGACGAGGAAATCAAGGAATCGTTCATCAACTATTCCATGAGCGTGATTGTCTCCCGCGCGCTCCCGGATGTGCGAGACGGACTCAAGCCGGTGCACCGGCGTGTGCTGTACGCGATGAACGAACTCGGTCTGGTGCCGGGTCGCCCGTTCAAAAAATGTGCGACCGTCGTTGGCGACGTGCTCGGCAAGTATCACCCGCACGGTGACAGCTCGGTGTACGACGCGCTCGTGCGCATGGCGCAGGAGTTTTCGTTGCGCTATTTGCTCGTCGATCCGCAAGGCAACTTCGGTTCCATCGACGGCGACTCGGCGGCCGCGTATCGGTACACCGAGGCTCGGCTCACGCGACTGGCGGTGGAAATGCTCACGGACATCGACAAGAACACCGTCGATTTCGCGCCCAACTTCGACGACCGCCTTGAAGAGCCGCGCGTGCTGCCCGCTGGCGCGCCCAATCTGCTCATCAATGGCTCGTCGGGCATTGCCGTGGGCATGGCCACGAACATTCCGCCGCACAACATGTGCGAAGTCGTGGACGCGTGCGTGGCGCTCATCGACAATCCCGACATCGAAGTCGACGCGCTGCGCGCGATCGTGAAGGGTCCGGACTTCCCCACGGGTGGCTACATCTACGGGCGCGCCGGCATTGCGGATTATCAGAACACGGGCCGCGGTCGCATTGTCATGCGCGCACGCGCCGTGATCGAAGAGCGCGAGTCGAGTGGCAAGTCGCAGATCGTGATCACCGAAGTGCCATACCAGGTGAACAAGGCGAAGCTGGTGATCAGCATCGCCGATCTCGTGCGCGATGGAAAGCTCACCGGCATTTCAGCGCTGCGTGACGAGTCCGACCGGGAAGGCATTCGCGTGGTGGTGGAGCTCAAGCGCGATGCGATTCCGCGCGTGGTGCTCAACCAGCTGTACAAGCACACGGCGATGCAGAGCACGTTTGGCGTGATCATGCTGGCGCTCGTGCCCGATGAAACAGGCCGCCTGATCCCGCGCGTACTGAGTCTGCGTCAGGTGCTTGATCACTATCTCAAGCATCGCCACGAAGTGATCGTGCGCCGCACGCAGTTCGATCTCGACAAGGCCGTCGACCGCGAGCACATCCTTGAAGGTCTCAAGATCGCCGTCGACAACATCGACGAAGTGATCGCGCTCATCCGCGCCGCTGAAGACACGCCCAGCGCCAGTGCGCAGTTGCAGTCGCGGTTTGCCCTCAGCGAACGGCAGGCCGAAGCGATCCTCAACTTGCGTCTGGCCAAGCTCACCGGTCTCGAGCGTGAAAAGCTGGAGGAGGAGCTTGCCGAAGTGCGCGCGACCATCGCCGAGTTGCGCAGCATTCTCGATTCGCGCGATCGCCGCATGGAGATCATGAAGGGCGAGTTGCTCAAGGTGCGCGAGACGTACGGCGACGAGCGTCGCACGGAAATCGTGAGCGACGAAGGCGAGTTCTCCGTGGAAGATCTCATCGCTGAAGAAGAGATGATGGTGACCATCTCGCGTCAGGGGTACATCAAGCGCACGGCCGTGTCGCTGTTCAACAAGCAGGGACGCGGTGGTCGCGGCAAGATCGGCGCCGATCTCAAAGACGGCGACTTCATGGAGCAGATGTACGTCACATCCACGCATCACTACATCCTGATCTTCACTGACGACGGGCGCTGTTACTGGCTCAAGGTGCACGAGTTGCCGCAGGCCGGGCGGGCCACACGTGGCAAGCCGATCGTGAACCTGATCAACGTCACGCCCGACACGCGTATTCGTGCGATCGTGCCGGTGCGCGAGTTCCGTGATGACGAGTACCTGCTGTTCGGCACCAAGGGGGGCACGGTCAAGAAGACGGCGCTGTCGCAGTACTCCAACGTGCGCGCGAACGGCGTGAAGGCGATCAAGATCGAAGAGGGTGATTCACTGATCGATGTGCAGGTGACCACGGGCACGAGCGATGTGATTCTGGCCACACGTCAGGGCATGTCGGTGCGTTTCCACGAGCAGGATGTGCGCGAAATGGGACGCGACACCACGGGCGTGAAGGGCATTACGCTCGCGGCCGGGGATTCGGTGGTGGGTATGGTCGTGATCCGGCGCAACGAAGCGACATTGCTGGTGGTGACGGAGCTCGGACTGGGCAAGTGTACGTCGCTCGACGACTACCGCATTCAGAAGCGCGGCGGCAAGGGCATTCTCACGCTCAAGCGTACGGATCGCACGGGACACATTGTCGCGCTGATGGAAGTGTCGGCCGATGAAGAGATCATGCTTATTACGCGCGGCGGGATCTCGATCCGTTCGTCCATGAGCAAGGTGCGTGTGGTGGGGCGCAACACGCAGGGCGTCAAGTTCGTGTCACTCGATGCGGGGGACATGGTGACGGCGGTGGCGCGTGTGGTGCCGGACGATGACAAGGACGAGGGGCCGGACGGGGACGCGGGCGAAGTGGATGTCACTCCGGATGGGGAATTGGGGTTGACGAACTGAGAGGGGGCGGGAGAGTTGCGGTTGACTGTCAACCGGAAACTGTTAACGGTGCACTGCAACTCCCTCAGTACGCCCGTTCCGCGTACCGTGGGGATCACACCTTCAGTTGACGGTACGAGTCAACGGTTGACGGTTGACGGTTTGCATTGGGGATGGTTCACGGCCGACGTCGCGTCGAGTAACCGCGCGGAACAGCCGGCCCGCGCGCAGGCGCGGTCGTGGTCGATCACGGGTAATCGAGAACCGCAACCGCCCGCTCCGCGGACCGTGGAGCTCACACCGTCAGTTCACGGCACGAGGCGACGGTCGACCGTAGACGGTGTGCACCGTGAACTGTTCACTGTGAACCCGTACCGTGAACCAAGAGCGCGATCGTGCCGGTACGGGCGACGGGCCTAATGGGGGAGTTGCGGTTGACTGTCAACAGTCAACAGTCAACAGTCAACCGCAACCCACAACCCCGCTCCGTCCCCCCCCGCGAAGCCAGCCGTCGTTCGCCGGAGGTAGCCCCACCACGGTGAGACCGGCTAAGTTACACGGTTCCTCCCTCCATGACGTGCTCCCCGATTCTCGGCCCTCCCTCGACAGTGCTTCCGTCGCGCGTATCCATTGACTTTGCCTCCATCGAGTCCACCGTGTCGCACCGCAGTCGGGTGATGTCGCGCCCGTCGCTGGCCGGTTTGTACGCTGGCAGCGGCTCGCGTGTGGTTGCGATCTTTCGAGTGTCGGCGATGTCGCGGGTGCGGGCGATGTCGCGGGTACGGGCGATGTCGCGGGTGTCGGCGATGTCGCGGGTTGGGCCCTGATGGCCGCCTCGGCGCGCATCCTGATCGCCGATGACGATCCAGCGGTACTCGAATCCATCGGCTGGCTACTCAAGGAAAACGGATACGATGTCGCCCGTGCCACGGGCGGACAGTCGTGTCTGGCGCAGATGGAGGAGCGCGCCCCCGATCTCCTGTTGCTCGATATTCTGCTGCCCGATACCGAAGGCTTTCAGCTGCTCGAGCGCATCAAGTCTGAGGAACGCTGGCGCGACTTGCCGGTGCTAATGCTCTCGTCGCTGCCGCCCGAAGAAGCGTCGGTGCGTGCGCTCGGACTTGGAGCGGTGGACTTTATTCGCAAGCCGTATCGGCCCAAAGAACTGCTGGCGCGCGTGCAGGCGCACTTGCGTCATGGTGCCGTGTTCCGCGCCACGCGTGATGCCCTGCAGCGTACGGAGCTGGCGTTGCACCGGGCGCAGGAAGATGCCGAGAGTCGTCGCAAGCTCGTTGACATTCTGCATGAGGTCACCGGCGATCTTTCGGTGTCGGAGCTCTACCAACTGCTGGTGGGCCGCGCGGCGCGTGCACTTGGGGTGTCACACTGCTCGGTGATTCTCGCGAAGGGTGGAACACGAACGGCCACGGTGGTGGCCGCCGTGGAGAACCCAAAGATCACCAGTCTCGACGTGTCGCTCGATCGGTATCCGGAGTTGGAAGCAGCGCTCGAGACCGGGCAGCCGGTGCTCGTGGAAGACATCGAGACGCATCCGCTCTACGAGGGCGTGCGCCAGGTCTGGGGTCTTGAGGGGATCGAGGTCAATATCCGTTCCGTGATTGCCCTGCCGTTCACTGTGGATCGTGGTGCGTACGGTGTGTTTCTGGTGCGGCGCACTCGGGAGCAGGCGCCGCTCGGTCCGGCCGATCTGGAGTTTGCCGAAGCCGTGATTACGGCGGCCGTGGCCGTGATCCAGCGAGCGCGCATGGTGGAGCACACCATGGCCGACAACGCACGATTGGAGCAGCTGGCGCAGACGGATCCCCTCACGCAACTGCTCAACCGTCGCGCGTTGGCGGAAACGATCACGGCCGAGATGGAGCGCGCCACGCGCTACGATTCGTCGCTCGCACTGCTCATGATCGATCTCGATCACTTCAAGCGCGTGAACGATACGTACGGCCATCTCATCGGCGACGATGTGCTGCGCGACATTGCGTCACTACTCACCGAGTTGGTGCGTGGCAACGATGTCGTCGCACGCTACGGCGGCGAAGAGTTTCTGATTCTGCTCCCTGAAACAGACGACGCAGGGGCCGACTCGTTCGCCGAGCGTGTGCGTGAGGCTGTCGCCACACATACGTTTTCGTCTCGCCCGCGTGAGGAAGGTATTTCGATCACGGCGAGTATTGGCGTGGCCACATTTCCGGCGGCCCGCATCGAAACGGTGGAAGATCTGTTCGCACACGCCGATGCGGCGCTGTACCGGGCCAAGGCGGACGGCCGCGACCGCGTGCGTCGCTAAACGAAATTCTCGTCACGCAAGCGTCTCGCCAGGCGAGAGCCTCCGGCGCGCGTGCGCCTCGGTTAGCTTGCAGGCACATTCCCTCCTCAACACTCTACCGTTCGGAGACTCCTCCATGCGGATGCTTGTTCTTGGCGCCGGCCTGCAAGGTTCGGCGTGTGCGTTTGATCTGCTGCGCAACCCTGCGATTGAACGTGTCGTGTTGGCCGACGTGCGCATCGGCGCGCTGCCGGCGTTCCTGCAGCCTCACCTCGGCACACGACTCATCACCGCCGAAGTCGATGTTCGCAATCACGACGCGGTGCGCGCCCTCATGCGCGATAGTTCGGCGGTGTGCAGCGCGATTCCGTACTACTTCAACTTCCCGCTCGCGCAGTTGGCTGTGGAGTGCGGCGTGCACTTCACCGATCTCGGTGGCAATACCGAGATCGTGCTGCAGCAAAAGGGGCTCGAAGCGGACGCCGAGGCCAAAGGTGTGAGCGTCGTGCCGGATACCGGACTCGCGCCGGGTATGGTCAACATCCTGGCGCAGTACGGCATCTCGCAGCTCGACACGGTGCAGAGCGTCAAACTGTTTGTGGGCGGCCTGCCGCAGAATCCGGAGCCGCCGCTCAACTATCAGATCGTGTATTCGCTCGAAGGCGTCGTCGACTACTACACCACCGAATCACTGATCGTGCGTGACGGTCGTCGCACCACGCGCGCGGCCTTGTCGGAAATTGAACCGGTGCAGTTCCCCGAGCCGTTGGGCACGCTCGAGGCATTCCATACAGCGGGCGGCTTGTCCACCATGGCGTTCCGTTACGACGGCAAGATTCCGAACATGGAATACAAGACGCTGCGCTATCCGGGACACGCAAAGATCATGGAAGCCATTCGTGATCTGGGATTGCTCTCACTCGATCCCGTCGACGTGAAAGGACAATCAGTGGTGCCGCGCGATGTGTTCGTGAAGGTGGCCGGCGAGAAGCTGCGTAAGCCCGGTGGCCGCGATCTGGTCGCACTGCGCGTGGTGGTCGCGGGCAAGAAAGATGGTGAAGCGGCCGAGCGCGCCTGGCAGCTTGTGGCCCGATACGACGAGACCAATGGTCTTACGGCCATGATGCAGACCACCGGCTTCACGTTGTCGATCACGTCTCAGCTGCAGGCGACCGGTGTGATTCGGCCCGGTGTGCACACGCCGGATGAGTGTGTGCCGGCCGATCGGTATCTCGCGATGCTGGCGGAGCGTGGTATCAACGTGGAAGCGATGGCGTAGGTCAGCGGGCGCGACCCGCGTGTCGGTAGCGCGGGTCGCGAAGGATTGCGGTGGGACGATGGGAGCACTATTCTTTTATTGATAGTGCGTTCGCATAACCATAATGCCCTTCTCCGCCGAGTTTTGTTCTCGTGGCCTCCACTGTCTCTCCCATCGGTCGGTATGCGTCAGGCGAGCCGACAGTCGCGCTGGCCCTCGCACCACAGCGGCTCCTGACCTGTCTCCTCGATTGGCAGCTGTGGTACTGGGGGCAGGACATCCAGCACGCGGCGGGCAACACGCTGTTGGACTATGGTTTCGAGCGCGTGCGAGGACCTGCCGATGGCACGCAGCGGTCCAGCGCCTACGTACTCGCCGCCGACCGCGCGCCAGTCGACGCGTGTCACGGACTCGATCGCATGATCGCCTGGGGTTTCGGGATCTCGGCCGCCCACTCGGCCTTCGCGTCGCCGCAGGGCAGTCTCCTGATGGTGCGCCACGAGCGCGCGCCGGGACTATGCTTCTCGCCGCTACACGCAGAGGCCGGCACGCGTACACTGCTGCCGCTGCGGGTTGTGCCGCGCAATGCGCAAGAATGGGGCTGCCTCTGCACCACGCTGGGCGCGGTGGCGCGGTGCTGCGCCGACTATGAAGCGTGGTTGCGGTGTCACGTGGGGCTGGACCATCGCATCGAGGCGCATCAACGCCGACCGCGTGCCGTGCGTCGCAAACATGAGCAGCCGCTGTATCTCGATGAAGCGTGGCACCGACTGGCCGACTGCATTGATCGAGACGCAACCGCTGACTCGGTGGTCACGGGCGCGGTGTCATGAGGCGCGCGGTGTCGCCTCGCGCGATCGTCATGTGGCTGACTATTGCCACGGTCTCCATCGGCGTGTCCGTGCGACCGAAACCACTCGCGACGGCGGATCTGTACGCGGGCGTGCCGATACTCGACGACAGTACTCTACTCCATCCGCGAATCGAGGCGGACTCCAGTGGGCAAGCCGGTGTGCACGCTGCCACGCCACCACGTGCACCTTCCGGTCCGCAGCCCGGCGTCACGCCGGCAATCAACTGGCAGCTACTCGGTTCGCTGGACTACGTCACCGGACGAATGAGCGACACATTGCGCGCGCTCAACGGTAAACGTATTCGTGTGCCGGGTTTCATCGTGCCGCTCGACGATTTTCAGGATGTCGTGAAGGAGTTCCTGCTTGTGCCCTACTTCGGGGCCTGCGTGCACCTGCCACCACCACCACCCAATCAAATCGTGTACGTGCGCATGCGAGGCGGCAGGCAGAAGGTGTCGCTGTTCGAGCCCGTGTGGATTGAGGGGGTGTTGATGGTCAAGCAGGTCCAGAGCATTTACGGTGCCGTCGGCTTTCAGCTTGTCGCCGAGCGTATTTCCCCCTATCGCTAGTCGGAGGCCATTGATGATCACGTACACGCGCTCGCGTACCCTTGCGATCCTCGTGTTCCGCGTGGGTCTGACGTGCGCAGTTGCGCCTCTGTCGCTCCTGCACGGTCAGGCCAAGGGACATGTGCACGGCGAGGCCACTCTCGACATTGGCATTGAGGGCCGTGCCGGAAACCTCGAGTTTCGGGCTCCGGCCGAAGCTCTCTATGGCTTCGAGCGGGAGCCTCGTTCGGCGGCAGAGCGCGCCAAACGCGATTCCGCCTTCGCGCTGCTTCGCACACGACCGCTCAGCATGATACGCTTCGATCCGGCGCTTGGCTGCACGATGACCGTGTCCGATGTGGGCGTGGTCGAGGAAACCGGCGGCCACGGAGACGTGCGGGCCCGCTACGTGTTGGCCTGTCGCGTCGCGCCGGCAGGAAAGCCGATTGCGTTCGGATTCTCCAAGGCCTTTCGCGGGGTGCGCTCGGTGAAGGTGCAACTGCTCTCCGACACTGCGCAGGTTGGACTCACCGTGGTGAACGACAAAGGCACAGTGCGACCGTAGGCGGACGCGGTGGGCCACGGCCTGTGAACACCGCCCGTGTCAACCGAACGTCGTCGGGTGAGTGCGTTCCTCTCGCGCCGCCCAACCGGTAACTTCCGCGCATGCGAATTCTGCTCGCCGAGGACGATCGGCATCTCGTGACCTCCATTTCGCGCGGCCTGCGTGAAGCGGATCACGAGGTCGATGCGGTACTCACCGGCACCAAGGCGCTCGCTCACGCCGGTGACACGGCCTACGACGCGATCATTCTCGACGTGTTGTTGCCGGGCATGAGCGGCCTCGATGTGTGCAAGGCCATCCGGGGGCGCGGCGATGCGGTGCCAGTGCTCATGCTTACCGCGCTCGATGCGGTGGAACATCGCATTGCCGGCCTCGACGCCGGTGCCGACGACTATCTCACCAAACCGTTCGACTTCGGCGAGTTGCTCGCTCGGCTGCGCGCGATCACCCGTCGGCATGTGGAGCCGGCGCCCGTTCGGGTAACGGTGGGTGACCTCGAGATCGACCTGGCGCGTCACGCGGTGCGTCGCGGCGCTCGCGAGATCGCGCTCACCGCGAAAGAGTTCGCGCTGCTGGCGTACCTCGCACAACGCGCCGGCCGTGTGGTGAGTCGCGCCGAACTGATGGAGCATGTGTGGGGCGATAATCGCGGCGGTTATTCCAACATCATTGACGTGTACGCAAGTCGGCTGCGACGCAAGATCGACGATGGCGAAGCGGACGCGGTGTTCTCGACCGTGCGCGGTGTGGGATTTCTCCTTGAGGCACCTGTTTCCACCGACGGATAACGCCTGATGCGCTGGCCGTCGTCGCTTCGCGTTCGCCTCGCGCTCTGGCACTCATTGCTGCTCGGTGTGCCGCTCGCGCTTTTCGCGATCGTGTGTTACGTGGCCTTTTCGCGCGCGCTCATTGGCGGCACCGATCGCTTCATCGCCGAGGCGCTGAGCGCATTCACACGCGAGCTCGGTGCAGAACGACGAGCCGGACTGCCCACCGAGCAGGCCATGATCACCACGGTGCAGGAGGTACGTTTTCGCGAACTGCACATTGTGATCCTTGCACCGGAGGGTCGCGTGGTGGCCATCGCGGCGCCGCCGGACAACGCGGGCGCGGTCAACTCGGGCGCGGTCAACGCGGGCGCGGCAGATGATCAACGGCTGATTGATTCACTGCGAGCGTCTCCGCCCAACGTCGCCGTGCGCGTGTCGACACTCGAGACACCGTCGGGCGCCGCACGTGTGCGTGCCGAGCCGTTGATCGTGGACGGACGTACGTATCTGCTCGCCGGCCGCTATCCGTTGCGCGAAGCCGAGCAGACCATGGATGGCATTCGCCGGATGTTCGCGTTGGCGATCCCGTTGCTAATTCTGGCCGCTGGCGCAAGTGGGTATTTCCTTGCACGGCGCAGTCTGGCTCCGATCGCGTCGATGGCCGAACAGGCGGCGGACATCAGCGCGACGAATCTGCACGAACGCATGCCGGTGAGCGGTGGAGACGAGCTCGTTCGCCTGGCCACGGTCATCAACGCGCTGCTGGATCGACTGGAGCAATCGTTTGAACAGCAGCGACGCTTCATGGCTGATGCGTCGCACGAGCTGCGTACGCCAACCGCGATCGTGCGCACGGAAGCCGACGTCACGCTCTCCAGGGCACATCGCAACGAATCCGAGTATCGCGCCTCGGTGGGCATCATGCAGGATGCCGCGCGCCGGCTCACACGCATCGTTGACGATCTGTTCCTGCTCGCGCGATCCGACGCCGGTCATCTGGTGGTGCATCGCGCCGCGATGCATCTCGAAGAGGTGGTCGACGACGCCATTCGCAGCGTGCGTCCGCTCGCGGCACAGACGGGTATCCTCGTGGAACTGGACGAGGCCGTCGAGGCGCCGATGGTGGGAGACGCCGACCTGCTTGGTCGACTGCTGCTCAACCTGCTCGACAACGCGATCAAACACTCGCCGTCAGGAAGCCGGGTCACCGTGCGCATGGCCGCGCATCCGGAAACGGTTGAGGTAACCGTCGCCGACGAGGGCGTTGGCATCCCCGCTGACGCGCAACCGCGTGTGTTCGACCGGTTCTTTCGGGTGGACGAGTCGCGTACGCGGGAAGAGACGAGCCATACGAGTGGTGCCGGGCTTGGTCTCGCCATCGCGCGCCGCATCGCGGAGGCGCACGACGGCCACCTGGAACTCGCCGAGTCGCGTCCGGGGCGCACGGTGTTCCGATGCACGCTACCGGCGACCGTAGCCTTGCCCAATCTCCACCGAACGCCGACATCAACCTTGCCCGATCTCCAACGAACGCCGACATCCGTGCGTTCATGAATTGTTCATGATCGCTCGGCCGGTTTGAGCGCCCGCCTACGGTGCCTTCGTCTGTTTCCCATGCCCGTTGCTGTTCCGATCGTCGGCCTCCTGTCACTGTTCGCCTGTGCCACGGTCGTGGGGGCGCAAACCCAGCGCGACACTGTCCGCGCCGACTCGGTGGGACGGCAGGTCAGTGCCGTGAGTGTGAGTGCCGCGCGGGCCGTCGGGATTGTGGGTGGTGCGGCGGCGGTGGTGATCACGCCGAGCGAGCTGCGTTCGTCGCCGGCGCCGCTGCTCGATCAGGCGCTTCGGGAATCACCGTTTGTCCTGGTGCGGCAGAACTCGCGGGGCGAAATGGAGATTTCGGTACGCGGGTCCGACTCTCGGCAGGCCGCCGTGCTCATGGACGGCGTGCCCCTGACACTGGGCTGGGACCACCGCACCGATCCATCCCTGATTCCGCTGACGGGCAGCGAACGCCTGGTGATCGTGCGCGGACTCGGATCGCTGTTGAACGGACCGAATACGCTCGGTGGCTCGATTGAGATTTCGCACGACGCGTTTGGCCAGCCGACTGGAGGACAACTCTGGGCCGGTGCCGCCGTGGATCAGTTCGGCGCCACGGTCGGCACGCTGGGATATGGACGCCGCGTAGCTGAGTTCGGCGGCGGTGCGCTTTCGCTGCGTGCTGGTGGCGCGTACCGCCAGCGTGATGGTGTGGCACTGCCGGGCGGTGCGATCGACCCCACAGAGCAGAACGGGCTGCGTACCGGCACCGACCTCAGGCAGACCGACGGTTTTGCGTCGCTCCGCTGGAACAACGCGACGGGACGCTCACTGGGCGTGATGGTGTCGGGCTATGACGCGGAGCGTGGGGTGCCGCCGGAAGAGCACATTGCATCGCCGCGTTTGTGGCGCTATCCGTTGGCGCGCCGCACCATCGCGATGGTTTCAGCCAACACCGGCCTGATCTCCTCGCCACTCGGGACAGGATCGCTTGAGGTTGGCGTGGGCGCGAACAACGGCACCTTGAAGATCGAGACCTTTGCGGATCGCAACTATGGCTCCGTCACCGACGAAGAACTTGGTGATGAGCGTACGCTGACGGCGCGCGCACTGCTGACGCACTCGCTCGGCGCGGCCACGCTGCGCGCGAGTTACACGAGCGCCGATGTGCAATACGAAGAGACGCTCTCGCCCGCCGCACCGGCGGACTACCGGCAGAAGCTCGCCAGTACGGGTGTTGAAGTCGAAGTACCGGTCGGCGCACGCACGACGGTGGCCGGCGGCATTGTGTTTGATCGAGCGAGTACGCCACTCACCGGCGGACGCACGCCGGGACAGGAACCGTTCGACAATACCGGCTGGCGTGTGGGCGTGTCGCACGAGTTGAATCAGCGCGCACGTTTGCATGCGAGCGCGAGTCAGCGTTCACGGTTTCCGGCGCTGCGCGAGTTGTACTCGGGCGCGCTCAACCGCTTTCGTCCGAATCCCGAGCTCAAGCCGGAAACGTTGCTCGGTTTCGAAGGCGGCTTCACGCTCAACAACATCGTTCCGTCCATCGCGCAGTCCACGTTCCAGCTTATTGGCTTCCGGCATCAGATGGATGACGCGGTGGTGCGCATTTCGCTGTCGAATCCCACGCGTTTTCAACGTGTGAACCGCGATCGTATTGAAAGCACGGGTGCGGAGTTGCTGGGCGGTTTCGTGTTTGGCGCGGATCCTGATCGTGCGGTCTCTCTCAATGGTGACGCAACGATTCAGCGCATCACGATCTTCGATGTGACCGCGAGCGATGCGCAACGTCGTGCCGAGAACAATCCGGAACGCCGCAGTCGCGTTGAAGTGGGCGTGCCGCTCCCGTCGCAAGCGCGTGCGTTCGCGACAGCACGTTACACGGGCACGCAGTACTGCCTCAACGCCGACACCAGAAACGAGGACGAGTTGCAGGCGCGCACCGTAGCCGATCTGGCGGTGCAGCGGAACTTTCGCGTGGCCAACAGTGGTCCGTTCCGGTTTTTGCGGGCGCTTGTTTCGTTCGATAACGTCGGGAATACGGCGGTGTACGATCAGTGCGGATTACCGCAGCCGGGCCGGACGTTGCGGATGACGATGACGTTGCGGTAGTCGGAACTCCCCCGCTACGCCCGGGCCGCGTACCGTGAAGATCACACTTTCAGTTGACAGCACGAGTCGACGGTTGACAGTAGACGGTGTGTACCGTAAACCGTTCACCGTAAACCCCTACCGTAAACTAAGAGCGCGATCGTGCCGATACGGGCGACGGGCCTAATGGGGGAGTTGCCGTTGACCGGAAACCGTCAACGGTGAACCGTGAACGGTCAACCGCCACTCCCCCCCGCGTACCGCAGCGATCGCGCCTTCAGTTCACGGTGTGAGTTGACGGTTGACGGTGAACGGTCAACCGTGACCGGTTCACCGCAACTCCCCCATTACGCCCGTTCCGCGTACCGTGAAGATCACACTTTCAGTTGACAGCACGAGTCGACGGTTGACCGTAGACGGTGTGTACCGTAAACCGTTCACCGTCAACCCCTACCGTAAACTAAGAGCGCGATCGCGCCGATACGGGCGACGGGCCTAATGGGGGAGTTACCGTCAACCGCCCCTCCCGTTCCGCACACCGTCAACCCCCGCCACCGCGCTCGCCAGCCCCGTCGCTGATCCGTGCACGGCATCCGCCCCAACCTCCGCTTTCGACGCCAGGCGATCGTAAAACGCCCGCCCCCCCGCCACCACAATCAGCGCCGGATTCCGCGAGGCGCGTCGCACCGAGGCGATCATCTGCTCCATGCCGGCCAGTCGATGTTCGCGCTGCATCGACGGACTCAGCGACAGATCGATCGCGTCAAACCAGTTCGTGGCCACGATTTTTTTGAGCGCTTCTTCGGTTGACGGAAACCGCACGTGTGTTTCCCATCCGGCCTTCCACGCGGCTTCGGCACCGAGTGTTGCACCGAGCAGATGGATCTCCCCGGGTAACGGCGCCACGAGGACAACGAGCGGATTCTGGGCGAGGTCCGGCACGCTGCCTGCGGTGATGTCTCGCATGAAGGTTTGCAGACGGCACAATCCGAGCGTGACTTCGTACTCGCCGCAATCATCATCGCTCCACAGGTCGCCGAGATGCCGCGCAGCGGGTTCGATCAACTGCTCGGTCAGCAGCGCAATCGATCCGACGCGTGCGTATGCGCTGAGCAGCAGCGAGCGGGCGTCTTCGGCACGATCACCGATGGCGAGTGTGGCCAGCCGCTGCGCGTCGGGATCGGCCAAACGCGACGGTACCGGCAGGCTGGCCGTCATCTCATGCCGATTGGTGAACAGTCGCATGTCCCACTGGGAAAAGAGACGCGTGGGCGCCGCGTGCACTGAAATCGCTTCGATGTCAGTGTGTCGCGCATCGCGACTGATCGATGACCACACGCGCGCGATGCTGGTCGGCGGTCCTTCCAGCCACTGAAAAAAGCGATGCTGGTCGTATAACACCAAGCCGGTCACGCCCTCGGCGCGGTTCCGGTCGCTCGCGACACGCTGCAGTTTACGCAGTGCATCGGGACGCATGGGCACCGTCGGACGACTTCGGTACGTGAGTGTCATGAGCGGCGATGTTGCCGTGAGCGCGAGCGAACTTGCATCGCTCCGAGCGAGCTCCGAGTAGACGTTCAGCGACATGTTCCGCACCTCTCCCTGCAAGTGGAGGATGGGGAGCGCCAAACGCGCACGGGCTTGAGCTGTGAGACAGCCTGCGCCACGCATTCGCGTTCACCCGGTGCACCCCGCCCGAGAAAATCTGCAGTGCAACGGCAGGTCTCCTGACTCGTGGATCATGGTTGCAGTCGGCCTTCCCGGTGATCAGCTCACCAGTGGCACACAATGACTACAGACTCTCCACTCACAGTTGCGGGGGCAGTTCCGGTTATCTACGCGCGCCGAGACGCAACCAAAGCGCGCCGAGACGCAACCAACGCAGATTCGGATTCCCTCTTAGCACGCGATGCGTTGCCGCATGTTGTGACCGTTGAACACCTCAAGTATCCGTCGCCGCAAAGAAACTGTCAATCCCGAATTCATCGCGACAGCGAGACGCCAACGGACTTACTTCACCGAAAAGCCAAAGTCGCCTTTGATGACGTGACCATCCTTCGCCATCGTGCGCCACGACACGGTATACGTTCCCGCCGCGAGTGGCGCGTCGAGGGCGGCAACCACCGCGCCGTCGGCAGCCTTCTCGAGTTCCTTGGTCGCGATCGCTTTTTTCGCCGCGTCGGTAATCGTGATCTTCGTGGCCGGCAACTCCACTGCCTGCGAGAACCACAAACGCACCGCCGTTGGTGACGCTGCGAGCACCGAATCCGCCGTGGGATCCGACTTGTCGAGCTTGAGGTGCAGGGGCAGCAGAATGGCTGCGGCCAGCAAGGGCCAAAAACGCTGCGTGTTGCGAACCATCGCGGACCTCGGGGTAGTGTGCGGTCACCGGCGGCACGGGCAGCCGCTCACGGATTGTCGAAATGTCTGACAACAAGAAATGTGAAGCCGGTGAGACTCCGCAACAACACAGTTCAGATTCTTTACGACGGCCTCCGTCTGTGCTAACTTTGTATTGATCGGCGACGACGAGCCGATGCGCATCGCCGTGCTCCCTCCTGATCCGAGAGTCTGCCATGTTCCTTCGACTCGTCTCGCGCACCACCCTGACCTTTGGCCTGATCGCAACGGTCGCCGCCTGTGGTGGCGACAAGCCGGCCGATACCAGCGCCGATGCGGTGCCCGCCGATACGCCGCCCGGCGCGGAGCCGGCACCCACCACGGTTGCTGGCAATGCCAACGGTGCGGCCATCTACGGCGCGAACTGTGTTGCGTGCCATCAAGCCGACGGCAAGGGACTGCCCGGCGCGTTTCCGCCCCTCGCGGGTTCCGAGTGGGTCACCGGAGGGGTGGATCGTCCGATCGCCATTGTCCTCCACGGGCTGCAGGGACCGATCACCGTGTCGGGAACCGAGTACAACAACATCATGATGGCGGGCGGGACGAGTGGTGCCATGGACGACCAACAGATCGCCGATGTCCTCACTTACGTGCGGGCCAGTTGGGGCAACTCAGCGTCTCCGGTGACCGTGGACGACGTCGCTCGTGTTCGGGCGACATACGCCAGCCGCACCACCTCCTGGACGGCGGCGGAGCTCCAGGCGCTTCCCTGATACGGGCGATGTGCTTGACGACTTGAACCCGCTCCCCGGCGGGCTCAGGTCCGAAAGCCGCTCACCAACGATCGCAGCCGCACACTGGCCGTCTGCAGCATTTCGGCCGTGGCCGAAACCTCCTGCGCCGACGCGCTCGTCTCCTCGGTACTCGCCGCCACTTCCTGCGCCGCTGCGGCGTGCCCTTCCGACGTATCGCGCGCACTCGTGAGTGAATGTTGCACCGCGCCGAGTGACGTGCGATTCGCCGTGACCGCCAGTACTACGCGACTGGTGGACGTTTCCACGCGTTCCACCACATGCTCAATGCGGGACAGCGCCAGCGAGACATCCGACGCCACACCGCCAACGTCGCGCATGCGCGTCGCGCCCGCTTCCACCGACTGCGACGCACTCGCCAATCGGGCCCGGATTCGCTTCACATTCTCCGTCACTTCGCTCGCCGCATTTGCGCTCTGCTCGGCGAGCGTGCGCACTTCCTGCGCGACCACGGCGAATCCGCGACCGGCGCTGCCGGCACGCGCGGCCTCGATGGCTGCGTTCAGCGCCAGCAGGTTGGTCTGCGTGGCGATCTCGGAGATGACACTCACGAAGTCGTCAACCACACCGGTCGCATCGCGCAATCCGGTCATTTCCTGCTGCGACTCCAGGACCGTCTGACGCGCGGCGGCCAGAACGTCGAGCGCTTTCTGCACCTGTTCGCGCGTTGCGTTGGCCGTGGCGCGAATATCGTGTCCCGCCGAACCGGTGTCTTCGGCCGCTTCACCAATGGACGCTCCCGCCTCAGCGAGCAGACGCACCGCGTCGCTGGCGGCGTTCAGTGCATCGAGCTGAATCGCCGCACCGTGCGAGATATCCATCACCGCCGTGGTGACATGTTGTGACGACGCCGCAGCGGCCGATGCGGAGGCCGTGAGTTCGCTGGCCGCGAGCGTCACCTGATCGGCTTCGGCCTTCACTTCCATGAGCAGCGTGCGCAATCGTTCGCGCGCCTGTGACATCGCGCCGAGCAGATCGGCGTATTCGGCCGCGATCTCGGAGCGATCGAGCGGTGCGTCAGGCACGCGCAAATCACCCACGCCAATCGCGCCCATTTCGGCCTGCAGCGCGCTCAACGGCTGTGACACAGCGCGCGACGTCGTGAGACCAAAAAACGCGGCCACCGCAAACGCGAGCACAATCACGAGGCCCAACGAAAGCTCACTTTGCCGCTGAGTGACTTCCATCTGCGCGACAGAGAACGCCGTACCGGTGCGCACCGCATCACGCAACTCTCGCAGCTGTTCTTCAATGCGTCCGATGTCTTGAGACGTTTCATCAAGGACCAACGCGGCGTCGCGGCTGCGTCCCAGCGTCTGCAGCGCCTGCGTGCTGGCAATGCGCACTTCCAGCGAAGCCTGGAGCTGCGCCACCTTCTCGAGCACCATGCGTTCGCGATCGCCGAGCACGGTGTCGCCACTGGCCGCACGCAACAACCGATCGGCTTCGGCGGCCAGCGTCCGATATCGCTCGGCCTCTTCCGGTGTGCGCACCTGCAGATAGCGTAATCCACCCACCACTTCGCGCAGAATCCCCGTAATCACTCGCTCCGCAAGCTCTGTTTTCGACGACAGTTCGGAGACCATGCGCTCGGATTGCACGTTTGTACGCTGAAGTCCGAACCAGCCGAGTACGCCAGCCACGAGCAGCAGCCCGATCGAGGCGCCGAAGCCCGCGAGCAATCGGGCGCGGATCGTGCTGAGCCGCAGATTGAAGAGGCGGGCCATCGGTCAGCGTCCCACGGTGGACACAACAACACTGCGTCCGATGACATCGTGTGTTTTGGGATCGAAGGCAATCTGACCGGCCACGCCTTCCATGTTCAGACCGACCAGGGCGTTTCGCACGCCGGTACGCGTACGGGGTTTGGCGCCCCGCACGGCGGCTCCGATGGCCATGGCCGCGTCGTACGAGAGCGCCCCGAACATGTCGGGCGGCTCGCGGAAGGCGCTCTGCCATGCCTGCAGGAATCGCTTCGCCTCAGCGCTGGTGGCCCGATCGGCGCGAAAGAAGGTCACGTAGCGGGCCCCGGTAAACTCGGCCTGTTGCGCGATCGCCTCGGTGCCGTCGCCCCCGATGAACTGGGCCCGCGCGCCGGCGGCTTTGAGTGCGCGCAGGAAGAGCGCGGCGTCACCGGCGTCACCCGGAAACAGCACCACGTCCGGATCGCGGCCCGCAACGTGTGTGGCGTAGAGCTCCCAGTCAGTCTGACCGGTGAGGTACGGATCGCGAATGGTGATGCGCCCGCCGAGCTGTTGATACGTTTCTGCGAACGCGGTGGTCCAGTCGCGACCGTAGGAGTCATTGCGGTAGATCACGGCGGCCGACCGAAAACCGAGGGAGTCGTAGGCGAAACGTGCGACATCCCGGGCGCCGGCCTCGTCGCTTGGTGCCACCCGGAAAAACCAGTCACTGATGCCCGAGAGGGCCGGGCTGGACGCCGTGGGCGAAATGACGGCGACCGCATTGCGTCCGCCATCGCCGAGCGCCGAGTAGACGGGAATCGCGAGCTGGGTGTTGCCGCTCTCCGGGTGCCCGACCACGGCCACGACGCTCGGATCAGCCCGGTGGGCCGCCGCGACCGCGACGGCGCTCGTGGCGGAATCCGCCGGCAGCGCGACCCGAAAGCGAATGCCGGGGGCGCTATTGAGCTGGATCACGGCGAGTTCGACGCCGCGCACGACGTTTTCGTAACCCGGTCTCCCCGGGAGTGCGCCGACACCGATGGCGACGCTGTCGTCAAACGCGGCTGCGTTGGTGCACGCCGAGACGGTGAGCAGCAGCGCGGCAACAAACCAGTGTGGCGACGGTGGCGTACGGTGCATGAGCGACTCGTGTGCGAAACGTACCGCGAGCGCAATCGGAATACCCGGTCCGAATGAGCGCGGTGCAGGAAGTGCCGAAACTCTACGGAGAACGACGATCCTGCGGCCTCGAGGCAAACTTCGGCGTGACTTGCTTGCCTTGCATCGAAACGGCGGTTTAGCTTCGACAGACTCACAATGAAACTTCCTGACGTGTTTGACTCACTTACTCTCGGAACTGGCATGGCTTGGTTGTTCCGTCAGCGCCGGTGGAACACCGTCGCTTTAACCGTGGCACTGGCTTTCGCAGCCGGTGCGTGCAGCACCGAATATCCCAACTCGACGTTCAACCACACCACCGACTTCAACACAGCGATTGATGGCCTGTGGGACAAGTTGTTGTTCTGGGGAACGATTGTGTTCATCGGTGTTGAAGTTGCACTTGTATACGTCATCGTGAAATTCCGCCGTCGTCCGGGCGGCGCGGATCCGAAGCCGGTGCACGGCAACACCGTGCTCGAAATTCTCTGGACGGCGATTCCGGCTGTCATCCTGATTGTCATCGCGATTCCCAACGTGCGGACGATCTTTGCCACGCAGGCGACGGCCGCCCCCGATGCGTTGCAAATCGAAGTCATCGGGCATCAGTGGTGGTGGGAGTTCCGCTATCCCGAGTACGGCATCTCCACGGCCAACGAGATCTATCTGCCCAAGGGTCGGACGGTGAACTTTTCGCTCACCACGATAGACGTGTTGCACTCGTTCTGGATTCCGCAGCTCGGTGGCAAGCGCGATCTCATCACGAACCGCACGAACTATCTGTGGTTCACGCCGAACGCCGATCTTGAAACGCTCGCGCTCAACGGCTTCTGCGCGGAGTTCTGCGGTTCGTCGCACGCGAACATGAAGTTCCGCGTGTATACGGTGGAGCCCGAGCAGTTTGAAAGCTGGGCGCAGCATCAGGCGCGTCCGGCGGTGTTTCCAGTGCCGGTTGCCGCACCGGATTCAGCGGCGTCGCCGATGTCTGTGGTGTCGGAAGCGGCCACCGCCGGCTATCACTTCCCGCGCGAACAGCTGCCGGTTTACGTGATTCCCACCATGCGGTTGCCGAAGGATCTGTCTTTCGACGACGCGATGCTCAAGGCGGGCGACGCGGAGCGCGGACGCGAGCTGTATTCGCGCAGCAGCTGTATCGGCTGTCACGCGGTGAAGGGCAATCCGATGTCGATGGGTGTGCTCGGCCCGAACCTCACGCATTTGGCAACGCGCCACACCATCGCGTCGGGGCTGTACTCCAACGACGCCACACATCTGGCGCTGTGGATCAAGAACGCAACCAAGATGAAGCCTGGCAGCCTGATGCCCGCCATTGGCATCGGGGAACGCGATCTGGTGCTCAAGACAGAAGTGACGGCCGCCCGTGGCGGTTTGACCGATCCTCAGATCGCCGACATCGTGGCGTATCTGCAGGCGCTCAAGTAACAACCTCAGACACCCAACGCGATGGCCACCATCGTCGCCGCCCCGCCGTATACGCAGGCCGCAACCGAGTCCTCCAACACCGGACTCTGGAGCTGGCTTACCACGGTCGACCATAAGCGCATCGGGGCGCTCTATCTCGTCACCTCGCTGATTTTTTTCGTGATCGGTGGGCTCGAGGCCTTCCTGATTCGTGCACAGCTGGCCGTGCCGAACGGGCGAGTGCTCTCCGCCGACATGTACAATCAGCTGTTCACGATGCACGGCACCACGATGGTGTTTCTGGCCATCATGCCGCTGTCCGCTGCGTTCTTCAACTTTCTCATTCCGCTGCAGATCGGCGCGCGCGATGTCGCCTTTCCGCGACTCAACGCGTTCAGTTACTGGGTCTATCTGCTCGGCGGCATCTTCATCACGGTCCCGATCTTTTTCTCCGTGGCGCCGGACGGCGGCTGGTTCGGGTACGCGCCGCTGAGCACGAAGCAGTTCTCGCCTCAGATCAACATGGATTTCTGGGTGATCGGCCTGCAGATCCTCGGCATCTCGTCACTCGCGGCCGCCTTCAACTTCATCACCACGATCATCAACATGCGCGCGCCGGGGATGCACCTCATGCGCATGCCGATCTTCACGTGGATGTCGTTCGTGGTGCAGTTCCTGGTGGCGTTGGCGTTTCCGGTGATCACCGTTGCCCTCGTGTTCCTGCAGTTCGATCGATTCTTCGGGACCACGTTCTACGCGATCGGCGCCGGTGCAGATCCGCTGCTGTGGCAGCACTTGTTCTGGGTGTTCGGGCATCCGGAAGTCTACATCCTGATTCTGCCCGCCTTCGGACTCGTCTCCGAAGTGCTGCCCACGTTTTCGCGCAAGCCGTTGTTTGGCTATCCCGTGATGGTGTACTCGGGCATTCTCATCGGCTTCCTCGGCTTCGGCGTGTGGGCCCACCACATGTTCTCGGTGGGCATGGGTCCGATCGCCGACGCGGTGTTCTCGCTCACCACGATGCTCATCGCGATCCCCACGGGCGTGAAGATCTTCAACTGGATGGCC
>JBBRDP010000041.1:0-20477 GCA_038203795.1 Gemmatimonadales bacterium
GAAGCGGTTGGCGGGGGTGGAGTCGTGAGGGTGGGTCGGTTGACGGTGGGCGGTTCACGGTTGACGGTTGACGGTTACTGCTCACGGCCTTTATGGATTTGGTACTCGGTGTTGGAGATCGCGATTTCAGTTTACGGTACGGGTTTACGGTCGACGGTTCACAGTTTGCTCCGTGCACCGGCATCCGTCGACTCGTACCGTCCGCGAACGGTGGACCATGCGAACCGTCAACTGTCAAACGTAAACTCGTACCGTAAACTAGAGGCGCGATCCTGACGGCCCGAGCCGACGACAGTAAGGGCGGCTTGAACGCCCGAGCCGGCGGTAGTAATGGCGGCTTGAACGCCCGAGCCGGCGGTAGGAATGGCGGCAGGTCGCTGGTGGTTGGCGCGGGTGGGACGGTTGACGGTTGACGGTTACTGCTCACGGCCTTTATGGATTTGGTACTCGGTGTTGGAGATCGCGCTTTCAGTTTTCGGTATGGGTGAACGGTTTACGGTTCACAGTTTGCTCCGTGCACCGGCATCCGTCGACTCGTACCGTCCGCGAACCGGTGACAATGCGAACCGTCAACTGTCAACCGTAAACTCGTACCGTAAACTAGAGACGCGATCCTGACGGCCCGAGCCGGCGGTGGGAATGGCGGCTTGAACCCCCTTATTCTGCCAACGCAACGCTAGATTCAGCCTATGGATCCGCGCTCCGTTGCCCATGTGCTTACGCAGATCGCCACGCTGATTGAGCTGCACGGCGATGCGCCGTTTCGTGTGCGCAGTTTCCAGTCGGCGGCGCGGGCGATTGCATCGCTCGACGCGGGTGCGCTGGCGGTGGCGACCGACGCGTTGGAGCGGGCGGTCGAGAGTCTCGCACCTGAGGCGCAAGCGGTGGTGCGCGAGTTGGTGGAGAGCAACGGGTCGCTGTTGCTCGAATCGCTGCAGGAACAAACGCCCGAGGGATTGCTCGAGATGTTGCGCGTACCGGGCCTTGGGCCCACGCGCATCCGGCTGATTCACGACGGGTTGCACATCGAGACGCTGCATGAGCTCGAGCAGGCGGCCGCCGATGGCCGACTGGCCGCGCTGCCACGCTTCGGACACAAAACGGCGGAACGGATCGCGTTCGGGATTGCCGCGCTGCGTGAAGCCGGCGCCTTCGTGCTGTACGCGCACGGTCTGGCCGAAGCAGAGACACACCGGGCGCAGTTCGCAGCGCACGCTGATGTGCTCGACGTGACCATTGCCGGTTCCGTGCGACGGCAGTGCGAAGTGGTGCGCGACGTCGATCTGGTGGCCGCCGTGCGCGGGTCGCCGTCGGTGGTGGCAGCGTCGCTCGCGCACAGCGACGGTGTACGCGAAGTGATTGGCGGCGGTGGACGTACCGTGTCGCTGCGCTATCACAACGGCACACGCGTGGATCTCTCCTGCGTGCGACCGGAGCAGTTTGCACTCGCGCTGTGGCGTGCGACCGGCAGCGACGCGCACGTACGCGCGGTGATCGAGTACGCGCATGCGCGTGGTTTCACGATCGCCGGTGACGAGCTGCGCGATGCGCAGGGTGTACTGTGCGCGGTGCGCAGTGAAACGGAACTCTATCAACACCTCGGACTCGATTTTATTGCGCCGGAGCTGCGGGAAGGCACGGACGAAATTGCCGCGGCGTCAGCACACACACTGCCCGAGTTGGTGCAGGAGTCCATGCTGGCCGGTGCCCTGCATTGTCATTCGCAGTATTCCGACGGTGGCTCCACCATCGCGGTGATGGCCCACGCCGCGATCGCCCGCGGCTGGGGCTACCTCGGTGTATCCGACCACTCGCAGTCGAATACGTACGCAGGCGGCTTGTCGCGCGACGCGATTCTGCGGCAGCACGAGGAGATCGATGCGCTCAACGCCGACTACGCATCGCAAGGACTCGACTTCCGCGTGCTCAAGGGAATCGAAGCCGATATCCTGCCCTGCGGTCGCGTAGACTACGATTCGGCGGTGCTCGATCGCTTCGATTTTGTGATCGCGTCGGTGCATACGAGGTACGGCATGAATGAACGACAGATGACCGATCGAGTGCTCAAAGCGCTCGACGATCCGCATCTCACCGTGCTCGGCCACCCCACGGGTCGCCTGCTGCTCACGCGCGAGCCGTACGCGATCGACATGGGTGAGATCATCGCCAAGGCCGGTACGGTTGGCGTGGCGATTGAACTGAACGCCGATCCGCACCGCCTCGACATCGACTGGAAGTTGTGCCGCGTGGCGCGTCATCACGACACGCTCGTCTCGATCGGCCCCGATGCACACTCGCCGCAAGGGCTTGATCACATCACGCTGGGTGTAGGCATTGCGCGCAAGGGCTGGTTGAGTGCGGCGAATGTCTTGAACACGCGCAGCGCCCAGGCGGTGCTCGCCTTCGCGCGCGCACGACGTGACGGCCAACGTCCGGCCGACGTCCTCGCATCGTTCGAGACGCCCACCGATCGCGCGCGGCGATCGGTGTTCGGCTAATGGCGTTCGGCTAATGGCGTTCGGCTAATGGCGCCGGCCGCCAAACGTTCGACGGTCAAAACACGCGGTCAGAAACCGTCGCAGAAAGCGCCACTCGTACACCGCTCACCGCGCACGTTGGCCGAGAAACGACGCATCGCGGCTGTGGTGCTCGAGGCGCTGCACGCCGAGTATCCCGATGCACACTGCGAACTCGATCACACCAACGCGTTCGAGCTGTTGTGTGCAACGATTTTGTCGGCGCAGTGCACCGATGTGCGCGTGAACATGGTGACACCGGCGCTGTTCGCGCGCTATCCCAATGCAGCATTGCTGGCCGCCGCGACGCAGGCGGATGTAGAGGCGATCGTGCGCACCACCGGCTTCTTCCGGTCCAAGGCGAAAAATCTGATCAGCATGGCCGGCACGTTGATGGACGCGCATGGCGGCGAGGTGCCGCGCACGATTGACGAACTCGTGCAACTGGCCGGCGTGGGCCGAAAAACCGCCAACGTGATTTTGGGCAACGCCTTCGACATCAACGACGGCATTGTCGTCGACACACACGTGCAGCGCCTAAGCCGCCGACTCGGTCTCACGCGCGAGGCCGATGCGATCGGCATCGAGCGCGCGCTGATGCCGCTGTTTCCGCGCGAACAGTGGGCGCTGCTGAGCCATCTGCTGATCTGGCACGGCCGGCGCACGTGCGACGCCCGGAAGCCGCGCTGCGGCGAGTGCGTGGTGCGCGCGGTGTGCCCGTCGGCGGCGCTTGAGGGGGCGGGGGGCGGTTTACTGTTGACGGTTAACCGTTAACGGTCAACGGTTTGTCCGGCAATTACAACCATTGACGCGCGCCGTGTAGATCGCGCCTTCGGTTCACGGTACGGGTTCACGGTGGACGGTTTACGGTTCACAGCGTCAACCGTTCACCGTCCAGCCGCAGCGGAAACGGAAGGTGTGATGCCGACGGCCCGGGCATACGGTTGACAGTTCACGGATCACACCGTCAACCGTTCACCGTAAACCCGTGCCGTAAACTGAAGGCGCGATCCCGACGGCCCGAGCGGGCGGCCGTAATGGGCGCGCAAGACCGTCAACCGTTCACCGTGAACCCAAACCGCCAGTCGTTCCCCCTCGGCCTCCCCGTTGGTATAATTTGGAATACCATCAGATTCACCCTGACCCGAGAACTCCGTGACCAAACTGGCCACTTTCGACACCAATCGCGGGACCTTCGTCGCCGAACTCTATCCGGCCGAAGCCCCCAAGACCGTCGCCAACTTCGAGAAGCTGTCCAACGACAAGTTTTACGACGGCGTCAAGTTCCACCGCGTCATTCCTGATTTCGTCATCCAGGGCGGCGACCCGCTTTCGCGTGATCTGCCCGAGGGTGATCGTCGCGTGGGCACCGGCGGCCCGGGATACAAGATCCCGTGTGAAACGGCCGGCAATCCCCACACGCACAAACTCGGCGCACTGTCGATGGCGCACGCCGGCCGCGACTCGGGTGGCAGCCAGTTTTTCGTCGTGCTCAGCGAGGCCAACACGCGCCATCTCAACGGTGTGCATACGGTGTTCGGAACCGTGACCGAGGGCATTGATGTGTTCCAGACGATCGGCCCCAACGATGTCATGAACTCCGTGCGCGTCACCGACAGCGAATAGCTGTCATGTCTGATCACTTTCTACTCTCGCCCGTATGAGCCAGGCCTCACACTCCCACGGCTCCGACAAGGGCGCCGCATTCGCCGGCCTGATCGGCGGCGTGATCTTCATTGCGGCCATTGTGTTGGCGCTCGTGTTCTGGACGAACAGTCGGTTTGATGCGCACGAGAGCGAGGGTGCGCATGCGGGGTTAAGTCATTTGACAGTTTACGGTTAACCGTTTACCGCAGACTGCAAATCGCTGTTCGCAACCGTGGGATACCGCTCGACAGGAACGACCGTTTACGGTGAGGGTTTACCGTAGACGGTCGTTGTGTATGCGAATGAGGCGGCTCAGCGAAATTGCCAACTCCCTTAACTCCTGGGGGTGGGCAGCGTCTCACATCACAACATGGCCATTGCCACTCGCGCTGACGCGCTGTTGCTTTTGGAGTCTTGCGTCGGTGGCGACTCCCCGCGCGAGCATATGCTTGCGGTTGAGGCTGCCATGCGCGTCGGGAACATGGCGTCTTGACGGACGGCGGGCGCTCGGTTGCGCGTCGTCTCTCGCTTCAACGTCGCCCACTGGGGGTGCGTAACTCGAATGACTCCACCCAAACGTGTGACTACTGCGATTCTCCCGTTTCCGATTCCGGCCAGCGCGCCGCGAGCCGGCGCCGACGTTGTCGGCGGTGGAGCGCGCGTGGGTGAGCCGGAATCATCCGGCGGGTCGATTCGTACCGGTGTGCCGGACGACGTGCGACTCGTAGACACCACGTCATCCGACGTGTTGGCGGAGCGGGCGTTGGTGATCGCGTCGCAGGGCGGGAGTGAAACGGCGTTTGCCGGATTGGTGCATCGACATCAACGGCGGGCGTACGCGGTGGCACGGTCCATCGTGCTCTCGCATGATGACGCAGAAGACGCGGTGCAGGAAGGTTTTCTGCACGCATGGAAAGCGATGGAGCGGTTTCGGCCGGAGCAGGCGTTTGGCGCGTGGCTTCACCGAATTGTCGCGAATGCGGCACTCGATATTGCGCGTCGCAAGAAGGTGCGCGATGCGGATGAGTTGCAGGAATCGGTGTCATCACCGTTTCACGATCCGGCAGTGCGTGCGGAGTTGCGCAGCCGGTTGGGTGCGGCGCTGTCGCAGTTACCGGAGCGTCAGCGTTCCGTCCTGGTATTGCACGACGTGGAAGGGTACAAGCATTCAGAGATCGGTCAGACCCTCGGAATTCCCGAAGGCACGGCGCGATCAGATTTGCATCATGCACGCGCGGCCTTGCGCCAATTGCTGGGCAACTTGCGGAGAGACTCATGAACATCGAAACAAAAGGGGCGCGGGAAGATCGCAGCCCGATCGACGATCCGGAATTGGTGGCGGCGTTGAGCGCGATGTATTCCGCGCCCGCCGACGACCACTATTGGAGCGGCCTGGAGACGCGCATTGTGGCGCGTCTCAAACGGGCGGAAGTCCAGGGCGAATGGTGGAGTGTGTTCGCTGAATGGCGCAGCGCCGGGTTGGTGGCCGCCGGGTTGATGCTCTCGCTGGCCGGTGCGGCGCTCTGGAAAGAATACAAGATCGACAGTGACATCCGACAGCTCGCAGCGGGCGCGGCGTACTGGACCGTGTTCGATGGCCAAACGGAAGACTTGACGATCGCGTTTTCCGTTCCGACTTCCCGACCGGCCAAGACAGGATCAGCCGACCGGTTCATGTTCACCGCCGAGCCGTGAGCTCGCTGGTATTGCCGTGACCACTTCCCGCACGAAATCCGTGGCGCTGGCGTTTTTGCTCGGCGCGTTTCTTACCGGCGGTACGCTGGGCTTCGCGGCCGGCCGTACCACCGGTACGACGAAAAAGGAGAACAGCACGGCGTCACGCGAGTACACGTACAGCGGTCTCGTGCGTGAACTGCAGCGTGATCTCAGTTTGTCCGATGCGCAAACGGCCGCCGTCGATTCCATCCTCGCGTGGCGCAAGGCGCGCTACAGCGAACTCATGCTGCCGCTCCGGCCTTCGCTGGATACGGCGCGTGACAGCGCGCGCACGCTCATCGAGCAGCGGCTCGATAGCACACAGCGCCAAGCCTTCATTCAACTTCGCAATCGCATGTCGGCGCAGACCGACAGCGCCCGAGCCGCTTCCAAGGAGCGCTGACCGCGTGACACCCCGATCTTCATACATCGCTGCGGCTGTGGTCGCAGCGATTACTGTTTTCCCGTCAGCCGGCGTGCTACGTGCACAACTCACCTCCGATGAAGCGCGGCCGATTTCGCTTGAAGCGGCGGTCGACGCGGCGCAGCGAAGCCTGCCGGCCGCCGTGCAGGCGCGCGGTGCGCTGCGCACAGCTTCAGCGCAACATCGCAGCGCCTTCGGCGCGTTCTTGCCGTCGCTCAACATGAATGCGTCCACTGGACGCACGCAGGGTGCCCAGTTTTTTCAGGGCAACCTGGTGCCACTCACCGGGAACCCGTGGAACTATTCCAACGGGCTGAGCACGAACCTCGAACTGTTTGACGGCGGTCGCCGTTTGCACGAGTTGCGGCGCACCGACGCGGTGCTGGAGGCGGCGGATGTTTCGTCGCTCTCCACGCGATTCGACATCGCCTTGCAGGTGAAGCAGCAGTACTACGCGGTGCTGGCCGCGCGCGAATCGGAATCGGCCGCACGCGCCCAGCTTGACGAGGCAAACGCGCAGCTGGAGGCGGCCGTCGCGCGCGTCAGTGCGGGCGCCGCGACCAAGTCCGACTCACTGCGCTCGATCATTCAGGTGGGCAACGCCAAGCTGGCGATGCTCACCGCCGAAAACGATCTGCGCGTGGCCAACGCCGCGCTCACACGTCTGGTTGGCTCCGACGCCACCGTGACCGCGCAACCCGCTGACACCGCCGCGCTGCCGGACGAGAGCGCGTTGCCCGAACTTGGCGATCTTGAGCGCATGGCAATGCGCGGACCGGCGGTCGCCGCTGCCGAGGCGAACCTGCAGGCGGCGCTCGCCAGTCGACGCGCCACCCGCACGCAGTATTTGCCCACGCTTTCCATGACGTACAACTACGGGCTGAATCAGGCCAGCCGCCAATTCGCCAGCGGCAGTCTGGTGCTCGTTGGTAACGAGGCGGCCACGCGACAGACCTACAACTTCAATCTGTCGTTCCCGCTCTTCAACGGGTTTACGCGTGAGGCACAGCAGGTGACGGTGGGCGTCGCGGTGGACAACGCCACGGCCGCTGCACGCGATGCACAGCTGGCCGCACGGCAGACGCTCACGCAGCAACTGCGTCTGTTGCAGACGGCCGCCGCGCGTGTGCAGGTGCAGCTCGCCACGATCGAGGCGGCCGAAGAAGATCTGCGCGTGCAGCAGCAACGGTATGCGCTCGGCGCGTCGACGGCGCTCGATTTGCTGACGTCGCAAACACAGCTCAACGCCGCGCGGATCGCGCTTATTCAGGCCCGCCTGGACGCCCGCGTGGCCAAGGCACAGCTCGAAGCGTTGATCGGTCAGAATCTTCCATGAATACGACATCAATCACGACAGCGATCACGTCATCGAGCACGAGATCAAACACAACATTGATCACCACAACGATCACGACATTTTTCAGGACCCGACACGGGTCCGTGCCTCAGGAGCGCCGCTACGTGAAGGGATCACTCGCACTCGCGCTCGGCGCGGCTTTCGTACTCGGTGCGTGCAAGAAGGAGGCCGAGCAGACGGCCCCTGTCGATCGTGTCGCCGTGGAGCGTCGCGATATCATCGTGGATGCACAGGCCACGGGTACCGTGGAGCCGATCGAAGTGGTCGAAGTCAAGTCGCAGGCGTCCGGTCTCGTGCTGAAGATGCCGGTGGAAACCGGCACCAACGTGCAGCCCGGCGATCTCATCGTGCAAATCGACACGCGCGATCTCAAAAATCAGCTCGATCAGGCGCAGGCCGATCTGCGTTCGTCGGAAGCATCGCTCGAAGTCGCCAAGTCGCAGAAAGAACGCTCCGATGAGTTGTACAAGTCGCGCATCATTACGGCGCAGGAAAACGAGCAGGCCAATCTCGCGTACACGCAGGCCCAGGCCAACGTGATTCGCGTGCGCACCAGCGTGAGCATTGCGCAGCAGCGTCTCGACGAAGCGCGTGTCACCGCGCCCGTGGCGGGCACGGTGATTTCCAAGACGGTGTCGCTTGGCCAGGTGATTCAGTCGGCCACCAGTGTGATGGGGGGTGGTTCCACGATCGTCACCATGGCCGATTTGTCGCGCGTGCAGATGCGTGCGTTCATGAACGAAACTGATATCGGCAAGATCAGCTCCGGTCAGGACGCGCGAGTTGTGGTTGATGCGTTTCCCGATCGTGTTTTTCGCGGATCGGTGGAGAAGGTGGAACCGCAGGCGGTGATCCAGCAGAGCGTGACGATGTTTCCGGTGATCATCTCGCTGCCGAACAACGAGCGGTTGTTGCTGCCCGGCATGAACGGTGAAGTGTCCGTAAATGTGGAGAGCAAGCTCAACGTGATCGCCGTGCGGAACGATGCCGTACGCACGATGCGTGATGCCGCGTCGACAGCGGCGATGCTCGGCATTGACAGCGCGACGTTTGCCTCGGCGATGCAGAGTGGTCGGACGGCGGGCGAAGCGACGGCAGCGGCGGCTGATACCGCGAAGGGTCGTTCCGTGGCGGTGGCTGGTGATTCCGCGCGTGGCGGCGCACCGGCGAGTGGACGTCCGGCGAGTGGACGTCCGGCGGCGAGCGGTGCACGCGGCGGCGCGATGGGCGGGATGGGTGCGTCGCGGCGCGGCGGTGGATCGTCGCGTCAGGGTGTCGTCTTCATCGTGTCAGACAGCGGCGAGTATACCCCGCGCATGGTTCGTCTTGGTATCGCCGACTACGATTTTTCCGAAGTGATCAGTGGGCTCAAGGAAGGCGAGATGGTGGCCTCGCTGGCCATGGTCGCGCTGCAGGCGGCGCGTGAACAGCGCAACGCGCGATTCGGTCAGATGGGTGGTGTGCCGGGGCTGACGCGTCAGCCGGCGGCTGGTGCCTCGCCTGCGGGCGGTGGTAGCAGGCCGCGAGGGGGACAGTAACCATGATGTGGGCTGAGGTCTTCCGCGTGGCACTGGGCGCGTTGCGCGCCAACAAGCTGCGCAGTTTGCTCACCATGCTGGGCATCGTGATCGGCGTGAGCGCCGTCATCGCCATGGACGGCATCGGGCGTGGTGCGCAGCGAGCCATCAATGATCGCATCACGGCGCTGGGCACCACCTTGCTCACGGTGAACCCGGGTCAGGTGGCCAGCCGCGGTGTCTCCAGCGAAACCGACCGTGCGCGGCTGCGCATTCGCGACGCGGAAGCCTTGTTGGCCAACGCGACGATCTTGACGGCGATTCAGCCTGAAATGAATCGGCAGTTACAGGTACAGTACCTCAGTCGCAACACCAGCACACAGATTCTCGGCACGACGGCCAACTACCTCGACGTGCGCAAGTATGAACTCGAGGTGGGACGCATGTTCACCGAGCGCGAAGATCAGGGCAAGCAGCGCGTCGCCGTGCTGGGTCCGGTGGTCGCGGAGAAGCTCGGCGTGGAGAATGTGGCCGCGCTCCTCAACCAGCCGGTGCGCATTCGTGGAATCCAGTTCACGATCGTCGGCGTGCTCAAGTCGAAAGGTCAGACCTCACCGTGGCAGAATCCCGACGACCAAGTCCTGATCCCGCTGCAGACCGCGCGCTTCCGCCTCATGGGCACCGACCGTTTGCGTTCGATCTCCGTTCTCGCGCCAACCGAAGATTCGATCCCGCAAACGATGGCCGAGATTCAGCGCATTCTGCGTCGCGAACACAAGCTGACGCGCGAAATGCCTGACGATTTCGAAATCCGTAATCAGGCTGACTTTCTGAATACGGCGGCCGAGACGAGCAAAGTCTTCGGTTCGCTGCTCGCCGGTATTGCCGCCGTCTCGCTGCTCGTGGGCGGCATTGGCATCATGAACATCATGCTCGTGTCAGTGACTGAGCGTACGCGCGAAATCGGTGTACGCAAAGCGCTCGGTGCGACGAGCGTGAATATTCTGTTGCAGTTCCTGATCGAGGCCGTCGTGCTCTGCCTGCTCGGCGGATTGATCGGTGTGTTGCTCGGCGGCGGCGGGGCGATTATGCTCGGCAACGTGTTCAACTGGAACACCGAGCTGAGCATGCAGTCCATTGTCATGGCCTTCGCGTTTTCGGCGACGGTTGGGGTGTTGTTTGGGGTGTGGCCGGCGCGGCGGGCGGCGGGATTGGATCCGATTACGGCGCTGCGATACGAATGAAACTGCCGCTTTTACTGGCGGGGGGCGGCGGGAACGGCGGCCCTTGCTTCGCATCCGGAGATTTTGCGTGTCACGAATGCCTCGCCGACTGTGGATGTTCGCGATCTCAACCGCGCTTGCAGGTGTGATCGCCCTCGTTCCCGTTCGCGTTGTGGCGCAGACCTCACAAACCGGGATGCTGCTCGGGCGCGTGACGCTCGCCGACGGGCGTGTGGTGGCCAACGCGTTGATCTCGCTGCAGCGCGCCGACGGCTCGTATCCGCGCACGGCGAAGGCTGATGAATTTGGTGAGTTTCGCATCAACTTCATCACGCCGGGCACGTACACCGTGAGCGCGCGGCTGATCGGATATCAACCGGCCACGTACGAGGACGTGGCGGTGCGAGCGTCCGATGTGCAACGCATAACCGTGGTGCTTTCTCCCGCAACCACCACACTCGAGTCGGTGACCGTGAGCGCCGGTGTGCCCACGATCGACACGAGATCGACGGAGTTCACCTCGACGCTCGGCGCGAGGGAACGGGAACTGCTTCCTGCGGCGCGCGATGCCAATGCGTTGATCAACTTCACGCCCGGCGCACGTCCGGGTCAGGTGTTTGGCGGATCGACCGGACAGGCCAATCTTTACCAGCTGGACGGCGTGACCGTGAATCAACCGGGCACGGGCGGTTCGTTTCTGTTGCCGAATGTGGACTGGATCGAAGACTTCAAAGTGATCGGCCTGGGTGCGGGCGCCGAGTACGGCAACTTCCAGGGTGGCCTGATCAACATCGTGACCAAGTCGGGCTCGAACACATTGCAGGCGCAGGTGCGCACGTTCGTTGAGAATCGCGCACTCAACGCCAGTAACGTCAATGCGTTTGAAAACGGATCGGCGCTCGACAACCGTCTGGAGTTCAACGCCGAAGTGCGTGGGCCGATCATTCGCGACAAGCTGTACTTCTATTTGTCCGGACAGGAATCACGCAGTGGCAACCGCGTGGTGGACTTTCGTACGGCGGCAACCGACAACGTCACGTGGCTGGGTACGCTCGCCGAGCGCAACGAGCAGAAATACTATGGCAAGCTCACCTGGCAGGCCGGTCCGCGAAACATTGTGAATGTTTCGGCGGGGCTCGACAACGTGACTCGCGAGCGAGCTGGTCTGTCCGCGTACAACGACATCGACGCCACCGTCCGCGGCCGTTCGCCCACCACGTTTTATCAGGCCAACTGGCAGCACACGGTCAACGAACGCAACTTCGTTGAGTTCAAGTTCTCCGGCTACAACGGGCAGGATAACGAGTTGCCGTACAACGGGTCCGACTTGCCCGCTGTGGTGTTGCTCGATGCGCCGAACGTGCCGCAGTTCGCCAATGCGTTGTACACGCGGCGCAATGCGCCGAGCAGTTATGGGTTCAGCGCAGCCTACGATCGGTTTTTCAACACCGGGTTCGCGCAACACAATCTCAAGATCGGTGGTGAGTTCGTGCTGGGCTCCTGGCGTGAGCGTCGCACACGCAACGGCGGCCTCACATGGTACACCGAGGCCGGTGCCGACTTTGATGCGCGCAATCCGGCCAGTTGGCAGGAGATCCCGAGTCTCGGCGTGTATGCCACGGCAGATACCGGCGGGCGCATCGACCTCGATGCCGGCACGCGCAACAGCGCCGCGTACATTCAGGACTACATTCGCCTGAGCAATCGATTGTCCATCAACGTCGGTGCGCGATTGGGACATTGGGCTGGTAACATCACGCCGGGCAACGGTGGTGGTTCGCGTGGCACCAGTTCGTTCCGGGCACTCAGCGCCACCGGAATTGATCCGCGTATCGGCGCAACGGTTGATGTGCTCGGGAACGCGAGCCTTGTCGCGAAAGCACACTGGGGACGATTTCATCAAAATCTCTTCGCGCTGTTTTTTGATCGTGCGCCGGGCGCGAACGTGTTCACGAACATCGAATTTTGCGACTGGAGAAACACCGATAAGTCGCTGTTACCGGAACTCGGTCGCCGCTACACGCCGGCGGAGTTCGACCAACTCTTTACCTGCTTTGCGGGCTCCGCGCTTGCCAACGAAGCCAACGCGATTGAGAACTACCGACAGCCGTACATGGATCAGATCACGCTCGGCCTTGAGAAGGCGATCGGCCGCCATCTCAAGGCTGAAGTGGTGTACATCAACCGGCGCAATCGCGCGGTGCTCTCGTTGGTAGACGAGGCACTCATCCGCAACTGGTCACCCATTCCGAATGTGCGTGTGCTCGACAGTCGAGGCGCAGTGAAGGATCCGGACGGTCGCGAGCTGGTGTTGCCGGTGATTTACGTGCGCAACAACGATCTGCGCGAACGGTTGCGACTCGGCGATGTGATTCCGGGGTACGCGCGATCGGACACGAGCCGACTGGGCTACAGTCCGGATTTGGTACTGCGTCCGGTGGACGAGGCGCAGCGTCGCTTCGATCAACTGCAGCTCTCGCTCCAGGGTGATTACCAGCGACTCACCTTCAACGCGGCGGTCGCATTCACCAATCTCACGGGCAATCTGTTTTCGGTGAACGGGTACTTCAGTCCGGTAGGCGAGGGCAGCGGGCCCTTCGTGGAAAGAAACGGCCAGCTCAACTTTGATGGGAATCTTGAGAACTTCTCCCCGTGGGAGCTCAAGCTGCGCGTCAGTGGCCAACTGCCGTGGGGCTTCGAGGGCGGTGCGTTCTTTTCGTATTTTTCCGGTGACTTCTGGACGCCTGAGCTGACGGTGTCGCGCCAGCTGGCGTTCGATGCGGTGCAGACGAATGGTGAGGTGGTAGCGCTGAACGACGAGCTGTTTCGCGGCGCCAGCGGCCAAATGATTCTGACCGAACCACGCGGCAGTCGGCAATTCAGCGGGCAGTCGAATCTCGACCTTCGCTTGCAGCGCGTGTTCGCGTTTGGACGAAATGATGTGATCGTGGGCGTGGAGGCGTTCAACCTGTTCAACGGCAGTGCGATTTCGGCGAGGAATCGGGGGCTCAACAATCAAGACCCCAATGATCTCGGCTCGCTGGTGGGCGCGGTGCGCCTTCGGCAGCCACCAACCACGTTCCGGCTGAATATTCAGTACCGGCTCTAGCGGCCCAGGCGAGGCATCGATGCATGGGGGTGCCCGTTCGGGGAGCCGTGCGGTTTGAGGTTTGCATCTGGCGGACGGGTATCTAGCTTTCCTGTCGTCTCATGTCTGAACCCGTGTCCGAATCCTCCGAACCGCCGTCTTCGACGGATGCGTATACGGCGCCCCACCGGTCGCCGCACCAGCGCGAAGCCCCCACGGGTAAACGGCTCGCGATTCTGAGTCTCACGGCGCTGGGCGTCGTGTACGGCGACATCGGCACCAGCCCGTTGTACGCCATCAAGGAGTGTTTCGGGCATGTCTACGGACTCCTGCCCACGCCGGAGAATGTGTATGGCATTCTCTCGCTCGTCTTCTGGGCGCTTACGCTTGTTATCAGCGGCAAGTACGTCACGTACATTTTGCGCGCCGACAACCGCGGCGAGGGAGGCACGCTCTCGCTGCTCGCGCTGATTTTCCCGCGACGCACGCCGGGCGGTGTGAACGCGAAGCGCGGCTTCTGGTTGGTGGCCCTCGCACTGTTCGGCACCGCGTTGCTGTACGGCGACGGCGTGATCACGCCCGCGATGTCGGTGCTGGGTGCGATGGAAGGACTTGAAGTGGCCTCGCCTGAGTTCAAGCGGTTCGTGGTACCACTGGCCTGCGTGATTCTGGTGGGATTTTTCTCGTTGCAAAAATACGGGACCGACCGAGTCGGCAAGATGTTCGGCCCGGTGATGCTGGTGTGGTTCACCACGATCGCGGCGCTGGGTGTTCACGAAATACTTCGCGCGCCGGCGATTCTTCTCGCGGTGAATCCGTGGTACGCGGTCCAGTTTGCCGTTGCGAACGGGACGCTGGCGTTCCTGGTACTGGGGTCCGTTGTCCTGGTGATTACCGGAGCGGAAGCGCTGTACGCCGACATGGGGCACTTCGGCAAGCGCCCCATCCGACTCGCGTGGATCGCGTTCGTGATGCCGGCACTGCTGCTCAACTATTTCGGGCAGGGTGCGCTGTTATTGCGCGATCCGTCGGCGGTGTCGAATCCGTTTTTCAATCTCGCGCCGCGCTGGTTTCTGTATCCATTGCTCGGCATTGCGACGCTGGCGGCGATCGTGGCCTCACAGGCGATGATCTCCGGGGCGTTCAGCCTGACGCGACAGGCGATTCAGCTGGGATTTCTGCCGCGCATGGATATCCGGCATACGTCGTCTGTCGAGGAAGGACAGATCTATGTGCCCGAAATCAACACCGCGATCGGCGTTGGATGTCTGCTCATCGTACTCGCCTTTCAGAATACCAGTTCACTGGGCGCGGCGTACGGTATTGCCGTCACCGGCACGATGACGATTACGTCGATCTTGTTCTACGTGGTAGCACGTCTACGCTTTCGCTGGTCGGCGTGGAAAGCCGGGGTGCTGTGCGGTGCGTTTCTGCTCGTGGATCTCGCATTCTTTGGTGCCAACATCATCAAGGTGGTCCACGGCGGCTGGGTACCGTTGGCGCTTGGCGTGGTGATCTTCACGTCGATGGTGACATGGAAGCGTGGCCGCGCGATTCTGCAGCAGAAGTTGCTCGACGCGACGTTGCCGCTCGATCTCTTTCTCGACGATGTGCGGCGGCGACAGCCACACCGCGTGCGCGGAACCGCGGTGGTCATGACCTCCACCATCGATGGTGTGCCGCCCGTGCTGCTGCATCATCTCAAGCACAATCAGGTGTTGCACCGGCAGGTCGTGTTACTCTCGGTGCTCACCGACGACACCCCGGAAGTGCCGGGCCCGGAGCGCGTGCAGGTCGCCGAGCTGGGCGAAGGATTCTTCCGTGTGATCGCGCACTATGGATTCATGCAAACGCCCGATGTCACGGATATTCTCGCACGCGCGCAGCTCGCTGGACTCACGTGTCGACCGGCGGAAACCACATATCTGCTGGGACGTGAGCGGCTCATTCCAACCGGGCCGGCCAAGCTTTCCCACTGGCGCAAGCGGCTGTTCGTGATCATGTCACGCAACGCGCGCAGCGCCACGGAGTTCTTCGGATTGCCATCCAACCGGGTCGTCGAGCTGGGCACACAGATCGAGTTCTGACTCCCCCGCGAGAGACGGCCTCGCGCGGGGGGCTTGAGCGCAGGCGCCACGCAGAGGACATTTCCAGTTGACGCTTTGCCCGGGCTGCCATTGCCCGCTCAGCGGTGCCGCTTCCCCTTCCGTGCCCTCGATGCTTTCTCGCTCGCCTGCTGTCGTTACCCGTGCGCTCATGTGCACCCTTGTCACCGGCGTACTGATGGCGCCATGTGCGTCGGCGGTGGCACAGGACCTGCCGATTCCGCGCGCGTTGGCCGCCGACACGCTGCGCGACGATCGTGCCTTTTCGTTCACGGCGCGTGGCCCGTATCGCGCGTCGGTGCCAACACCGGCGTCACTCCTGGGCTACGAGATTGGCGCGCGCAATACACAGTACAGCGAACAGCAACGCGTGCTCACCGCGATCGCGCAGGCCGCGTCTGACCGCGTGCGTGCGGAACCGATTGGTGTGACCGCCGAGGGTCGCCGCATGCAGGTGTTGCTCGTTTCGTCACCCGAGAACATCGCGCGTCTCGATGCGATCCGTGCCGACCTCGATCGCATTGCCGATCCGCGTGGCGCATCGGCGGCCGAACTCGACGCCGCGACGGCGCGCGTGCCGGCCGTGGTCTGGATTTCAGAAAGTGTGCACGGGAATGAGTCGCCGGGATTTGAAAATGCGATGGCGCTGCTCTACCAACTCGCGGCGAGTGAAGAGCCGGCCACAATGGCCATGCTGCGCAACACGCTGCTCGTGCTCAATCCGGCGGCCAATCCGGACGGCCACGAGCGGTTCACGGTGTGGTACCACTCCGTGGCCATGGCCAACCCGGACAACGATGCGTTTGAACACGCCGAACCATGGAGCATTCAGGGGCGGTTCAATCACTATCGGTTTGACATGAACCGCGATCTCCTCGCGATCACGCAGCGCGAAACGCAGGCGATGACGGGTGCGATGTTGCGCTGGCACCCGATGATCGCCGTCGACCAGCACGGTCATACGGTCAATTACTTTTTCCCGCCGGCCGCACGTCCGATCAACGATCAGATGCGACCGGAAGCGCAGAAGTGGCTCGATGTCATCGGGCGCGCGAACGCTGACGCGTTCGATGCGTTCGGCTGGATGTATTTTGTGCGTAGCGATTTTGACTTGTACTATCCAGGCTATTTTGACACGTGGCCGTCGCTTAACGGGGCGACGGGCATGACGTTTGAGACCGACGGCGGCGGTTGGAAAGGGCTGCTCTGGCGCCGCGAAGACGGATCGCTGTTGTCGCACCGCGATGGTGTGGCCAAGCACTTCGTCACGGCCATGGCCACGCTTGAAGCAACGGGTGCGCGGCATACGGAACGCGTGCGCGACTATCTGGCCGCGCGTCAGGGCGCGATTGCCGATGGCCGCAGCGATCGCATGCGTCGCGTGGTATTCGTTCCTGGAAACGATCCGGCGCGGGCCGCAGAACTCGCGGCCGCATTGCTGCGCGGTGGCATAGAAGTCAGTCGGACCACGGCGGCGTTCACGGCCGCGCGCGCGCACGCCTACGCCGACGATCGTGTGGGCACACAATCTATTCCGGTCGGCGCATACATCGTGGATCTCGCGCAACCGCAGGGCAAACTCGCGCGCAGCGTGCTGGAGCCATCTCCCGCGATGGACTCCGTGTTTGTGCGCACGCAGCTCGATCGGTTTGCGCGCAATCAGCGACGCGGTGATGGTGGCACGAGCGAAGGCTACGAGTTCTACGATGTCACCGCGTGGTCGCTCCCGGTGGCGTACGGCGTAGAGTCGTACTGGATGGAGGACGCCGCCACCGTGTCCGCCACCGCACTTACGCTGCCCACGACTGGTACGCGCGTGAACGGCGAGCTCCTGCCGGTGAACGTGCCGAGTGGGATCGTCGACGGAGCGCGAGCGCGCAGCGCGTATCTGTTCACCTCCGACGCAACGGGATCGCGCGCGACAGCCTATCACCTGCTCGCCCGCGGCTTCCGCGTGGCCGTGGGTGACCGCGCGTTTGAGGCCGGCGGTCGTCAGTGGCCGCGTGGCACGTTTGTCGTGCGCACCTCGCGCAATCCGGCCACGCTGCATGACTCGCTGCAGGCGATCTCGGTGCGCCACGGCGTGCAGGTCTCCGCCGTGAACAGCGCGATGACGGAACAGAGTCAGTTCGGCATCGGCGATGGCTCCGTCACCAGTCTTGAACTGCCGCGCATCGCCGTGATCGGCGATGAAGGTGTCAGCCAGACCAGTTTTGGCGCGCTCTGGTGGACGCTCGAAGAGCGTTATGGCATACCGTTCACGCATCTCGGATGGAACCGACTCGGCGATCTCTCCCGATTCAACGTGATCATCATTCCCGATGCGTCGTCGGGCGCGCTCTCGTCACGAATCGGCAAGGGCGAAGCACTGCGGGCGTGGGTGCAGTCGGGTGGCACGCTGATCACGTTTGGCGATGCCTCACAGTGGGCCGCGCGCGAAGAGGTGAACCTGACGTCATCACGTCGCAGCACCAGCACGGGCGCGAAAGCCGACTCGGCCGCCAAAGCCGCGTTGTCGAGTTCTGATGACATCGCGGTGACCAGTCCGGGTGCGGATCCGGCCGCGCTGCAGTCATTCCCCGGTGGCCACTACGATGTGGTGATTGATCGGACGCATTGGCTGACGTTCGGGCAGGAGTCTGCGCGCATGACCGCGTTGTACGGTGCACGCAGTACACTCGCACTGGCCAAAACGGGCACCAACGTCGCGGTGTTCGCACCTGCCGGATTGCTGCATCGCGCCGGCTTCACCTTCCCCGACAACACTGAGCGCGCCCTGCGGAACACGGCCCTGGTACTCGAGGAACCGGTCGGCAGCGGACACGCCGTTCTCTTTGGCAACGACCCGACGTTCCGCGGATGGTGGCGTGCGTTCGATCGCCTGCTACTGAACGCGATCGTGCTTGGTCCATCGTTCTGAGCGCGCGTACATCATGATGCTTCCTCCGTTCGTTCCGCTCACCGCCGAGCAGGCAGAATTGTACGCTGGGCACCCGCTGCCGGTGCTTGTGCTCGACGGACATCAGCGCGTGCGCTATGTCAACGCCGCTGCGCTGCTCCGCGCAACCGACCCGCTCGAGGAGGTGCTCGGCGCCGTCGTGTGGGAGCGGTACCCCGATCTCGTAGATTCCGGCTTCTATCGCGAGTACGCGCGCGTGATCAGCGAGCGTGTCACGTCGACGTTTGAAGAGTATCGTCCGGAGTATCAGGTGTGGTACGAGGTCACCGCCTATCCGGCGGGAGATGGACTGGTCGCGATGCTGCGCGATATCACGCACGAGAAACGCAGCCTCGATGATCGGCGCCGCACGGAGCAAACCATGCGACTCGCACAGGAGACGGCGCGCATCGGCAGTTTCACCCGTGACTTGCGATTGCGTCACTCGGAATGGTCGGACCAGATGTTCCGGTTGCTGGCACTTGAACCAGGCGGCATCGATCCGAACGTCGCCGATCGCGAACCGTTGCAGAACTTCGTTCATCCCGATGATCGGCTGGCCGTGCGTGAAACGTGGAAGCGCGCGTTGATCACCGGTCGTACGGAATCGGTGCGTCACCGCGTCGTGCGACGCGATGGCGAACTACGGGTCTTCGATGCCAACATGCTCGCGGTGCTCGATCAGAACGATGAGCCGGATCGTATGGTGGGCACCGTTCAGGATGTGACTGATGCGCTGCGTGCTCACGAAGAGCGGGTGCAGCTGGAATCGCAGATGCAGCAGGCACAGAAACTGGAATCGCTGGGCGTGCTCGCCGGTGGCATCGCGCACGATTTCAACAATCTGCTCGTGGGTATCCTGGGGAACGCATCACTCGCGTTGCTCGATCTGCCGGGCGACTCGCCGGTGCGGTACAGCGTCGCGGAAATCGAACAATCCGCGCAGCGTGCGGCCGAACTCACGCGTCAGTTGCTCGCGTACGCCGGCAAAGGTCGGTTCGTGGTGGAACCGGTGGATTGTTCACAGGTGGTGCGCGAAATGACGGCGCTGCTGCGCACCGCAGTGTCCAGGAACGCGCAGGTGAGTCTGTCGCTGGCCGATGATCTGCCTCCGGTGGACGCCGACGTCACGCAGTTGCGACAGGTGGTCATGAACCTCATCACCAACGCCTCGGATGCGCTCCCCGATCATGGCGGCATGATCTATCTGCACACGGGCAAGCAGTCGGTGGATTCGGAGTATCTGTTGTCGTGCGTGCCGGGTTCGGACATCGCGCCCGGTGAGTTTGTGTACATCGAGGTGCGTGACGATGGCCGCGGAATGGACGAGGAGACGCGCGCCAGGATTTTCGATCCGTTCTTCACCACGAAATTCACCGGACGCGGACTCGGTCTCGCCGCCACGCTCGGCATTATCCGCGGACATCACGGCGCAATACGCGTGTACAGCGAACCGTCCAAGGGCACCGCGATCAAGTTGCTGTTTCCGGCTGGCGTTGGATCGGTCGAGCCCGCGCAGGCGCCGGTGCCGACCACTTGGCAGGGGAACGGCGAACTGCTGGTGGTAGACGATGAGCCGAGCGTACGGGCTGTCTCGCGCGCGTTGCTGCATCGGCGCGGCTTTACGGTCACCGAAGCCGAGGGCGGGCGTGATGCGGTCGCGATGGTCACTGCAGACCCGACGCGCTTTCGGCTGGTGTTGCTGGATCTCACAATGCCGGACATGGGCGGTGAAGAAACTTTTCGCGAACTGCGTCGGGCGGCACCGCAGCTCAAGGTGATCATCATGAGCGGCTACAATGAGCAGGAGGTCACGCGTCAGTTTGTGGGGCGCGGCCTGGCGGCGTTTTTGCAAAAACCGTTTCGCGCTGAGGAGTTGGACGCGGCGGTGCGTCGCGTGCTGGACGGCGGGTGATGGCTTGGGCGCCTCCGTGGTGTACGCCCGG
>JBBRDP010000042.1:0-20369 GCA_038203795.1 Gemmatimonadales bacterium
TCGCTGAACGAAATCGCCGAGCTCCTCGAGCGTCAGGGTTTGAACTTCGGCATGCGGTACGAAGAATCGCCGGCAGAAGGCGTTCGCATTCTCGATATGGGGACGCCCCCCAGCCGCGCTGCCGAAAACGCGCCGGACGACGACGAGGACGACGAGGAGTGATGTCATGCGCCATCGCAAAGCACACCGCCAGCTGAGGCGGACGAGCGAGCAGCGTCTTGCGCTGCTCCGCAATCTCGCCACCTCGTTGATCGAGGTCGGTGCGATTGAAACGACAGAAGCCAAAGCCAAGGAGCTGCGGCCGTTTGTCGAGAAGTTGATCACCAAGGCCCGGGCCGGCACGCTGCACGCGCGTCGTCTCGCCGGTCGTCACGTGCGCAAGCGCGAAGCGGCGGACAAGCTCTTCCAGGAGATCGGTCCGAAGTTCGCCACGCGTAACGGTGGCTACACGCGCATTCTCAAGACCGGGCACCGCAAGGGCGATGGCGCTGAGATGGCACGTATCGAGCTCATTCTTAACTGAGGGCCGACATCATGGCCATCAATCGCAGTCGCTGCTGGACCTGTGACAAGGGCGTTGCCCACGGCAACAGTGTCTCGCACGCCAACAACAAAACGCGTCGTGTCTGGAAGCCGAATCTTCAGGTGATGCGTGTCATGCACGAAGGCACCATCATCAAGGTGAAGGTGTGCACGCGATGCATGTCGGCCGGCAAAGCCGTGCGCGCGCCGCGCGGTCAGGTCGCCGTCGCCTGATTCGTCGCGCCCCGCGCGCGTGGTCGGCTGCGGCTGACACACGCACGGAACAGCGGGGGGCTCGATTTTCGGGCTCCCCGCTGTCGTGTGTCCAGACGCGTCGATCGCGGGTTGTACTGTTGATCAGTCGCTGAACACCGCGCAGCAACGCGCGCGTTCGCCGTTGCGCTACTCACTCCCCGTTGCCCTGCATTCATGCCAACCGCGCTCATCACCGGCATTACCGGACAGGACGGATCCTACCTCGCCGAGCTGTTGCTCGCGAAGGGATACCGCGTGTGCGGAATTGTTCGCCGTTCGTCGACCACGCCGTACGAGCGCATCGCGCATCTCATCGACGATATCGAACTGCTCTCGGCCGACTTGCTCGACCAGACGTCATTGGTCGATGCGGTAGACGCCGTGAAGCCCGATGAGATTTACAATCTGGCCGCGCAGAGTTTCGTGCAAACGTCGTGGACACAGCCGGTTCTCACCGGCGAGTTCACCGCGCTGGGCGTGACCCGCGCGCTGGAGGCAATGCGCAAGGCGGCACCCAAGTCGCGCTTTTATCAGGCGTCGTCGAGTGAACAGTTTGGCAAGGTGGTGGAAACGCCGCAGAGTGAGAACACGCCGTTCTATCCGCGCTCGCCGTACGGCGTGGCGAAAGTGTACGGGCACTGGATCACGGTGAACTACCGCGAGAGTTTTGATCTGTACGCGGTGTCTGGCATTCTGTTCAATCACGAATCGCCGCGGCGTGGACTCGAGTTTGTCACGCGCAAAATTTCTGACGGGGTGGCGCGCATCAAGCATGGTCTCGCCACCGAACTGCGGCTCGGCAATCTCGACGCGCGGCGCGATTGGGGCTTTGCCGGAGATTACGTCGACGCCATGTGGCGCATGTTGCAGTCCGATACGCCCGATGACTATGTGATCGGGACCGGCAGCACGTGGTCGGTACGCGAGTTCTGTGACGCCGCATTTCGCGCGGTAGATCTTGATTGGCGCGAGTACGTGAAGCAAGATGAACGTTTTTTCCGGCCGGCCGAAGTCGACCTGCTCGTGGCCGACCCGGGCAAGGCCAAAGCGCAGCTCGGATGGACACCCACCGTGTCGTTCGACAATCTGGTGCGAAGCATGGTGGAGGCGGACATGGACCGCTGGGCGCAGCGTCGGGCGTGAACGATATCAAGCCGGGCCGCGCACTGGTGACGGGAGGAGCCGGCTTTGTGGGCCGCTATCTGTTGCGCGCACTCGTGCATGACGGTTGGCACGTGACGGCGACGGCGATGTCGCAGGGGCACGTGCCGGAGTCCCACAGCGACGTGTCGTGGGTGACGGGCGACTTGCGCGATCCCTCGCACGTGACGGCCGCTGTATCGGCCGCCCGTCCTGATCTGGTGGTCCATCTGGCAGCGATCTCGCATTTGCCCACCGCCGCAGCCGATCCGGCGCAGGCGTGGGATGTCAACGTCACCGCGTCGGTTCGACTACTCGACACGCTGGCCCGGGAATACAGCGCCGGCACGCTTGCGCCGCGCGTGCTGGTGATCGGCAGCGCCGAACAGTACGGACGCCACGACGGCGGCGGTCTGCTGCGCGAACCGGATGCGCTGGCCCCGCGCACGGTCTACGCCGCCACGAAAACCGCGCAGGAAGTCGCGGCGCTACAAATCTGGCGCGCGACCGGGCTGCCGGTGATTGCCGCGCGACCGTTCAACCACAGCGGGCGAGGGCAGGAGCCCCGGTTTTTGCTTCCCGCGTTGGTTGGCCGCGCGCTGGCGTTACGCGACGAGCCGGCCGGTACGCCGCTGCGGCTCGGCAACACGTCACCGATTCGGGATTTTCTCCATGTAAGTGACGTCGTCGCCGCCTATATTGCACTCGGACAGCAGGGCACTCCGGGCACGACGTACAATGTCGCGAGCGGCGTGGGGCGATCGGTGCAGGAGGTGGCCGAACGCATTCTGCATCGTGTTGGCATTACGTCCGATCTTGTGGAGGATCCGGCGCTGGTTCGCCCAGTCGACGTGCCTTCGCTGGTTGGTGATCCCTCGCGTTTGCGTGACGCCACCGGGTGGCAACCGCAGCGCTCCTTCGACGATCTTCTGGACGACCTTCTGCATGCCGCGACGCACTGATCTGCACCGGATTCTCGTGATCGGCTCCGGCCCGATCGTTATTGGGCAGGCGGCCGAGTTCGATTACTCTGGCACGCAGGCCCTCAAGGCGTTGCGTGAAGAGGGCTACGACGTGTTGTTGGTGAACTCGAATCCGGCCACCATCATGACCGATCCGGAGTTTGCCGATCGCACATACATCGAACCGGTGACGCCCGAGTTCGTGGAGAAAGTGATCGCGCGTGAACGTCCCGACGCGATTCTTCCCACGATGGGCGGACAGACCGCACTCAACGTGGCGCTCGCGTTGTACGACAGCGGCGTGCTCGAGAAGTACGGCGTGGAACTGATTGGCGCGAACGCGCGGGCGATTCGCGTGGCGGAAGACCGCAGGCTGTTTGCCGAGGCGATGCAGCGCATCGGCCTGCAGAGTCCGGCCGGACGAACGGTGACGTCTTTCGATGAAGCGGTGAGCGCCGTTGAAGAGTTTGGCTTTCCGTCGATCATCCGCCCGTCGTTTACGCTCGGCGGGTCGGGCGGCGGCGTGGCGTACAATCGCGAAGAGTTTGAGAGCATCGTGCGGCGAGGCCTCGATATGTCGCCGGTGGGATCGGTGCTCGTGGAACGCTCGTTGCTCGGCTGGAAGGAGTTCGAGCTTGAAGTGATGCGTGATTGCGCAGACAACGTCGTGATCGTGTGTTCCATTGAGAACTTCGATCCGATGGGCGTGCATACCGGTGACTCCATCACGGTGGCACCGGCGATGACGCTCACCGATCGTGAGTATCAGGTCATGCGTGACGCGGCGATTTCGATTATTCGCGAGATCGGTGTGGATGCCGGCGGATGCAATATCCAGTTCGCGGTGAATCCGGCGAACGGTGATCTGATCGTGATCGAAATGAATCCGCGCGTATCGCGTTCGTCGGCGTTGGCGTCCAAGGCCACCGGCTATCCGATCGCGCGCATTGGCGCCAAGCTCGCGGTGGGCTACACGCTCGACGAGTTACCCAACGACATCACCAAAACGACGCCAGCCTCATTCGAGCCCGTGCTCGACTATGTGGTGGTCAAGTGTCCGCGTTTTGCGTTTGAGAAGTTTGCGGCTGCTGATCCGATTCTTACCACCCAGATGAAGTCGGTGGGTGAATCGATGGCGATCGGTCGCACGTTCAAGGAAGCGTTCCAGAAAGCGTTGCGCGCGCTGGAGACCGGGCGTCCGGGATGGCAGGTGGCCGATCGCTTGATCGATGACCGACTCACGGACGACACCCTGGAATCGCTGCGTCGCGCGTTGCGTACGCCCACGCCGGAGCGTGTGTTTCAGCTCAAGCGCGCCTTGCGTGCCGGAATCTCGGCGAACGAGGTGCATGAGCTCTCGCGCGTGGACCCGTGGTTCATCGATCAACTTGTGCAACTGCTGGAAGCCGAAGACGAGTATGCGGCGCTGTCCGCAGACGCACTCGATGCGCCGGCCACCCGCCGGATGAAGCGCATGGGATTCTCGGATCGGCAGCTGGCGCGGCTGCGCGGTGAAACCGAGACCGTGGTGCGCGAGCGCCGTTGGGCGTTGGGCGTGCGACCGTCCTACCGCATGGTGGATACGTGTGCTGGCGAGTTTCCGTCGACCACGCCGTACTTGTATTCCAGTTACGAGGACGCGAACGAAGCGCCCACGAGCGACCGCAAGAAGGTCGTGATTCTCGGCTCCGGCCCCAACCGCATCGGTCAGGGGGTGGAGTTCGACTACTGCTGCGTGCGCGCCGTGATTGCGCTGCGCGAGCAGGGGTATGAGACGATCATGATCAACTCGAACCCGGAAACGGTGTCAACCGATTTTGATGTGTCGGACAAACTGTACTTTGAGCCGCTGTCGTTCGAGGATGTGCTCGAGATCGTGCTGCACGAGCAGCCGGAAGGGGTGATTGTACAGCTCGGTGGCCAGACGCCGCTCAAGCTCACGCGCGCACTCGAAGCGGCCGGTGTGCGCATTCTGGGCACCTCACCCGATGCCATCGATATCGCCGAAGACCGCCGCCGGTTTGAGAAGATCGCGCGCGAGTTGGGCATCGCGCAGCCGCCCAACGGCACGGCGACGTCGGTGGACGAAGCGGTGGAGATCGCCAATCGCATTGGCTATCCCGTGCTGGTGCGCCCGTCGTACGTGTTGGGCGGACGCGCGATGGAGATTGTGTATGACGATGCCTCACTGCGCGACTACTTCGATCGTGCGGCGCGCGTGAGTGAAGATCGTCCCGTGCTCGTGGACTGTTTTCTGGAAGATGCGTTCGAGGCGGATGTCGACGTGCTCAGCGACGGTACCGACGTGGTGATCGGCGCGGTGATGGAGCACATCGAAGAAGCCGGCATTCACTCCGGCGATTCGGCGTGTGTGCTGCCGCCGTATCTGATTCCGGAGCACGCCGTTGAGACCATGAAGCAGCACGCGATCGCGATGGCCAAAGCGCTGGGCGTGGTCGGCCTGATGAACGCGCAGTTCGCGTACAAGGATGGCGTGGTGTACGTGATCGAAGTGAATCCCCGCGCGAGCCGGACGATTCCCTTTGTGTCGAAGGCGATCGGGGTACCGCTCGCGTCGGTGGCGGCGCGGCTCATGATGGGTGAAACGCTCGCGCAGACCGGATTCACGAAAGAGATCGTGCCCACGTACGTGAGCGTGAAGGAAGCGGTGTTTCCGTTCAACAAGTTCCGCGAATCCGATCCCGTGCTTGGTCCCGAAATGCGCTCCACGGGTGAAGTCATGGGCATCGACGAGGATTTCGGTACGGCCTTCCTCAAATCGCAGTTGGCCGCCGACAATCCTCTTCCCAGTGAGGGTGCGGTGTTCCTTACGGTCAATGACAGCGATAAGCCGGCGGCGGCCGTGCTGGCGGAACGGTTGCATGCGCTCGGCTTCAAGTTGTACGCCACCGGTGGCACGGCCTCGTATCTCGAAGCGCGCGGTGTCCCGGTGACGCGCGTGCTCAAAGTGAACGAGGGACGGCCACACGGTGTGGATCTCATCGTGAACGGCGATGTGCAGTTACTCGTGAACACGCCGCTTGGCAAACACGCGCAGCAGGATGACGAGCGTTTGCGCATGGCGGCGCTGGCGAATCGGGTGCCGTACACCACAACGCTCACGGCGGCGAACGCGGCCTGTGATGCCATCGCCGCGCGTCGCCTGCACGATCCGGGTGTGCGCTCGTTGCAGGAATGGCACGCGCAGTTGCACGAGACCGCCGGAGTGGGCGCATGAGCGTGGGCTCCGGTCCGGCGCGGCCGCCTTCGGAGACCGTGATCAAGAGCGCCAATCCCGAGATGGTGAGGACGCCGGGCGCTGGCCACGTGTCGCGCGGTGCGATGCTTGGTGCAGGCGCGCTCGTGCACGAGTCGGCGTATGTGGATGACGGAGCCGTGATTGGCGCTGACTCGCGCGTCTGGCATTTTGCGCACGTGATGGGTGACGCCGTAATTGGCGAGCGCTGTTCACTGGGCCAGAACGTGGTGGTGATGAACGGTGTGCGTATGGGCGACAACTGCAAGATCCAGAACAACGTGTCGCTCTACGAAGGTGTCGAGCTCGCCGATGATGTGTTCTGCGGTCCGTCCATGGTGTTTACCAACGTGCACAATCCGCGGAGTGCGGTGTCGCGCAAAACGGAATATCGGCGTACCTCGGTTGGACGTGGCGCATCGATTGGTGCCAATGCAACGATCGTGTGTGGTGTGACGCTGGGCGAATACGCCTTCATCGGTGCGGGTGCGGTGGTGACGCGCCATGTGCCGGCGTACGCGCTGATTGCCGGTGTGCCGGCGAAGCAGATCGGCTGGATATCGCGCGGCGGTCATCGTCTGGTGAGCGAGGGTGTCGACGCGTCATCGGCTGACGCAGAATGGCTGCGCTGTCCGGAAACCGGCGAGCGGTATCATCGCGTCGGCATGGTGGTCGCCCCCGAACAGGCGGCGGCGTCGTGACACCATCGAGCAGGGCGGCCTCCGTGCGCATCGCGTTGGTCGGTTGCGGTCGCATCAGTCGCAATCACTGCGAGGCGATTGCGCGTATTGACGGACTTGAGCTCGTCGGCGTCTGTGACATCATCGCCGATCGGGCGCGAGTGACGGGCGAATCGGCCAACGTGCCGTGGTTCACGAGCATCGAAGAACTGCTCGAACAGGTGCCGTCCGATGCGGTCGTGATCGCAACGCCCTCAGGATTGCATCCGCAGCACGGCATGCTGGCCGCGCGTGCCGGTCGTCATGTGATCACCGAGAAGCCCATGGCCATTTCGCTGCACGCCGCCGATTCGCTCGTGCAGTCGTGCGACGATGCCGGTGTGCGATTGTTTGTGGTCAAGCAGAATCGGTTGAATCCGCCCATTCAGCTGCTCAAGCGCGCCCTCGACAAGGGGCGTTTCGGGCGGTTGTACATGGCCAACTGCACCGTGCGCTGGACGAGGCCGCAGGAGTACTACGATCAAGCGCCCTGGCGCGGCACCTGGGAGTTCGATGGCGGTGCGTTCATGAACCAGGCGTCGCACTACGTCGATCTCATCCAGTGGCTGATGGGTCCGGTGGAGAGCGTCATGGCCAAGACGGCGACCCTGGCGCGTCAGATCGAGGCCGAGGACACCGGGGCGGCGATTCTGCGTTTCCGCAGCGGGGCACTCGGCGTCATTGAGGTGACCATGCTCACCTATCCGCGCAATCTCGAAGGCTCCATCACGCTGCTCGGCGAAAAGGGCTCGGTGCGTATTGGCGGCACGGCGGTGAACCGTGTGGAGCACTGGGAGTTCGCCGACTACGACGATGACGACAAGCTCGTGGACACGGCAGCGCCCAATCCACCGACCGTGTACGGACACGGACATGAAGGGTATTACCGGAACGTCCTCGCGGTGCTGCGCGGAGAAGCGCAGCCCGACACCGACGGGCGCAGCGGTCGCAAGTCGCTCGAACTGATTCTTGGCATTTACGAGTCCGCGCGCACCGGCCGCGATGTTCCGCTGCCGCTCCGCAGCGGCAGCGCCTGATTCCTTTCTCCTGACACTCCGACCACCGATGTCTGTCCCGCTTCTCGACCTCAAGGCGCAGCACCAGACGATTCGCGACGACGTGCTCGCCGCTGCCATGTCTGTCATTGACGGACAGACATTCATTCTCGGCGACCCGGTGGGGGAGCTCGAGTGTGCGGTGGCGGGGTTGTCCGCGACGCGCTACGCCGTGGGCTGCGCGAATGGTACCGACGCGCTGTTGCTGGCGCTGCGTGCGTTGGGCGTTGGTGCGGGCGATGAAGTTGTCACAACGCCGTTCACTTTCTTCGCGACGGCCGGTGCGGTTCACAACGTCGGTGCACGTCCCGTATTCGTGGACATCTCGCCCACGACGTACAACATCAGTGCCGACGCGGTCGCGGCCGCCATCACCCCGCGCACCAAGGCGGTGATTGCGGTCGATCTGTTCGGCCAGATGGCTCCGATTGAAGCGATCAAGGCCGCGGCCGGGTCGCTGCCCGTGATTGAAGATGCGGCGCAGAGCATCGGCGCACGCCGACGGATTGAGGATCGCTGGGTGATGGCCGGCGAAGCTGCGACCATTGGGACGTTCAGTTTTTTCCCGTCCAAGAATCTTGGTGGATGGGGAGACGGTGGCATGATGGTCACGCAGGATGAGATGCTGTTTGAGGCGCTCATGAAGCTGCGTACACACGGCAGTCGTCGCACGTACTATCACGAGATCGTGGGCTACAACAGCCGACTCGACGCGCTGCAGGCCGCCGTGCTGCACGCCAAGCTGCCGTATCTCGCGCAGTGGAGTGCGCGCCGTCGCGAAAACGCCGCGTTCTACGACGCGGCCTTCGCCAACGTCCCGGAGATCGGCTGCCCCGTGATTGATCCGCGCAATGAATCGATTTTCAATCAGTACACGATTCGCGTGACCGATCGCGACGCGCTGCAGGCGCACCTCAAGAACGCCGGGATCGGCACGTCGGTGTACTATCCGCTCCCGCTGCATCTGCAGCCGTGTTTCGCATATCTCGGCTATCAGGAAGGACAGTGTCCGGAAGCCGAGCGCGCGTCGCGCGAAGTATTGTCCATCCCGATTTTTCCCGAACTTACGCGCCCACAGCTCGAAGAAGTTGCGAGCACCGTGCGCGCCTTCTTCGGGCGCTAAGCGCCCGCCGCCGGAGACCATTGCATGCAGGATACGTTGCTCGCGAAGATTGAGGACCGCTCGGCGATTGTCGGCGTGATCGGGCTCGGCTATGTCGGCTTGCCGCTGGCCATGGAGTTCGCGCGCGCCGGATTTCGCGTCATCGGCTACGACGTCAGTCAGCGCGTGGTGGACACCCTGATGTCTGGCGCGTCGCACATTCAGGATGTGAAGTCATCCGAAGTGGCGGCCGCCGTAGCCGATGGGACGTTCGTGGCGACCACGATTGAATCGCGGCTCGGCGAGTGCGACGCCGTGTCCATCGCGGTGCCCACGCCCCTGTCCAAGACGCGTGACCCGGACATGGCATTTGTCCTCGCCGCAGCCGATGCGGTGCAGCGCAATGCGCACCCCGGATTGCTGGTGGTCCTCGAGAGCACCACCTATCCCGGTACCACGCGCGAACTGCTGCAGCCGCGCATGGAAGCGGCCGGCCTCACGGTGGGCACCGATGTGTTCCTCGCGTTCAGTCCGGAGCGGGTCGATCCGGGCAATCCGGTGTATCATACGCACAACACGCCCAAGGTGGTGGGCGGCATCACACCGGCCTGCGTGGCCACGGCGAGCGCGCTTTACCAGACGTGCATCGAGACGGTGGTGCCCGTGTCCTCGCCCGAAGCGGCGGAGTTGGTGAAGCTGCTCGAGAATACGTTTCGCGCCGTGAATATCGGCTTGGTGAACGAAATCGCGATCGTCTGTGACAAACTGGGTGTGAACGTCTGGGAAGTGATCGACGCGGCGGCGACCAAGCCGTTCGGATTCATGAAATTCACCCCTGGCCCCGGGATCGGCGGTCACTGCATCCCGCTCGATCCGCATTATCTCGCCTGGAAAATGCGCACGCTCAACTACAAAACGCGGTTCATCGATCTGGCCAGCGAGATCAACTCGCAAATGCCCGACTACGTGGTCGAGAAGGTGTCGCGCGCGCTGAACGACGAATCGAAGGCCGTGCGCGGCAGTCGCATTCTCGTGCTCGGCGTCGCGTACAAGCGCGACATCAACGATGTGCGTGAGAGTCCGGCGCTCGACATTATCCGGCTGCTCGAGGAGCGCGGTGCACACGTCGAGTATCACGATCCGTTCGTCGCCGAGATCCGCGAAGACGACCATATCCGTCGCAACGTCGAGTTGTCGGACGATATGCTGCGTTGGGCCGATGCGTGTGTCGTGGTGACTGATCACACGGCCATGTCGTGGCAACAGGTGGTTGATCACGCCTCGTTGGTCGTGGATACGCGCAACGTGTGCGCCGGACTGAAGGCGGGACGTGCCCGCGTGGTTGCTCTTGCCTCTGGACACGCCGCGTGAGCACTGTGTGGCGACGTGTCCGACCGGTCGTGCTCGTTGTGATCGTGCTGGGCAGCGTGATGGCTTGCGGGCGCGGCTTTCAGCCGCGTGACTTCGCGAATCCGGAGGCGCTGTTCCGCGGCGCGATGCAGGAGTTTCAGCAGCGCAAGTGGGGCAACGCCGTGGCTGGCTTCGAACGCCTGACGCTCGATTTGTCATCACGCGATTCGCTCTTGGTTCCCACGTACTACTATCTCGCGATGGCCCACGAGAAGCGTGAAGAGTTTTTGTTGGCCGCGCAGGCGTATCAGCGGTTGAGCGATGGCTTTCCCGCAGACACGCTGGCGCCCAAAGCGATTCTCGGTGAAGGGCGCTCGTATCAGCGGCTCTGGCGCAAGCCGGTGCTCGATGCCGAGTACGGACTCAAGGCGCTCGGCACACTGCGCGTCTTACTGACCGCGTATCCCGATGGCCCCGAGGCCGTCGATGCGACCCAACGCATCGCCGCAATCGAAGATTGGCTCGCGCGCAAGGATTACGAGGTGGGCATGCACTATCTCCGCACGCGCAAGGCGTACGACCCGGCGATCATCTACTTCCAGGATGTCATCGAGACCTATCCAAACACGCCCACTGCGCGGAAGGCGCGCCTCGCGATGGTGCAGAGCTACCGGAAGCTCAAGTACGCCGAGGAGGCGCAGGAGACGTGTGACGACTTGCACCGTCGCCACCCGGGCGACGCCGAGGTGCTCGAAGTCTGCGGCCCGCCTGTGATGGCGCCGCCAGACAGCACCTCGGTCGCGTCACCCGGCGCGCCGCCTCCGCGCTGAGTGGGCGCGCTGCAGTCTGCATCGGGCGTGCCGGATCGCATCGGCATCTTTGGCGGGAGCTTTGACCCTCCGCATGTCGGGCACCTGCTGGCGCTCTCCGACGCCGCCGAGCGGCTGTCGCTGAATCGTGTGCAGGTGGTTCCCGCCGGAATCCAGCCTCTCAAAGGCGCGGGAGCGTCTGACGCGGTGCATCGACTGGCGATGGCCCGGCTCTGTTTCGCCGGCCTGCCACAGATCGAAGTGGATCCGATCGAAATCGACCGGTCGGGGTTATCATTCATGGTTGAGACGGCGGCGCAGTATGTGGCCCGTTGGCCCGGCGCCGAGCTCTTCCTGTTGCTGGGAGCGGACGCAGCGTCCGCGTTGGACCGTTGGCGCGCGCCAGAGCAGTTGCTGCGACTGGCGCAGTTGGTCGTTCTTGATCGTTCTGATGGGTCGGGGTCCGCGTTGGCGGAGCCGTGGCAGCAGTGGTCCGGGATCCGTCCGGCACGGCGTCTCGGCACGCGCCGGATCGATGTCTCGTCGTCTGAAATACGGGCGCGCATTGCGTCCGGTCGCTCCATTTGTGGATTCGTCCCAGAGTCTGTCGCGAACTACATCGCGTCGGCCGGGCTGTACCTCTCGAGGAACGCATGCTGAAGGGTTTGATCAATCGCGTGTTCGGCACGCGCCATGAACGGGAACAGAAGCGCGTCAAGCCGATTGTCGAAGAAATCACGGCGGTAGAGCAGCGCCTGAGCACGATGTCCGACGCCGATTTGCAGGCGCAGACGTCGGTGTTCCGGTTGCGCCTCGCCGAGCAAACGGGTGATCTCGAGCGCCGCATCGCCGAGCTCAAGGAAACCAAGCGGACGGCGCAGGATGTGGCCGAGCGCGAGCGCATCGATGACGAACTGGGCGGTGCCGATGGGCGCGGCGGCCTCGAGGGCGAACTACGCCAGACGATCGCAGACACGCTTGACGAGTTGCTCCCGGAAGCGTTTGCGACCGTGCGTGAGGCCTGCCGCCGACTTGTGGGCACGAAGGTCATGGTGACCGGGCAGGAGCTCGCGTGGGACATGGTCCCGTACGATGTGCAGCTCGTAGGCGGCATTCAGTTGCATCTCGGTCGCATTGCCGAAATGGCCACCGGTGAAGGCAAGACGCTCGTGGCGACGTTGCCCGTGTATCTGAATGCATTGCCCGGTCGTGGCGTGCATCTGGTCACGGTGAACACGTACCTCGCGCGTCGTGACTCGCAATGGATGGGATTCCTGTATCAGTGGCTTGGGCTCACCGTCGCCTGTCTCGACGATACCGAGCCCGGCTCGGCGCAGCGTCGTTCGGCGTATGCGGCCGACATCACGTACGGCACCAACAACGAGTTCGGCTTCGACTATTTGCGCGACAACATGGTGGTGAGCATGGAGCAGCGCGTGCAGCGCCCGCACGTGTTTGCGATCATCGACGAAGTGGACTCCATTCTCGTCGACGAAGCGCGCACGCCGCTCATTATTTCCGGCCCGGTCGGCAACGAGGGCGACGTGCAATACGCGCACTACAACGCGGCCGTGGGCCGGCTCGTGCGGCGTCAGACTGACATTGCCAATCAGCTTGTGGCTGACGGTGAGCGCGCGCTGGAAGCGGGCGACACGTCCACGGCTGGTATGCAGCTATATAAGGCGCAGCAGGGTGCGCCCAAGAACAAGCGGCTGCAAAAGGTGCTCAACGAAACCGGCGTCAAAACGCTCGTGCAGAAGATGGAACTGGAGCACATCGCCGATCGCAAGTTGCCCATGGCTCGGCGCAACTTCCCGGACATCGAGAGTGAACTGCTGTACGTGCTCGACGAAAAGGGACACACGGTGCATCTCACCGACGCGGGCGTCGATTTCATGTCGCCCGACGATCATGATTCGATGGTGCTGCCCGATATCTCCACCACGATCCACAAGCTCGAGCGCAATACCGAGTTGGAGCCGGCCGAGCGGCTCACGCAACGGCAGGCGATCGAGCAGGAGTACGCGCTCAAGAGCCAGACGCTGAACATCATTCACCAGTTGTTGCGCGCGCACGCGCTCTACGAGCGTGACGTGAATTACGTCGTGCAGGAAGGGCAGGTGCTCATCGTTGACGAGTTCACCGGCCGTACCATGCCGGGGCGTCGCTGGTCGGAAGGACTGCATCAGGCCGTGGAAGCGAAGGAAGGCGTGCAGGTGAAGGGCGAAACACAGACGCTCGCCACCATCACGATTCAGAACTATTTCCGCATGTACGAAAAGTTGGCGGGCATGACGGGCACCGCCGAGACGGAGGAGACCGAGTTCCACCAGATTTATGGTTTGGAAGTGTCGGTGATTCCCACCAACCGTCCGATCGTTCGTGACGATCGCGATGACTGGGTCTATAAAACGCGGCGCGAGAAGTACAACGCGATCGTGGAAGAAACGCGTCGGTTGCACGGGCTCGGTTTTCCAGTGCTGGTGGGCACAGCGAGCGTGGAAGCCTCGGAGACGCTGGCGCGCATGTTTGCGCGTGGTGGTCTCAAGCACAATGTGCTCAACGCCAAGTACCATCAGCGCGAAGCCGAGATTGTTGCGCTCGCCGGCCAGCCCGGCGCGATCACGATTGCCACCAACATGGCCGGTCGTGGTACCGATATCAAACTTGGCGGCGACGTGCGCGACGCCAAGCCCAGCATCATCAAGGATTTCGACGGCAAGGAAGTGGAGATCGAAGAAATCGGCGGCCTGCACATCATTGGCTCCGAGCGTCACGAGTCGCGTCGTATCGACCGACAGTTGCGTGGTCGTGCGGGACGTCAGGGTGACTCGGGGTCGTCGCAGTTCTTCCTGTCGCTCGAAGATGACCTCATGCGTCTCTTCGGGACCGATCGCATTGCCAAGTTGATGGACCGCATGGGTGCGCAGGAAGGCGAGGTGCTCACGCATTCGCTCATCACGCGGTCGATTGAGCAAGCCCAGAAGCGTGTGGAGTTGCAGAACTTCCAGTCGCGCAAACGCTTGCTCGACTATGACGACGTGATGAATCAGCAGCGTGAAGTGATTTATTCGCAGCGTGCGTTCGCGCTTGAGGGCGGGGAAGAGCTCAAAGGTGAAGCCCGCAAGTTCATTCAGCGGGCGGTGCAGCGTCGCGTGGAAACCGCGTTGGCTATTTACGATTCGCCGGAGCAGTGGGACTTTGCGTTGTTGCAGCAGGACTTGTTGCTGCACTACATGCTCACCGTGCCGGCGTTCGAGGCGGAGCCGTATCCCACCACACTGGTCGAAGCGCAGGACGCCGCGACCGAGGCCGTGCTGCAAGCGTTCGATCGCAAGCTGGAGTCGCTCGACGCAGTGCGTGATCAGGACGGTTCAGGGTTTGGCGATCGTCTGTTGGCGCTGGTCACGCTCAACGTCATTGACGAAAAGTGGAAGGACCACCTGTACGATCTCGATCAGCTGCGGGCGAGCATTCACTATCGCTCGTGGGGGCAGAAGGATCCGCTCATCGAGTACAAGCACGAGGCCTTCACGATGTTTGAAGACCTCATGCACGATCTGTCGCACACGTTCACCGAGCGGTTCCTCAAGTCGCAGCTCGTCTTCGAGCAGCCGGCGCCGCCGCCGGTGGTGATGTCTGCGCCGGAAGCCAGGCCAACGAAGCGTTTCAACGCGATGGGAATGCTGGAAGACGTGCCGGTCGATGAGCCGGTGCAGCCTACCGGCGATGCGGCGGCCGCTGTAACGTCATCGTCGCCGGCTGGCGAACCGTCAGTTCCGGAATCAGTGGTGGCGCCGGTGACGGCGGCGCCGCGCGTGGTTGGCGCGGGGGCGGTGCGCTCGCTCGATCCGCAGCGGAGCGGCTCGGTGGACTTCAGCACCGCCGGACGTAACGATCCATGCCCGTGCGGGAGCGGCAAGAAGTTCAAGAAGTGTCACGGGGCGACGGCGTAGGGCAAACGATCGCGCGCCCGCCCCAGCGCATGACCTCAGCGCTTTCGTCACGCGTAATTTTTGTATTCTGGATGCCGCTGGCGCTCCAGTGGATGATGATGGCGCTCGAAGTACCGTTTCTGGCGGCCGTCGTGGGTCGGCTGCCGGAGCCGGCGTTCAACCTCGCCGCTTTTGGTGTGGCCTACGCGTTTGCGATTTTGGTGGAATCGCCCGTCATCATGCTCATGAGCGCCGCCACGGCGCTCGTGGTGGACGCCGACAGTTACCGCAAACTCCAACGGTTTTCCTGGGCGCTCAACCTGGGTGCGACCGCGCTGTTGCTGTTGGTGCTCGTGCCTCCTGTCTTCGACGCGCTGCTGCGCACGGCGGTGGGCCTTCCGGATGCGGTCGCGGACATCACGTACGGGGCGTTGTGGCTGCTGCTCCCCTGGCCGGCGGCCATCGGGTACCGACGGTTTTTGCACGGCGTGCTCATTGCCGCAGGGCGCACCCGTCGCGTGGCGTACGGCACCGGCGTCCGCCTGATCACGATGGGTGGGACGGCGTTCCTGCTGTCGTCCAGCGACATCCCCGGCGTGTGGGTGGCGGCGTCCTCGCTTTCGGCGGGTGTGCTCGCGGAAGCACTGGTGAGCGCCGTGATGGCCGCCAGCAGTGTGCGCGAGGTGAAGCAACGAGCGCAAACGGAGTCGAGGTTGCCGCTCCGGTACGGCAGCATTGCCCGCTTTTATTATCCACTGGCTCTGACGTCGTTCATCGGGCTCAGCACCAAGCCGTTGCTCACGTTCTTCATGGGGCGATCACCGGCCCCGGTGGAATCGTTGGCGCTGTACCCCGTGGTCGTCGCGCTTGTCTTCCTGTTCGGTACGATGGGGCTTTCGTTTCAGGAGGCCGCCATTGCACTCGTGGGGCGACATCTGCAGCATGTGCGAGCGATGCGTCAGTTTGCGATGTGGCTCGCGCTCGCGGCGTCCGGCTGCCTGGCCACAATTGCGTTCACGCCGTTGGCCGACGCGTGGTTCGGCCGTGTGTCCGGCCTTCCACCCGAACTGGTCGCACTCGCCCGGACGCCAGTGCGCATTGCGGTATTGATGCCACTGCTGTCCGTGGCGCTGTCCTTTCACCGCGCGCTGCTCGTGCAGGTGCGCCGCACGCGTCCGATCACCGTGGCCACCGTCATTGAGGTGGGCGGGATCGCCGTCCTCTTCCCGCTGTTCGGGTGGGGGCTGGGTCTGATGGGGGTCACCGCCGCGATGGCCGCGCAACTGGGTGGGCGTGCGCTCGGCGTCGGGTTTCTGACGTGGCAGGTTCGGCGGACGGTGGCGGAACTGGCGGCGGAGCGGTGAGGAAGTGATGAGGGAGCGCGCTATGTCCGCATCGTACCGGCGCCACTCACTCGCGAACTCCCGGCCGATACCGGCGCACGGTCGCCTTCTCTACATCTGATTTGCTGTACACCACGCGCTTCATCTCTCCGCGCGCGAACAGCTCTGCCTGGTCAGCATGGTACGGCGACAATGGATTCGAACTCTGGCCGTACGACAGCACGGAGTACGCGCGTGGCACCGGCGTGAACTCCACAGCCAGCACCCATCCGTCGCCTCCGCGCGCCACGCGCTTACCATCGGGCGCGTCGGAGTACTGCACCACGCGGAAACAGCCGAGTGCGCCCGTACAACCGCCCACCGGCTCGTCCACATTGCCGCGGCGCACGCGGTGTACGTCACCCCACGCCACATCGACGCGACCATGCCGACGTACAACCTCGTCCACCGCCCACGCGAAGTCCGACGCCGCGCGGGCGGGATCGGCGAGGCCATCCGGGGTTGTATTGAGCGACGCCGGCGACCACGGCGTGGCGAAGATCCGGCGCATGCGTTCCGCTATTGGCAGGCCGCGCATGGACGTGTCGCCTTGCAGATGCCGATTGTACCACGATTCAAAGAGCACGCCACCGCGCGAATTGTGTGCGGTGGTGCGATCCCATGTGTCGATCACGTCAGCCGCTGCCGAAACCGCCGGCGTTGACGCGTTGGCTCGCACTGCTGCGACAAGATCATCGGCGAACCGCTCGCCCGCGAGCATGCGATACGAATGCTTGAGCCGTACCACATCCTCGAGCGACATTTTTGGTATTTGCGTGACCAACCGGAGCCCGAGTTGCGTGCGAAATCCCAACGCGGGCCGCGAGAAGTTCGATGCGAAACGCGATGAATCGATGATCGCATCGAGGTTGGTGTAGTGAAACGGATCGTTGGACTGCTGCACATAGCCGCCGGGCGGATTGAGCAATTGCGGCAGCGAATCGAACGGAACCATGTCGCGCCACATCTGTGCGCTGGTACGCACCGGAATCGCCATGGTGTCGGCGCCGGACGCATGCGGCAGTTGCGGAACGGTGGCGTTCCACACGTAGAAAATGTTGCCCTTTGTATCGGCGTATGTGAGGTTGGACGTAGTATGCGCACGTAGCCGCATGGCATCCTTCCATTCCTCGAGTGTCGTGGCGCGCATCATCCGCAGAAACTGCTCGCCCTTGCGGAACTCGCCCTCCGCGGGCCAACGCGCCACGTACACGTGGCCATCGGCGCGTTCGATCACCGGCCCCACATGCGTGCGCCACATCGTGCGTACTTCGGTCGACAAGCCGGCCCCGTTGCGGTATTCGGCTACGACATCAATGCGCTGCAGTGGATGACTCGCGCCGTCGAGCAGATAGTGATCGACGCGAAGCGAATCCACCTCGAGCGCGTAGATGGCTTCGTTGTCGGTGTTGTTGTTGGTGGTCGCGAAGCCAAGGTATCGATTGAATCCGCCCACGAGCAGCGCCGGATTGCCCACGCGAAAGTCACCGTAAAAATCCATGACGCCGGGAATGGTGACATGCGCTTCGTAGTAGCCGGCGCTCCAGTCAAGATGCGGATTGCGCAGCAGAATCGCGTGCCCCGAGCGTGTGCGTGACGGCGCGAACGCCCACGCGTTGGAGCCGTCGCCTTCGCGTTGCATCGAGTCTTGGGCCGCACGCTCGCGCCGTTGACGCGCGCGATCGGTGAACCCTTGCATGCCGTCGGGCACGGCGGGTTCCATCCAGAGCGCCGCGACATCGACACCGGTAAAGTCGTGCGGCGTGTACGTCGGCAGCTGCTCGGGATGCAATCGTGCAAAATCGTTTACGCCCTCTGCGAAGCCATCGTACACGGCGCGCGTTTGTGGCTGCAGTTGACGCCACGACTCGGCCGCACGGCCATGCGTGAGCCGCGCTGAAAAATCTCGCTCCACCGAGTCGCGGCCGAAATAGCGACCGAGATGGCCACGCGCGCGCAGCAGGCCATGTGACACGCGCGCGCCATAGTCCTCGAGTTGCACCCACGCCATCGCATAGCCGAACGCGCCGAGATCTTCGGCCTGGATATGTGGTACGCCGTTGGCCGTCCGTCGGATTTCAACCCGGTCTGCGTATGGCTTCGGCGCCTGCGCACAGAGCGCCGGCGCGATGAGCAGCAGCGCGAGGCCGCCGGAAAAAATGCGCATGATCGATCGGTGAGGAGGAGGGACGACATCATTCCGCCAAGCGCTCGTCGCGAACACGTGTGAATGGACCCCGTTTCCAGCACTGGCAAGGTAGCGCATCGCGACCGAGGGTGGTGGTGTGCGCCTACCAGCGGAAGATCGTGAGGCCGACGACACCGGAAAACGCCTGGCTGCGCGCCGACTCACCCACTGATGCGTCGGTCAGTCCCGCCTGATACTGCAGGCGGACGAACAGCGGCACCCGCCACGTGAAACGGGCCTGCGCTCCCACCAGCAGGGATGCTTCCGTGGGATTGAGATCGACTACCCCCACTTGCTGTCCGGTAGATCGAAGGAAGACGTCGCCAGCACCACTCCAGGACAGCACCGGGCCGGCAAGCGCGTCGATGCTAACGCTGCGTGTCGCTGCCAGTTGGTAGTGCGTCAGCAGCTGGAGCTCCGAGTAGAGCGTGCGGATCTCCACCTCCGGGAATGGGCGCCTCTCCGCGATGGCCGTACTGTTGGTCCCACGCAGTGAGCGGATCGCACCCACTGAGACGCCCCAACGATTCGTGAGACGCCTTTCGAGCTGCGCACCCAACGAGAAGGCTTGCCGATACGAACTTGTAAACTGCGGGTTGGGTTCATCGCTGGAAAGCTTCGCCGCGCCGAGGCTTCCCAACAGCGATAGTAACCAGGCCCGTTCGGGTGTTTCCTGAGCGGAGAGTGATTGCGCGGCGAAGAGTAGTACGCCAATGCAGAGACATCCGAGTTTCTGCGGTTGCTTCATTCGTGTCGCCGTTGGGATAGTGCATCGCCCCGGTTTTCGAGGATGCTTGGGGGAATACTGAGCCAACTCGGCCGTCTCGTCGACATGCCGTCGCGCGTTGAAGACTGCGCCTATCCGTGTCCGCCCGGTGCCGGGGAACGGAGGGACACAGCACGACGTCGCGCTCGAAAGAAGTCCACCCACGTGGCTGCTGCGTACACGCAGAGCACGAAGGCGGCAAACTCGCCGGTTCGAGCCTGCTCGTAGGCCGACAACGGCCAGACGCCAAGTACGGCGAGGCCAGGTAGGTATTGGACCAGCCAACGCAAACTTCTGCGGAAGCCTGGGGATACGCACGCGGGTGGGGAAGCGCACTCACTCCGTACTGCATTCCGACACCCTATGCAGCCTCAGCACTGCGGGCAATGCGGGCGATTTCAATCGCGATGTCCTCGGGCGACAGCACGAAATCGATGCAGCCGCTGGCGATGGCACTCTCAGGCATGTCGGGTTGCTTGGCGGTGTCGAGATCCTGTGCAATGGTGACACCGCCGACCTCTAGTATTCCGCACAGCGCGTCTGCTCCATCACCATCGTACCCCGACACGATGACCGCGATGAGCTTGCCGTCCCAGTGCTCCGTCAGCGACCGGAGAAACACGGTGATCACATCGGGCCACCCTCGTGGCTTCGAGATCGGCTCCAGACGAAACTCACCGTCGAGGACGTGCAAATCACGTTGCGATGGAATGATGAATACATGATTGGGCTCGATGAGCAGCTTGTCCGTGATCAGCGAGACTGGCATGGCGGTGTGGCGCGGGAGAATCTCGTGGAGTAACGTCTCCACCTCTCTGAGGTGATTGACAATGACAACGGCCACGCCCAGGTCGGGAGGCAGGTGGCGCAGCAATCGGATGTAGGCATCGAGACCGCCCGCAGAACCGCCCACGCACACCACCGGAAA
>JBBRDP010000043.1:0-20365 GCA_038203795.1 Gemmatimonadales bacterium
GGATTCCCCCCGGCCATCGACGTGTCGCAGGCGCCGGGCGGTGCCGATGCGCGCGGCATGGACAAGGCGAGTGGTTCCACCGAGAGCGGCGGGAGCGGCAAGTGATTCGTGCGGCGCTGATCGTACTCGCGCTCGTACCGTTGTGGATGAGTGGCCGGCAGCTGCACGCGCAAACCGGGGGAATTGAAAATGTGGCAGGCGTTGCGTATCCCTATTCCGTGTTCGTGTCGCAGGTGCTGGCCGATCATCCGATTGCGAGGCAGGCTGATCTGCTCGCGGAAGATGTGCGCAGCCAGCTCCGCACCGCGTGGGGCGCGTTCGACCCCACCATATCCGCAACGTGGGACCAGAAGCGGTTCGATGGCACCGGATACTACGCGTATACCGATGTGGCGCTCAAGATTCCCACGCCGTTCGGCAGTGATCTCAAGATTGGCCTGGAACGCGCGTCAGGACAGTTCATCAATCCGGATCGTAACACGCCGGCGGTGGGTCTTGTGTCCGCAGGGCTCACCATTCCGCTCGGCCAGCGCATCATCACCGACGAGCGTCGCACGGCGCTTGTCCAGGCACGCGCCGTGCGTGATGCCGGCGAAGCGGATCGTATTGCGATTTACAATGCGCTGCTGCTCAACGCCGCGCGCACGTATGGCGCGTGGTACGAGACATGGCGTCGACGCGAAATCGCCCGGGAAGGGGTGTTGCTGGCGCAGTTCCGTCTGACCGCCGTTGAGGCGCGCGTTCGTATCGGCGAGATTGCCCCGATCGACACCGTGGAGGCGTCGCTCGAAGTGCAGCGTCGTGACGTAGCGCTCCGTGAAGCGGCGGCCGCGTACTTTGCCGCCGAGGTACAGCTCACCGCGTATCTCTGGGACGCACGCGGGAATCCCGTGGAGCTGGCGGCAGGCGTGCGGCCGTCGCTCGACGGGCTCGTGGCCGGCGAACTGCCGCAGGTCGACTCGGCGTCCGTGGCCCAGTGGCTCGCGGCCGCCCGAGCGTTCAATCCGCAGCTACGCAGGGTCGACGCTGAAGTTCGCTCGGCTGCGGCGCAACGGCTCCTCACGGGTCAACAGCTGATGCCCTTCGCGGAAGCCGGCGTCTATGCGATCGGCGATCGGGGCACCACACCGCCAGTGTTTGACCGATCGCAAAATGCCGACAACTTCAAGGCGGCCCTTGAAATCAAGTCGCCGTTGTTGTTCTTGAAGGAGCGCGGTCGGTTTGGCAGTGCCGGTGCGCGCCTGGATACGCGTCGCGTGGAACGAGACCGCCTTGAACGCGAGGTGGATAATGCGGTGCGCATCGCGGCCAACGAGCTGGACGTGCTGCGTTCGCTGGTCGACTTGCAGGCGCGGAATTTGGAGCGCACGCGCACGCTGCGCGATGCAGAAGAGCAACGATTCAACAATGGCGAAAGCACGCTGCTCGTGGTCAACCTGCGTGAGCGTGCGGTGCTCGACGAAGCCGTGCGCCTGGCGCAATTCGAGGCCCGCGTTGCGGCCGCCCGGGCCGTGCTGGCCATCACTATCGGAAATCCGAGCTTACTGCCAGGAGTGCTTGGCGGACGCTGACACCGGTGTGAGCGGTGCATGCGCACCGGTTGCAACCAATCATTACGTTGATCCGTAGGGAACGCATCACATCACCCCGTTTCCGACCACCGCCATGACTCTCCTTCACCCGCTCTTGTCCGTGCGCGCCGCGCTCCTCGCCGCGCTGTCCACCTCGCTCTCGTTCACTGCGGCGGCGCAGAATACGTCAGCGCCGCCCGCTGGGCCCGTGTCGGCCGGCGCGGCGTTCAACATCACACAGCCACGCGGTGCGTTTGATGCAACAACCAATCTCGGGTGGGGGTTGAGCGGTAACGTGCTCTTCCGTCTCGATCCGAGCTCGATTCTCAATATCCGCGCCGACGTCGCATTCTCGAACTACGGGAACGTGCGTCAGCGCATCCCGCTGAGCTCAACCGTCGGCAATCTCATTCGTGTGGACCTCAACACGTCCAATAATATTGCGACGTTCGTCACAGGTCCGCAGTTGCTCGGTCCCACCGGGTTTTTCACCCCGTATGCCTCCGCGCTTGGCGGTTTTTCCGCGTTCTGGACGATCAGTTCGGTTGAAGGCACCAACAACAACAACGAGCCATTCGCCAGTACCACGAACTCCAGCGATTTTTCGTGGGCCTACGGCGGATCCGCCGGAGCGTACATTCGCATCACCAACGGCCAGCGACCGCTCCGCCTCGATCTTGGCGCGCGCTACCTGCGGCACGATGACGTATCGTACCTCACCGCCGACGAAGTGCGCGCGTCGAGCCAGGAGCGACGTGATCCACGGCCGATTCGTTCACGCGTCGACTTTTACACCTACTTCATCGGGATTCAGGGCACGATCTTCTGATCGATGCGCGCGAGGGCTGCGTCGAGTGTCGCCACAACGCGGTCCTCGCCCAACTCACTCAGAAAGCCCGCCCGCTCCAACGCGACCAGTGGCTGCGAGTGCAACTCGAGCAACAAGAGCAGCGTGCCTTCACGCTGGCAGCGTGTCGCCAGGTCGCGCAGCAGCGAGATGGCGGTGGCATCAATCACCGGCACGTGACGCAAGCGCAGGATCAAGGCACGCGGACGACTGCCCACGGTGGAGATGGTCTCCTTGAATCGCTCCGCAGCGCCAAAAAAGAACGGTCCGTCAATCTCGTAAAGCTCCACACCGGCCGGAAGCGTGAGGGCATCGGGCGTGCCGCCGTCGACAGCGGTGTTATGCGCAGGCCCGCCAATTACCGCCTGTACGTTCGTCACGCGCGACATGCGGTGCATGAACAGGAACGCCGCCAGTACCATACCCACCTGTAGCGCGACCGTGAGATCCACAATCACCGTGAGCGCGAACGTACTGATGAGCACCGCCACATCGCTCGCCGGTGTGCGCAGGTACGCACGAAAAGTGCGCCACTCGCTCATGTGATACGCCACGACTATCAGGATGCCCGCGAGAGCGGCCATCGGAATGCGTGTGGCAAGTGGCCCAGCCACCAGCAGGATCATGAGCAGGACGATCGCGTGAATCATCCCGGCGATCGGAGTGCGTCCACCACTCTTGATGTTCGTGGCGGTGCGGGCAATGGCGCCGGTGGCGGGAATCCCGCCAAAGAGTGGCGAGGCCATGTTCGCGACACCTTGCGCGACCAGCTCCATGTTGGAGCGATGCCGGTCACCCGTCATCCCGTCGGCTACGACGGCCGACAGCAACGACTCGATCGCCGCGAGCAACGCAATCGTGAACGCTGGCGCCACCAGCGATCGGATCGTCGTCCACGACGCCGACGGCACGGACGGCATGGGAAGACCGGCCGGCATGTCGCCAAAGCGCGAACCGATCGTGTCCACGGGCAGATCGAGCAGTGCCACCACGCCGCTTACCAGAACGAGCGCCACGAATGGTCCGGGCACACGTCGCGCTACTGCGCCGGGCACACGCGGCCACGCCAGCAGAATGGCAAGGGTCGCGACGGTGACGCCGACGGCCGGCACTGACAGCGTACCACGATGCTGCCACAACGCGCCGAGCTTGTCCACAAAATCGGTTGGCACCTGGATCATCTGCAGACCCAGCGCATCGCGCAACTGACTCGACAAAATCAGCACGGCGATGCCACTCGTGAATCCAACCACGAGCGGTTGCGGCACAAAGCGAATCACCGCACCGGCTCGCAGCACACCGAACAACACCAGCATCGCCCCCGCCATGAAGGTGGCGATGAGCAATCCATTGACGCCGTGCAACTCCACGATGCCCGCCACAATCACCACGAAGGCACCCGTGGGTCCGCCGATTTGCGTACGCGATCCGCCGAACGCCGAAATGAGAAAGCCCGCGATAATCGCGGTCGCCAGACCACGCTCGGGTGTCACGCCGCTCGCGATGGCAAAGGCGATGGCGAGCGGCAGCGCGACAATGCCCACAATGACACCGGCACCGGCGTCGGCCGCGAACTGCGATGCTGAGTAGGACCGCAGTGCGTCGACGAGCGCCGGTTTGAGGGCGTTCCGTTGGTCGAGCGGGAGACTCAGGCGCGATGGCGCGGACATTGGTTCCGGCGAGGGTGGAAGTGCGTCAGCCGTCGTGGTCGCGGCGTCCCCGATCGCGTTTCACACTCGATCGTCGTTTCTTGTCATCGAGACGTCGTTCAACGGCCCCGCGTGTGGGCTTCGTCGCTTTGCGCGGTACCGGGTCGGGCAACGCCCCGCGCACGATCGCGGCAAGCCGGTCCATGGCGACGTCGCGATTGCGCCGTTGGCTGCGATGTTCGGCCGACACGAGACGCATCGTCCCACTGGTATCGAGTCGTCCGGCGAGTCGTTGCAAGACGCGCTCACGATGCGCTCCTGACAGCAACGCCGAGAGTGCCGCAGACGTTGCCGGATGCCAGCGCAACTCGATGCGCGTGGCACTGCGATTCACATGCTGTCCACCGGGGCCACCACCGGTGGTGGCGCGCACGTCAAACTCCTCGTGCGGAATCGCCAGATGTGCCGACACGTGAAGGAGCGCAGTCTCTGCGTTCAATCGCGCCCACCGGGAGGAGTGCACGGATTCGCGGCGAGTGACTGCGTGATCGCGTCCGGCGTTGGTCGTTCGGCAAATAACGGGGCCGTGAACACGGCGATGTATTCTCCCGGCACGGCGAGATCGACACGCACCTCGCGATAGCCGACCGCGCGCAGTTCACAGCGCAGCAGCGGCAATGGCGTACCATGTCCCGAAGTTGGCCGGTCGAGATCAAGAATCACCACGCGGCCTCCCGGCTTCAACGCCGACGCCAGATTCCACATCAGACCGAACGGCTGCGAAATCTCATGATACATGTGAATGAGAATCGCCGCGTCGAGCGTGGTGTCGGGGAGCCGCGGATCATGCGCTTCCCCGCGTACAACCTCCACGTTGGTCCAGCCCGAGCTCCGCGCACGCGAGGCCAGCAGTTCCAGGTAGCGAGGGACAATATCCTCGCCGTACACGCGCCCGGTACTGCCCACCCGCGGCACGAGCCGTGCCACATAGTATCCGTCGCCCGCGCCGATATCCGCGATGTGCATGCCTTCTTTGGCACCAAGCGCTTGCAGCACGCGCTCCGCTTCGCCGGCGTCATCGCGGTCGTCTTCGTTGCTCCAGCGCGGTGCCACAATGTCGGCAACCGTACGCGCGGGCAGGGGGAACGCGCTGGCCGGTGCGCCCTCGGGCGCCATCGCGCGGCCCGTGTCGCCGGGTGTGATCAGGGCCGAGCCGCGCAGCGTATCGGTGACATCGGCGCTCGGACGACAGCCACTCAGCATCGTGGAGGCCAGCGTGATGACGCTCAGCGTCACGACGGCCGCTCGCCTCGCCGCCCTCGGCGTGAGCGTTGCACGCATCATCGGGCGCACACTCATCGCACGGCCTCGACACGCGCGTGGACGCGCAATGCCGCCACGCGCCGTCCATCCATCGCCACGATCTCGAGCTCACCACCCGGAAACTTCACGCGATCGCCAAGCTGCGGTAGCCGACCGAGCGCCGAAAAGGCGTAGCCACCGAGTGTCGTCCAGTCGCCCTCGGGGATCGGGAGTTTGTGGTCGGACCGCACATCGACCAACGACAGCGCGCCGGCCAGCTCGAGCACGCCGTTCGTCACCATCGATTCCCGCGCCACTTGATCGTACTCATCGGCAATATCGCCCACCACTTCTTCCACCAGATCTTCGAGGGTCACGATGCCGGCGGTACCGCCGTATTCGTCGAGCACGACGGCCAGATGGGCACGCGTGCGTCGCAAGTCTTCGAGCACGCGTTCCGCAGCTCGTGTGGCCGGCACGAACAGTGGTTCGCGCAGATGTTCACGCAAGACAAACGGTTCGTCGCTGTCGTACAGCCAAAAATCCTTGGCCAACAGCACCCCAACGACATCATCGAGTGTCTCTCGATATACCGGATAGCGCGAGTAGCGTTCCGTTTTCAGGATTTTCCGCAACTCGTCTTCATCCGCGTCCTCGGCGATGGCGGCGACATCGGTACGCGGACGCATCACGTCCCACGCCTTCTTGTTGTGGAAGTCAAACACACCGGCCAGCATGGCCGAGTCGCTCTCGTCGAGCGTGCCGTGCGCGCGCGCCTGCATCACGAGCAATCGGAGCTCCTCTGGCGAATGCACGTGCGACCCCTCAGACGCCGGCTCCACACCCAACAATCGCAGCAATCGGTTCGCCGTCCCTTGCAGCAACGCAATGAAGGGAGACATGACATTCGAAAAGACGATCAGCGGCCGTGTCACCCACAGGCTCACGCGTTCCGGCCGGATAAGCGCCACCGACTTGGGCATCAGCTCACCGAACACGATGTGCAGAAAGGTGATCACGGTGAACGCCACCAGAACTGCGGCCGTACTGTGTACCACCCCGGATGGGAGCGAAATGCCCACGGCGCTCAACGCCATGTCCACCAGCACGGCGATGGCCGGTTCGCCGATCCAGCCGAGACCCAGCGACGCCAGCGTGATGCCGAGCTGCGTACCGGAGATGTAGCGGTCGAGCTCCTTGAGCGCGCGCTGGACGACGAGGGCGCTGCGATTGCCCTGCGCAACAAGTTGGTCGATACGGCTGCGTCGCACCGCAACGAGCGCAAACTCGGCGGCCACAAAAAACGCATTCGCCGCCACCAGCAGCAGCACCATGGTGAGCCGGAAGGCGATGGTGCCCGCAGTCAGTGAAACGTCGGTACTCGAAGGGTCAGCAAGCATGTGATGGGGAAACGGGCGCGCGCATGGGTCGTCCTGCTCGTAAGACTCGTGCAAAGTGCAAGACTCTGCGGCACTGTGCCGGTCTTGCATCCTGCGAACCCTGGGCATAGTCGGCCCTGGATCCGCTCCTTCACTGATCTCTGGAACGTACCCGACGCGACGTGCGGTACACCCCGAACTACCCCGTACTGGCAGTTCAACACATGCTCGACCCATTGCGTGTCCTGCGATGGGTCTGGCTGGGTCGTGTTGCGATCGGGTTTGCGATTCTGGTGGCCGCCGTGTTTGTCTGGGAACGCGCCGAGCCCACGGACACGCTCATCGCGACCCTGGCCTTCGCCGCCGCGATCCTGACCACGGTGGCGTCGGCGATGTATCAGGAAATATACCGCCGACCGACTGGTCGGGCCTTCTACCTGCTGCAGTGTACCGTCGACCTGCTGCTGGTGACGGCCATCGTGCACATCACCGGCGGGTGGAGCTCCCAGTTCGCGGCGCTGTACATCCTTGTCATCGCCGTCGCGGCGCTCTTGCTGTCATTCCGCGACGGCGTCCTCGTCGCCGTGGCCGCCAGTGCCCTGTACGCGGCCGACGTCCTGCTGTTCCGTGTTGGCCCTCCCGCTCCGGAGATCTGGTTGCAGGTGGTCGTTTTCGTGGTGGTCTCGGTGGGCAGCGGGGTGATTGCCGCGCGATTGCGGGAGGCCGGTATGGGTCGCGAGGCGCTGGCGGCGCAGCTGGTCACGGTACAGCTCGAAGCAGCCGACATCCTCCGGAGCATCCAGAGTGGCATCGTCACCGTCGACGCAACCGGTCATCTTTTGTACGCCAATCCCGTGGCCTCGGAGCTGCTGGGGCTCTCCCTTCGGGGCCTGGTGGGACGCCCCGTGCTCGGCACGCTGGCCGGCATCGCTCCGGAACTCGCGGACGTGCTCCAGTCCACGGCCTGGGACGGCGTGCGACGCAAACGAGTGGAAGGGGTCATTCGCCGAGATGGACAGACGGTACTTGTCGGGCTGACCACCACGATCGCCGAACGCGGTGGATCGGTGGGCGGGCGCACCGTGACGGCCATCTTCCAGGACATTTCGGATTCCAAACGATTGCAGGCGCTCCACGTGCGCACGGAACGGTTGCAAGCGGTGGCCGAGCTGAGCGCATCGCTGGCGCACGAAATCAAAAACCCGCTCGCCTCGATTCGCAGTGCCACCGAACAACTGGCCCGTCGACAGCAGCGCCGCGGTGACGCGGATGAAGACGAACAGGCGCTTCTGGCGCTCACGGTGCGCGAAGCGGATCGACTGAGCCGACTGCTCAGCGAGTTTCTCGATTTCGCCCGCACGCGCGCGGCCCAGCTCACGCAGGTCGATGTGTCGTCGGTAGCGCGGACAGCCGTCGCGCTCGTGCGTCAGCATCCCGCGTGTGGAGCCGGCGTGGAGGTCACACTCGACGTGCCGGCAGTCGCGGGATCGTGTCTGGTGGCTGGCGATGACGACTTGCTGCACCGGGCAGTGTTCAACCTCGTCCTCAATGCGGTGCAGGCCGTGAGTGCGCACGGACAGGTGCACGTGCACGTGACGCCGGCCAACGATTCCGCCGTCGACACCGAGTCGATCGCAGTGCACGTGACCGACGACGGACCCGGCGTGCCGGTGGACATGCGCGACCGGTTGTTCGAACCGTTTGTGACCACCAAACAGGGTGGCACAGGCCTCGGCTTGCCCATCGCGCATCGAGCGGCCGAAGCCCATCGCGGCGCGGTGTTGGTGGATCACCTCGCCCGTGGCACACGATTCACACTGCTGGTCCCACGCGTGCAACCGCTCGATGTGCAGCGCACCACCGGACGCACGCGCTCCGGATCTGTGCACGCCATTCCCGATTCCGCAGCGGCCTGAATGCTGCGTTCTCGATTCAACACCCTTCTGAGATCTGCCCTGTGATGAACTCCTCAGGCACTGCCCCAGCCACACTCCCGCGCGTGCTGCTCGTCGACGACGAGACCGGCATTCTGGAATCGCTTCGCATCCTGCTCAAGGGCGAGGGCTTTCATCCCGTGGTGGCGCACGGCGGACGCGCCGGACTCGATCGACTCGATGACGGGGAGCCGGATGTCGTGCTCACCGACATTCGCATGCCCGATGTCACCGGCGTGCAGGTGCTGGCCGCCGTGCGCGAGCGCTATCCGTCGTGTCCGGTCATTCTGATGACAGCACAGGCCACGCTGCAATCGGCCATGCAAGCGGTGAACGAGGGCGCGTTCTACTACATCCAGAAACCGTTTCGCAACGACGAGTTGCTCGCCATTCTGCGCCGCGCCGTCGAGCATCGTCAGCTGCGCACCGAAAACACGGTGCTGCGTCAGGAAATACGCAAGCGTGATCGTACGAGCAACGTGGTGGCCATCGGCAAGAGTCGCGCGTGGCAGGAGGCGCTGCGCTTGGCGGAGATGGTCGCGCCCACCGATAGCACCGTGCTCATTACCGGCGAGTCGGGCACGGGGAAGGAAGTCATCGCGCGCTATGTGCATGATCTGAGTGGACGCAACGAACTGCCGTTCATGTCGATCAACTGCGGCGCGTTGCCGGAGTCGTTGCTCGAGAGCGAACTGTTCGGACACGTGAAAGGCTCGTTCACCGGCGCGGTGAAAGACAAGACAGGTCTCTTTGCGGCCGCGCTGGGCGGCACGTTCTTTCTCGACGAAATCGGTGAGACCACCGCTGCCACGCAGGTCAAGCTGCTGCGTGTGTTGCAGCAACGCGAGGTAATCCCGGTTGGCGGTACCGAATCGATTCCGATCAACGCGCGCGTGGTAGCCGCGACCAATCGCGATCTCGAAGAAGAGATCAAGCGCGGTTCGTTTCGCGGCGATTTGTACTATCGATTGAATGTGATCGCGCTGCATCTGCCGCCGCTGCGTCATCGCGCTGACGATATTCCGTTACTCGCCGAGCACTTTCTGTCACGCGTGGCGCAGCAGCGTCGCGAAGATCCCAAGGTGATCAGTGAAGGTGCACGCGACGCGCTCATGGCCTATCAATGGCCCGGCAATGTACGTGAACTCGAAAATGCACTGGAACGCGCGGTGATTCTGTCGGTGGGTGCAACGATTGAGGCCTCGGCGTTGCCGGCCCGCATTGTAGAGCGTCGCGCCGAACCGCTCGTGGCGGATCGAGCGCCCACGACGCCGACGCTTGAGGCGATCGAGCGTGCGTACATCGCGTGGGTGCTGCAGAACGAGAGCGGTAACAAGAGCAAGACTGCGGAAGTGCTCGGGATTGATCCGTCGACGCTGTATCGCAAGCTGGCGCGCTACGGCGAGGATGCGGCATAGCCGCGCTGCGTGGGTGGTTGGTAACGGCGGGGGCCATGTGCTCCCGCCGTTTTGCGTTCTGTCACACGCTCGACTCTTGCACGCTGCAAGAGACCGTGCGAAACGCCGCCTGCAAGCCCGTGATTCTGCGCGCAGCGATTCGATGTAAGTGATTGCGCCGCAACGTGTTTGCATTCTGCCATCCTCGTGGCCCGCGCATTGCCCTATGTGTCGGTGTCGCGCAGGACTCGACTGAGACTGCGACGATTGAACCCTCATTCTCTCGGAGATACGGACATGCCCCGGAACCGCACCCGCAAAGGCTTTACCCTGATCGAACTTCTGATCGTGGTCGTCATTATCGGCATTTTGGCCGCCATCGCGATCCCGAAGTTTGCCAACACGAAGGAGAAGGCGTACATCACGGCGATGAAGTCGGACCTCAAGAACATGGTCTCGGCCGCAGAAGCGTGGTTCTCGGACAATGATACCTACGCTGGCTATATCGTTCCGCAGGGTTCGTCGGGTGTCACGCTCACGTTCAACGGATCAGCGACAGGTTGGACCGCTACCGCCTCTCACCCGGCCTCGACGCAGGCCTGCTCCATCTCGGTTGGTCCGCTCACGCCTCTTACGCAGGGCGAAGGCGAGCCGGTCTGCCTGTAAGCCAGACCGCATCACACTGAGTACCTACCGGTCCATCGGACCGGGGCAAGAGGGGGTCGGGCGAAAGCCCGGCCCCTTTTTGGTAGTTCGCTAGCTCACCGTTGCGTCATGCGGCACTATCATCCCACCATGTCTCGATCGCCTGCCGCAGCCGTCAGCCCGGTTCGCACGCCGCTTCTCGCCCTGTCGGCCGCCACGGGCGTGGCCGTGCTCGCCGCCGTCGCGGCAGCGCTGCTGATTGCGGCCCGATCCACCGGAGGTGCGCGCCTGGCCTTGCTGGTCGCGCTACTCCTGGGAGTTGCAGTCAGCTGGTGGGCGATGGTGGCTTACCTGCTGCGCCGCTACGTCTCTGGCCCTCTGACGCAGGCCCACGAAGTCACCCGCGCCCTCGTGCGCGTCGATAAACTCGCCGCCACGGGACGCCTGGCGGCCGGCATCGCCCACGAAGTCGGGAATCCGTTGTCGGCCATCGCCAACTACGCGCACGTTGCCCGACAACGCGCAGCCGGCACCGCGAACGTGGACGAACCGCTCGAGGCCATAGAACGCGAAGTTGAACGGATCGATCGCATTGTGCGCGGGCTCCTCGAGTACGCTCGGCCGCGACGTCGCACACCGCACGCGGTACGTGTGGACCGGGTGATTGCCGACGCGCTGCGCTTGCTCAGCGATCAGGGCGTGCTCCGGCGCATCGACGTGCAGCACACCGCCGAGTCGGATGGCGCGGTTGTGTTTGCGGAGCGGCATGATCTCGAACAAGTGTTCGTGAATCTGCTGCTCAACGCGGTCGATGCCATGCAAGGCGTTGGTCACATCACGGTGCGCACGCGCCAACTCTCCCCGCGACGATTGCACGAAGCGGCGGCTCGACGGGCCGATGACGAGCCCGGTGAGCGATTCCCGCATTTGCCCAATGTGCGCGCGCGCGCGTGGATTGCGCGCACCGAACAGACTGACAGCGTGCTGCAAGTCATCGTCGCCGACTCGGGGCCCGGTGTGCCGAGCGAGGATCTCGATCGCGTGTTTGATCCGTTTTACAGCACCAAGGGCGAGGGTCGCGGCACCGGACTCGGACTCGCCATTGTGGCGCAAACGGTGGAAGGACTTGGTGGCACCGTGTGGGCGCAGCCGTCGCGTGAAGGTGGCGCGGCGTTTGTATTGCTGCTGCCACTCCACGGCAATACAGAGGCACGGCTCAGCGTAAAATGATGAAGGGCGCAGCGCCCAACCGTGACAGGTTGTGCCATGCGCTTTTCACCACGAAATCAATCTGCAGTTCGCGCGCGCCATGGTCGGGCGCTCGTTGAACTCATGGTGTCCTCCCTGCTGCTCAGCCTGGGCGTAGCCGCGTGCCTGTCCCTGCTGCGCGCCACTACCATCTTTTCGGATCGCGTGGTGCGCACCGGCATCGCGCGCGACATGGCGCGAGACGTGAGCGAGCGGCTGCAAGGCATGCCGTGCACCATGACCGCCGGCACCGAATCGCGCGTGCGCACCGAGGCCTCGTGGACGGTGGCGGTGACGGGCACGCTCGCGGCAGTGGAACTGCAGGTCCTGTTCCCCCCGCATCCGTTTGGTGCCGACACAATCCGTTCCGTGAGCGCGCGTGCCGCCGGGTGGTGCTCATGAGATCGCGACGCGGTGTGGCCGTCATCGAGCTCCTCATCGCCATGCCGTTGGCGCTGCTGCTCTCCGGGCTGGCCATTCAGGTGCTGCTTACGCAGCTGCGCGTTATCCGACGCGTAGAGTCGCGCGTTCACAATCTGCGCGAGCTTGAGCACGGCGCCATGGTGCTCGCCGCCGACATACGCGCGGCGTCGGCGTCGGACATCGAGCGCTGGACTGACTCCAGTGTGGTGCTGCAGGCACCGGTGCTCATCGCAATTGTCTGTGCAGTACCGGCACCGCACGTGGTCGACGTGATCGCGGGCCACGGTGCGCATCCACTGCGCGCGGTGCAGTTCGCTGCCCCACGAAACGGTGACCGTCTGGTGTACGGGCAGACCGACAGCGCCATGCTTGGTGCACCCGCCGCATCGCTCGATACTACCAGCGCCGCCGCAACGTTGGTCGCGGTTGGTACGGAGCCGTTCGCCTGTGCCCAGTCGCCGCTCCGGGCGAGCGCCGGCGGCGCGCCGTGGCGCTTCACCATGAGCGCACCACTCGCCGTGGCACCCGATGTCGGCTCCGTGATCGCGCTGACCCGTCGAACCGAATGGCGATCGTATCGCGCGAGTGACCAACTGCACTACCTCGGCCGCCGTGATTGGAATGGCGCACGCTGGAGCGTCATCCAACCCGTGGTTGGCCCGCTGCTCCCGAACACGCAGGGCGGATTTACCGTCGCCGTCGCGCGCGCCGATATGTCGCCGCTCGCCGCGCCCGGCATCGATGCGCGGTTCGTGCAGTTTCAGTTCCGCAGTGCACGGCAACTCACCGGTGGCACACCGCTGCGTGACTCCCTTACTGTTACGTTCGCACTCCGTGGCGGGCAATAAGATGACCGGTCCTCGCCGCGGTTTTTCACTGGTGGTCGTCCTGGTGATCACCACCTCGTTGCTGTTCGTCGCCGTGGCCTTCACCGACGCGCTCTTGCAGGCCGCGCGCGCCGCCCGGCTCGGCTGGCAGGGCGAACGCGCAACGCACGATGCCGATGCCGCGCTGTTCGAGGTACTCGCGGTGTGGAATCCGACAGACGCTGCGTCGCTCCGCATCGGTGAGTCTGACACATTCCCGGTGACGGCATCGCCCATGCTCAGCCGAGCAGTGGTGCGCGCGCGATTGAGTGCTCGGATGTTTCTGCTCGAATCGTCGGTCAACATTCGCGACGGCGGACTACGCGCCGCACGCCGCAGCATTGGCCGAACGGTGCGGCTCGACTGGCCGCACATTCCCGCCCAGAGTGCGCTCACGATCAGCGGAGCGGTGGACATCGGCCCAGCTGCGGCCGTGCTTGGTGCCGATGCGGTGGCCACCGGCTGGAACGACGAATGCGCGGTCGACGCGCGCAGCACACCGGTGGTCGCCGTGACAGCGCGGAACGCGACGGTGCATGCGACGGCCACCGTGAGCGGTGATGGCGTGCCCATTCGGTTGTTGACTGACAGCACACGCGCGCTGCTCGACGCCGACATCAGCTTCGCGATCACGCAGCTTACCGCGAAGGCCAGTGCGACCACGGCCGACAGCGTGCTGTCCACCAACACACTGGGTGCCGGGCCGCCGGGGTGCCCGCTGTGGTTCGGTGACGCGCGGCGCGGTGCGCTGCCAGTTCCCGTTTGTACTCGGCGTTGGCCCGTGGTCGTGGCCACTTATCCCGGCACCGTTCGACTCACCGGCGACACGCCGGCGCAAGGCGTGCTCGTGGTGCTTGGCGATCTGCACGTTGATCCCGGTGTGGTCTTTCACGGGATCATTCTTGTGAGCGGCCGCGTGCACATTGTTGTCGCGGCCGGCGAGATGCCGGTGTCACTCGTGGGCGCGTTGCTCGTGCGGGATCGGCTTCACGTCGGATCGGCGCTGAGCGGTCTCGCGGTGGTGCAGTCGAGCGCGTGTGCCGGACGGTTCGCCTTGGCCGGCGTGGGTGTGCCACACCCTGTGCGTCAGCACGGATGGAGTGAGCGACCCTGACTCAAACACGTGCGGGAACGCCCCGCCCGATGTGACACCCTTCTACCCGCGATGGCGCCGCACTGCCACGCGGTGAGTAAAGGGTGTCACAGAACCTGCCGATACCCAGGGGGGACCCCCTCTGCCGGACGTTACCTCACTCGACTCCGGTCGTATGCAGGGTGAATCGCCCGACCTCTCAGGTCAAAGTGACCAGTTCCGATTTCGTGACGGCTCGTCATCAATCGCACCGGTTTCACGACCACCACCGCGCAACCCCCCGCCGTATGCAGCTCTTCGGCCGAAAGAAGACGACCATCGGACTCGATATCGGGTCTGGCCTTGTCAAGGCCGCGGTCATCGATCACTCCGGTGCGACACCGGAACTCACAAAGGTGGTCATCACGCCACTCAACGAAAACGCCATCGTTGAAGGGGAAGTGATGGACCATGCCATGGTCGCCGATGCCATCCGGCAGACGATGGAAGCTATTGGTGTAAAAAAGCACGAAGTGGTCGCGGCGGTTGGTGGACGCGATGTGATCGTCAAAAAAATCCAGGTCGAGCGTGTGAAAGACGCGCAGGCGCAAGAGCTCATCCGCTGGGAAGCGGAGCAGCACGTGCCGTTCGACATGGACTCCGTGGAGCTCGATCACCAGATCCTCGACCCCGACGGCGACAGTCTCGAGATGAACGTGCTGCTCGTAGCGGCCAAGCGTGAGCTCGTTGAGATCAAGCGGACCCTGCTGGCCGACGCCGGCGTGACGGCCACGATCATGGATGTCGACGCGTTCGCGTTGCACAACGCCTTCGCGATCAACTACCCGGACGCGATGTCGGGCATCGTGGCGCTGCTCAACATCGGCAACGAAGTCACGTCGCTCAATATCCTCGACGAAGGCGTGCCCATTCTCACGCGCGACCTCACTGTCGGCACGCGCCGCATGCGTGAAGATCTGCAGCGCGACCATGGGCTCTCGGCTGACGAAGCCGAGCAGCTCGTACGCGGCTTCGACCGCACGCCGGCGCTCAACAGCGTGATTGCCTCGCGCGGTGAGGAGCTCGCGGTTGGACTCGAGCGCGCGATGTCGTTCCTCGCGTCCTCGTCCCGGCACTACGGACAGGCACGCGCCGTCTTCGCGTGTGGTGGTGGCTCGCGGACGCCCGGCCTGCTGCCGTGGCTCGGCGAGCGCCTGCGCATGCCGGTGCAGCCGGCGAATCCGCTGGCGCGCCTCACGGTGCGCGAAGGCGCGTTGGAGTTCATGGCCACTGATGAAGTGGCACCGTTGCTCATGTTGCCGGTGGGGCTCGCCCTCCGGTCCGTCGCCTGAGGAGAGGACACACCCATATGCAAATTCAGGTCAATCTCCTTCCTGGCGGCAAAAAGAAGCGCACGTCCGCCAAAGGGGCATCGCTCAGCATTGGCGCTGCGCTCTCCGGCCTCAGTGACAAGGTCAAGGATCCGTGGCTCCTGGGCTCGCTCGGCGCCGTCATCGTCTCGGTGGCCGCTGTTGGGGTGCTGTTCACCACGCAGCAAGCCAATGCGGGTGAAATCGACACACGCATTGAAAAGGCCGTGCGTGACTCCGCCCGCTACAGCAACGTGCTCGAGGCGCGCCGCACGGTGATGGCCGAGCGTGATTCGGTGCACCGCCAGGTGCAGATCATCCGCACGATCGATGATAACCGGTACGTCTGGGCGCACCTGCTGGACGAGATCAGCCGCGCGCTGCCGACGTACACGTGGCTGACCTCGGTCGAGCAAACCACCAAGCCGGTACTGCCGCCCGGCGCAGAACCACCGGTCGCAATCAACAGCAAGGAAGCGAAGGCCGCAGCGGCCAAGGAAGAGGCTGACAAGGCTGAGGGCAAAGGGAAGAAGGCGGCCCCGGTGGATTCCATCGTCATCAATCAACCGGTTGGCTTCCGCGTGGTTGGTCAGACCGTCGACATGCAGGCGCTCACCACCTTCATGAAGGAGCTCGAAAGCTCGTCGTTCGTGAAGAACGTCATGCTCGTCAAGTCGGAAATCGTCGTCGTCGATGGTAAGGACGTCACGGAGTTCCAGCTCGATGCTGAATACGAAGTACCGCCGACTGAGTTGCTGCGCACCGAGCCGCTTGTCGTTCCCGTTCGCTGATCGAGGCCACACACCATGATTCAATTTCCGCAAAACCAGCGCGACCAGATCAAGATCGTCATCAGCATTGTCGCCGTGGCGTTGGCGGTCGTCTACTATCTCTATCCGTATGCAGCGGGCGAGGAGGCCCTCGTGGCGTCCACAGCACGCGTTGAGTCGCTCGAAACCGCCAATCGTGCCGCGCAAAAGGAGTTCGCGGCCGGTAGTGTGGACGATCTGAAAAAAGAAGCAGCGGAGCAGCGTTCCGCGCTTGTCGCGATGCGCCGGCTCGTGCCAACGAGCAACGAAGTACCGGCGCTGCTCGAGGAAGTGTCGACCGCGGCGCGTCGTGCCGGACTCGATGTCGGCACGTTCACGCCGGAACCGGTGATTCGTGGCGACAAGTTCGACACGCATCGTTACAAGGTCACAATCCTCGGCGGCTATCACGACATCGGCGGTTTCCTGGCCAACGTCGGTTCGCTGCCGCGGATCGTCGCCCCGGTGCATTTCCAGCTCACGAACGCCGGAAACGTCGGCATGACCGGACGTCGCGCCAACGCTCGCACACGCAATCCCGATCGTATCGGGCTCGAGGCCACGGTCACGTTGCAGACCTACGTCGAAAAAACATCACCAGCCATCGCACCCACGCGCGTCGCCACCGCTGGCCCGGAGACCAACCGATGATCCGTCGCTCTGCCACCACACGCGTGGCCCTGATCGTGCTCGCCGGCGTCTGTTCCACGTTTGTGGCCAGTGCGGTCAATGCACAGGCCGCTCCGCAAACACGCCCCTTGGCGCGCGAGGCGACCACCACCGACAGTGTGGCGCTCGTGACCCGCGGCAATGCGGCGGCGCCAACGCTGAGCATTCTGCGCGAAGTCTTCTCGTACGCCGAAAGCGGTCGCCGCGATCCGTACACCTCACTCATGGCCAGCGGTGAGCTGCGTCCGTTGGTGAGTGATCTGCGACTGGCCGCCGTGGCCTACGATCCGAACGGTCGCAACTCCGTTGCGATCCTTCGTGACGTCACATCGCAAGCGCAGTATCGCGTGCGCGTTGGACAGACGCTCGGTCGTCTGCGCGTGTCCAGCATCAGACAAAAGGCCGTGATTTTTTCTATTGACGAGTTCGGATTCAGCCGGCAGGAAACGCTGCCACTGACCAGTGATTCCACCACAGCGAGGACGCGATGATCGTTCAGTCGACGGCCGCGGTGCTTACCGTGGCCCTGGTGCATGCCGTGGCGATGCCAACCGCCCTGCCGCCCAAGCCACACACCGCATTTTTTGCCGCTACGGCGGCTATCTGGACTCCGGCCAGCGTCGCCGGACCGCGCGTCACGGGCGTCTCCGTGGTGCCGGGCACGAACGGCGCTGACGTGGTGATTGCGGTCGACGCGTCGGCCAAGGTCACGGACTTCACGCTCTCCAATCCCAATCGCATCGTGCTCGATGTCATCGGCGCGAAGCTTGCCACGAAGCCGCGTGCGTATGACCGCACGACGCGCGGCGCCATCAAAGATGTGCGCGTCGCCCAGTTCGCCGTCGACACCGTGCGTGTCGTGCTCGAGCTCACCGGGAAACAGTCATACGCCGTGCGTCACGAAGCCGGCGAGATTCGCATCAATGTCACCGGCGCAGCACAGTTCGCACGCTGGGATATGTCACCAGTCACGTTTGCGTCACCAACACTGCTCGCTACGGCACCCGCCCCGGCGCCGATGGAAAGAATGGATCGCATGATCGAGAGCGCGTTGCCGGCACCAACGGCCACGCTGGCCTCGCAGACGTCAGGCTTGTCCAACGTGCCCGTAGCCGCGCTCGTGCAGCCGGTCGTGATCGCCCCCGAGCCCGTGCGGGTCGCCACGCCGGTCACGCGCGACGAACGTGATGGTCGACTCGACGCGTCAAACGGCTCCTTCTCGTCCGCCGATGCGCCGGCCGCGATCCGCGTACCGCTGGCGATCCCGAAGGCGCCCGATGTCATGCACTCCACGCGCGCACAGCCGTCGCAGCAGCCGCGCATCAGCATCAGTTTTGACGGCACCAGCATTCGCGACGTGATCGCCACCTTCGCCACATTCTCCAGCCGCAGCATTGTGGTGGGCAAGAACGTCGAAGGCTCCGTCACGGCCGACATCGCCGACAAGCCGTGGGACGTGGCGCTGCAGGCGCTCCTGCAGTCGCAGGGCCTCGCCGCGACCGAAGATCCAAGCGGCATCATTACGGTTGATAGCTACAGCGCCCTCGCGCAGAATCAGGCGTTGGAGCCGCTCGTCACGCAGATCATCAATGTGAACTATGCCAAGGCCACGAGCCTGGTGCCCACGGTACGCGCTCTGCTCGCCCGCGATTGCTCCAACCTCACCACCATGCAGGCCGGCCGTGAAATGGGCGGGGGCATGGCTGGACAGCAAGGTGGCATGGGTGGTGGTCAGCGAGGAGGCATGGGGGTCGGACAGGAAAGCCAGGGCTGCGTGCTGCGCGGCTCGGTGACGGCCGACAGCGCCACCAACAAGCTCATCATCAGCGAAGTGCCCACGCGTCTTCCGGAACTCATCAAGCGCCTCCAGGAACTCGACGTGCGCACGCCACAGGTCGCGATCAAGGCGAAGATCATTTTCATCAATCGCACTGGCATCCAGGACATCGGACTCGCGTATGATCTGGGCACCGGCTCCAAGCAGTTCTTCCAGCAGCTTGTGCCGCGTATCGACCCAAACACGCTCATGGCGGTTGATACCGACGGCGACGGTGTGCCGGATGCGCGCGGTGGCGGCACGCCCTTCCAGGGTCCGGCCCGCATCGCACTCGGCGGCAACGCGATCTCCGGTATCGCCAACGCAAACAACGCGATCAAGCCGAACGCGCTCAACCTGATCTACTCCACGGCCATCGGGAAGTACCAGCTGACGGCGTTCCTCAACGCGTTGCAGACGTCGTCGCTCGCCGATGTGCAGTCGGAGCCGAGCGTCACGATTCTCAACAACCGCACGGCTGAGATCTTCGTTGGTCAGGAAATCCCGATCCGCGTGATCGATGCCAGCGCCGGTGGTGTCGGTGGTGGTGGCGGTGGCGGTGGCGGAGCCGCCGGCGGTATTGACCCGAGTGCGCAGACCTTCTTCCCGCGGGCCTCCGTGCAGATCAAGGAGGCCGGTATCCGCTTGAGCGTCACGCCGCAGGTCACGAACAACCGCATGGTGCTGCTCGACATCAAGGCCGAGAACTCCAATGCCGAAGTCGGACCGTCCGATGTGGGCATCATCTTCAATCAGCAGCGTGCCCAGAGCCAGGTGCTGGTGGCCGATGGCGAAGCGGCGGTGATCGGCGGACTCACCGTGACCGAAGTGTCACGCTTTCGCTCGGGCATTCCGTTCCTCATGAACCTGCCGTTCTTAGGCCGTTTGTTCTCGCAGAACACGACGAATGAAACCAAGCGCGACCTGCTCATTCTGGTCACCCCTTACATCCTCGAGGACGGCTCCACGACGCCGCCTCCGGGCCGCTGACGCCACGAGGAGCCACTCTATCATGCGTGCATTCGCCATGACTCAGGTTCGCCACTTCCGCCGATCCGGCGCGTTCGCCCTGCGAGCCGCTGTGTTCGCTTTGGCCGTGGCCGGACTGGTGGCGTGCGACGGGGACGAAGTTGTCGATCCCCCGTTCGCCGATACCGCCAAGCCCCGCGTTACCATGACGCGCGGCAACAATCCCCCCGATTCGTTGCTCATCTTCTCGGTTCAGGCAAAGGATGACATCGGACTCAAAACTATTCGTATTCAACTGACCGGCGGCGTCAACGCATCAATCGACACGACGTTCACGTCTGCCGTACAGGACTTCACGTACTCCATCACCGCCCGCGTACCCAGCAGTGCCGCGCTCGG
>JBBRDP010000044.1:0-19767 GCA_038203795.1 Gemmatimonadales bacterium
GGCGGCATCGACTTCCATGATGCCCAACTGACTGCCGTCTGCACCGATCACGCGAACGGGACTGATCCGGATTTGCCGGTTGACCCGTGGCGGACGCTTCGTGGAATCCTGGATACGCCGAGCTCCTTTGAGAGAAAAACAAAAAACGCGGGCCCCATGTTGGAGTCCGCGTTGCGACACAGCCACGGCCCGCCCTGTATGATTAAGGGACGCGCCGTGTGCGCATTGAGAACTCCATCAGCACGCCGTCTCGCGGGGCGAGAACGTGGCCAAAGGGTGAGGGCGGCGGCTGGGCCGCCCTGCTTGCCGAGTTGTCGTACTACCACCAACACTGGAAAATGAGCGACGCAGGGGCTACCGTCAAGGGGCACTACCGCGCGAATGTCTACACTTCGCGAGCTCGCCTCGGTGAACCTCCCAACTCGACCGTTCACACTCTGACGATGTCTCCTCGATGACACCATCTCTCAGTCTGAAAGACTGGATGTCCACGGTCGGCCTCGACAAGTGGATGGCCCAGCTGGCCGTGACCGACGCCCCACGTCCTCGGGCCAACGTCCTCGCGGCTCTGAAGTTCTTCGATGCTCGCATGCCAACGCTCGCACCGCCACTGGCGCTGAGCTTCTTGCAAGCCATGGATCTCAGCCGAATCGTGCGAGAAGTCCTACTGCATCCAGGCGACGGGCTCATCGCGTTTCGCAGCGGTAGTGAATCGCCATTCAAACTGTTCTATGCTCGGCGAGGCGCGTCGAAACACAGCTCAGGGATCAACCCCTTTGGACGAACGGCGGTAGGCTTCCGCCCACGCATTCCGTGCTGGGCGCTGGAGTCTTACACGACCGGCGCGAAGGACGTCTGGTCACTCGTGTCAAGCGACCAGACCCTCGTCATCGCACCGCGCGCCGCGAGCTGGAGTGTCATGGCGATCGGAGGCGGACTCCAACTGATCATCCCGAATGCCCACAACGTGCTTGAGGTGACGTCGGTCTAGCGCTCTACCTTATTCGACTTCCGGATCCGATACAACCGCACCTCATGCCCATCATCAGGCGATTCCGCCACGACCGCGAGACGATCCCCCAGCATCGCCGGCGGAATGCGTTCTTCGCGCTCCGGTGCGGGCACGCGCGCGAGCAACGAATCGCCGGACCACAACTCGAACACGAACCGTCCCGGCATGCGGCGCTCGACCCAAAGGCGGCCGTCGGCATCGGGCAACAGCGCGCGAATGGCCGGCTTGAACGCATATCGCTCGATCGTGCCGCGACAACCCACGGTGCTCTGCTCCGCCGAAAACTTTCGCCAATCGGCGGTCTCGGCGTCGTACTCCGCCTGCGTCACGGAATCGCGGTCGACGGGGCGCCTGAACGTGCGCGTGAGCACGCCGCTGCGATCGAAGAACTCGAGCTGGTACTCGCCGCCCTCCGTTGCTACGGATCCTGCGCCAAACGCGGCGGCGTGTTGACGCGGCGAAAAAGGCGAGCCGAATAAGTAAATCCCGTCGCCGCACCGTTGTGCACGGCGGTGCCGTATGGCGACCGAAACTCGCCCGGCCCGCTGCCAACACGCCCACGGTCTTCGATGAACACACCATCGTCTCCGAAGTACGACAGTCGATTTTCTCCAACGTCCGCGACCCACACGCCACCGCGCGGATCGAGCGCGATCGAACGCACGCGGGAGAAACCGACCGTGGGTTCAGCGCGAATGACGGCCAGCGAATCGAGCGTCCACTCCGGCGCTTCACCGGAGACAGTGATCACGGGAACGACACCGCCGCTGTCGATCGAGACGGTGAGTGCCGACGGTGTATCCTGCACGCCGGCGTTACAGGCGGCGAGTATCGTGAGCGCCAGGCACAACGTTGCAGACTTCGCCCCGTAGTCCCGCGTCAGCTATTCGGTACGAGCGCGTACGCCTTGCCATCGTGCTCGATGCGGCCCCACGCGTTTGTCGCATCGTGCTCAAAGATCATGAGCCATCCCTCCGCCGCGGCCTTCGCGTGCACGTGACGCTTGGACTCAAGCGTGACCATCGGCTCCACATCGTAGCCCATGATCCACGGCAACGGCAGATGCGCAGCGGTCGGCGTAACATCGGCGAGAAACACCGCCGTTTCTCCACCCGACGTGAGCTTCACACTTTGATGATGCGGCGTATGGCCCGGCGTGCGCATGAGCTGAATGCCGGGCCGCACTTCCGGTTCTCCCTCAATCAGATCAAATCGACCGGCGGCGACAATCGCATCCCAGTTTGGACCGAAATAACTCGCGGCCGTACGCTCGTTGGTGTGGGTGGCCCATTCCATTTCGCCGCGCTGCACCACGTAACGCGCATTCGGGAACGACGCCTCCACAGTGCCCGACGGTGTCCGCCAGGTATTGCCGCCGGCGTGATCAAAATGCAGATGCGTGTTGATCACCATCGACACGTCGCCGGGTGTGAAGCCAAGTGCGCGCAACCCGTCTTCGAGATTCGTGCGGCCGTCTGCGCCAGCGTTTTCGATGCCGTAAATCTGGTGAAACTTCTCGGTCTCCTTATTGCCGGAGCCGGTGTCGATCAGCACCAAGCCATCGTCATGCTCCACAAGCAAACACCGCATGCCCATGGGAATGCGATTGCGTGCATCGGCGGGAATGCGGCGTTCCCACAATGTCTTGGGCACCACGCCGAACATGGCGCCGCCGTCGAGTTGCTGCCCGCCGGCCTGAATGGCGTGAATGCGCCAGCGACCGAGTTGCCGGGTTGCTACGAGTGGTTGGGGAGCCGTCACGCGGAGTGATCCTCTTGCACAGGTGTAGGGAGCGCCGAACGCCGCGTCGTGCGACGCACGGTGCCGTTGAGATGTTTCTGCAACTGCGGCCACGTGTCAATACCGGCGTCGCGTACCACGTCGAGCAACCGCACGAGCACGTGCGCCGTAGCGAGCGCATCGCCGCCGGCGCGATGGCGACCATCAATTCGAATGCCGAAGTACGCGCTCACGCGATCGAGCGAACGTTTGGGAAGCTGCGGCAGGAACTTGCGCGACAACCGCACGGTGCACAACGACTGACCCTGCAAGCGAGTGCGCCGAGTGCGCGACAGCTCAGCGTCCACGAATCGCCAATCGAATGCGGCGTTGTGCGCAGTAAACACCAGGCCGTCGAGCCGTGCGCACACGTCGTCGGCAATTGCATCAAAGCGCGGCGCGTCGGCCACCATGGCGTTCGTAATGCCGGTGAGCGCTGAAATAAACGGCGGAATCGAACGACCGGGTTGCACGAGTTGTTGCCACGCTTCCTCGACCTTGCCGCCGACCACGGGGACGATCGCGATCTCCGTGATGCGATCGAGGGTGCCGGCGTGCGAACCGGTGGTCTCGACGTCCACCACGGCAAAGCGCATCGTGTCGAGCGAGAGCGGGTGCGAGAGCGGGTGCGAGAGCGGGTGCGAGAACGGCGCGAGGCTCGGCGCGAGGCTCGGCGCGCTGAACGGTGGGCCGTGCGCTCCGTGGGACGAGCGCGGCGCGCTCGGCCCGGGCCCCTGCACCACCTGCCCGTCGCGCAGCAACGCCCACCGGTTGTCATCGAGCTGCACAAAGTCGGCGCGCGCGCCGAGCAGTACCTCAGCCATGCGTTCGGCGGCCTCGGCCTTGAGCCGGTCGACTCGGCAGACCTCGCGCATGAGCCGCAAGGCGTCGCAGGGACCAAGCGCGAGGCATCGCGCCGCCCGCTCCGACAGCGAGGTTGGCTCGAGGACGGCGCGAGCCGCCGGGGCGGCTATCGCGTCGACAGCGGCGTCGAGCGGCGTGTGTCCGGCCACGGAGGGCCCGATACTCCCAAAGGCGCGTCTCATGAAGGGAAAGTAGCCTGCCGGTAGTATCCCGGTAGGAGAGCGGATAAGTTTGTGAAGATTTTCACAAGCTCCCACCATGACACTGCCTACCAAGCGCATCGCGGAATCCACCGTCCGTCGGCTGTCGATGTACCTCCGCTACCTGGAGGGGCTCGACGCGGTCGGTCAGCGTACGGCGTCCAGCGACGAACTGGCCCAGCTCTGCGGTACCACGCCCGCTCAGGTCCGCAAGGATCTATCGTTTTTCGGCTCGTTCGGTAAACGTGGCCTTGGCTATCCAGTCCACGTGCTCACCGAACGTCTTCAGGAGATTCTCGGACTCCGCCAGGCGTGGCAGGTCGTGATCGTGGGCGCCGGCAAGATCGGATCGGCGTTGGCCGAGTATCGTGGTTTCAAGCAGCGCGGTTTTCAGGTGGTGGGCGTCTACGACAAGAACCCGGAGAAGATCGGTCGGCCTTGGGGCGACGCGGTGGTGCGCGACATGTCGACGCTGGCCAGTGACGTGACCGCACACCACGTCGACATCGCCGTGCTCGCCATCCCGGCCGACGACGCGCAGGACGTGGTGGATCAGATTGTCACGGCCGGCATCCGGGCCATTCTGAGTTTTGCGCCCACCAGTCTGCACGTGCCGTCGCATGTGGCCGTGAAGACGGTGAATATGGCGATGGAGCTGGAAGGACTCTCGTACGCGCTTACGAACCGCGGAGCGTAACACCGCGCGCCACGAGTGCGCGTACCAGATCTGCGAACGCGGACGGCGCCAATGTTTCGGGACGCGCCATGGGATCGATACCACACGACAGCAACACCTCCGTGCACGCGCCGGCATCGAGCGGCGTGAGCGTACGCAGCACCCGCACGAGTTGTTTTCGCCGCAGGCCGAATGCCCCCGTCACAAAGGTGCGAAACGCGCCTTCCAGCGATGCATCGAGGAGCGGCTCATCGTGCGGAATCACGCGCACGATTGCGGACTCCACTTTGGGTATTGGTGTAAAACTCTTTGCCCCCACGGCGCGAATGAACTGCACCTTGGCGAAGATCTGCAGATTGACGCTCAGCGCGCCGTAGATCTTGCTGCCCGGGCTCGCGCCCATGCGATCGGCAACTTCACGTTGCACGAGATACACCGCGATGTCGGGTCGCGGATGTTCGAGCGCGTGAAAGAGAATCGGGGTGGTGATGTAGTACGGCACGTTGCCCGCGAGCACATACGGTCCCTGCGCGAGGGCACCGAGCGGCACCTCCAGGACATCGGCTTCAACAATCTGCACGTGCGGATGCGACTCGTATTGCGTGCGCAGACGCGCAACGAGATCACGATCGAGCTCAATGGCCACGACGCGCCCCGCGCGCGCGATGAGGCGATCGGTCAGCGCGCCACGTCCGGGGCCGATCTCCACGACCGTGCGTCCGGTGAGCGGCCCCAGCGCCTCAACGATCGCGTCGAGCGCGCGCGAGTCGTGCAGAAAATGTTGGCCGAATCGCTTGCGCGGCGGCGGCAGGCGCTCACTCACGCGGGAGCGCGGTAGGCCGCGCGTGGCTCGATCGTGTGCGGCGACGCGATCGACGGGACGGCGGCCCGGTCGACGACCACAACAGCGAGGTCGTCAATGAGTGGTGTCGTCCCGACAAACTCACGCACGGCATCAAAGATGGCGGTGAGTGCGATGTCTGGGCGAGGGTGCGTGTGATGCAGGCGCGCGTCCGCGTGATCATCGTGACGTGTGTGCGGCGCGGGGTTCCTACCGCCATTGCCGACGTGCGTCGCCTGTAGTGCCGCACGCAGTACGGCGGACTCACCAAACCGCTCGCCCGTCGCGTTGCGCGCATCCGCCACGCCGTCGGTAAACAGCAACAGTTCATCACCAGCCGACCACGACACCTCGGCACTCAGCACCGTCTCGTCACCAAACCCGAGTGGCGGTACCTGCGCATCGAGTCGGGTGCACGACCCATCGCGCCGAAGAATGAACGCGTGCGGATGACCGGCGTTCGCGAAACGCAGCACACCCGCCGTGTCGTCGATCACACCATAGAACAAGGTGATCGACATTTCCGTACTCTCCAATTCGTCGGCCAGCGAGCGTCGTACCGCGTCGAGCGCGACCCCCGGATCGATGACCGCCTGCACATGGATGGCCGTCGCACTCATGGCCAGTGCCATCACGAGCGCCGCCTGATAGCCGTGCCCCGAGACGTCGCCGATCACCACACCGGTACGATCGGGCCCGAGGCGCGCGAGCAGATAAAAATCTCCACCCACACTTTCCGCCGGAACGACACGCGCCGCGGCGCGCGCCTCCGGACCAACCACGGACGGGTCAGGCAACAATTTGAGTTGCAACTCATTCGCCAGACGCATTTCGCGGGCGAGCTGTTCCTGATCGAGCGCAGCGCGCACCAGACGCGCGTTGTGCAAGGCCGTCCCAACCTGCGACGCAATCGCGGTCACCAGCTTGCGATCACCGGCGCTGAACGACGCATCACCCGAACGTCTGGCGAGCACCACCGCTCCGAGTGACGTTGTGCCTTCGGCGGAGGTGCGTCGAATCGGCACGGCGAGCACAGGGCCCCCGTCGGCCGCAAGCAGCGGTGCGCCACGTCGCGCCGCAGCGCCGCCGTCTTCAACACACGTGTCGCCCGTGCGAAACGCACGCACGGCGAGCAGCCAGTCGTCACGCACGGACACAATCGTTGTTTCACCCGAATCAATGCCGAGTAAGGCTGCGGGCTCGAGCACATCGCGCGCCACATCGTGGAGCATCAAGGCTCCGCGCGGCGCACCCACGGTTTGCGCCAGCTCGCGCAGCACGGTAAACGCCACCGATTCGACCGAGGCACCGCTGCCGAGCAGCTCGCCGATCGCGTACAACAAGCTGATCTCTTCATACCGTTCGGCGAGTTCGTGCGTCGCGCCGTCCCGCTCGCGCACGAGCCGTCGCACGTGCGGCAGCGTGTTCGCGAGCAGCCCATCGAACGCGGTGTTGAGCGCGCCCGGTGGCGCAGCGGCCTGGCCAGCTACCGTGTTGACTGCGGGCGCAATGATCACCCACGCGGGATGCGTATGAGTCCCAATGGAGACCGCGCTCCAACCGCGGGCGGCGGCCCACACCGCCACATCTTCACTGCCTGCTCCGGGCGGCGTCACGTCCGCCGCGACTGATGGCCCGGACGACGCCGCCATTCGCGGTGGTTGACCGGCCCCACGCCACTCCCACAGCGCGGCGTCCCGTCCGGACGCCTCGCGATAGGCGACCAGAACGGCGCCCAACGAACTCATATGCGACGCAGTACCAGGCGCACGGTATGGCCACGGTCGCACCACGTCTCCACCGTGTCCATCAGGGCCAGCATCAAAAAGACGCCACGCCCATCCTCTCGCGTGGCCCAGTCCGTATCCTGCGACATCGCACGTACCGCGATCAGGTCGAAGCCCGTTCCTTCGTCGGTGACTTCGACACACAACGTATTGTCGGCGATCCCAGCGCACACCAGCACGCGACGGGAGACTTCGCCGTTGTTCCCGCGAATGATCGCGTTGGCAATCGCTTCGGTCAACGCGACGGGGACATTGAGCCGGCACGCCTTTTCGGCAAAGCCGGCCGCAGCACACGCGTGCGACACGGCGTGCACGATAGGCTCGATTTCCCTGACATCCGACGCAATGCTCCACTGCAGTGGGAGCATGTGCGGGCTGCGCGCCGACTCAGAAGCCGACGAGCGCATCACTGCGGAGGTCGTATAGGTGAAAGAGCGTGTCGAGGCGTGTGAGCTCGAACAGGGTGCGCAGATCTTCGTTGAGTCCCGACAAGCGGAGCTCGCCACCATGCTCGCGGATGCGCTTGCCGAGGGAGACGAGCGCGCCAAGCCCGGAGCTGTCGATATAGCCGGTGTCAGTGAAGTCGATGAGGACACGCCTCGCGCCTTGTTCGACCTCATCGAGCACCAGCTGCTTGAACTCCTGGCGGTTGGCCACGACGAGATGTCCCTCAACCGACACCGTGAGCAACTCGTCGTTCCGCTCGATCACGAATCCCATGCACGTCTCCACTGAAGAATGGTCGATGGACGCCCGCTCACGGGCCCTCGGCGCGTACCGACTGCAGCGCGGTGATCGCCGCCACATGTACAATGTCGTCCGCAGACGCCCCGCGCGAAAGGTCACTGGCCGGCCTCGCGAGCCCCTGAAGGATCGGCCCGATCGCCCGAGCGCCGGCCAATCGCTCGACCAGCTTGTAGCCGATGTTGCCGGCATCAAGCGACGGGAACACCAGCACGTTGGCCCGACCAGCCACGGCCGAACCGGGCGCCTTCCGCGCACCGATCGCCTCGATAAGCGCCGCGTCGGCCTGCAGTTCGCCATCCACGTGCAGCGCCGGTCGCAGTTCACGCACTCGCGCCAGCGCTGCGGTGATGCGATCGGCGCTGGCGCTCACCGCACTGCCGAACGTGCTGAACGAAAGAAACGCCACGCAGGGTTCATCACCAACAATCCGGCGACGATCGTCGGAGGCGGCGATGGCGATGTCGGCCAGCTGCTCCGCCGTGGGCTCCGGGATCACCGCGCAATCCGTGAACGTCAGGACCTCTTCGCCGCGCTGCCGAAAGTCCGGCACCACCATGTAGAAGGCGCTGGACACCGTCTTGACGCCGGGCGCAGTGCCGAGCATGAACAGCGCGGCGCGAATCACGTCGGCGGTGGTGTGCACCGCCCCGGCGACGCATCCATCGGCCTCTCCGAGTGCCACCAGACCATCGGCGAACATCAGCGGATCGAGCGACATCCGTGCCGCCTCCGACTCCGTGAGTCCACGCGCCTTCCGGCGTGCGTAGAGATGCGCGGCCACACGCTCGCGGCGCGGATCATTCGCGACGTCTCGCACGAGTACCGGACGCACCGTCCCACGCGCTTCGAGCCGACGCACGGCCTCGAGCGTACGCGCATCGTCTGCTTCGGGAAACACAATCGTGCGCGGTGCCGCTGCCGCGCGTGCGGACAGCGAGTCGAGGAACGATGACGCGTTCACGGAGTGCGCTGCTCACTACACGAAACGCACCCGCGCAAGCCGTCGCTCACGCGCTCATGTCTCCGACCGGGCGAAGTGCGCCGTCAGTGCGTCGGCCACGGCAGGATGCACGAGCGCCGAGATGTCCCCACCAAACCGTGCCACTTCACGCACCATACTCGAACTGATGTACGTCGTCTCATTCGACGGCACCATGAACACCGTTTCCAGACCCGGGTGCAGATGCCGGTTCATGAGCGCCATCTGATACTCGTACTCAAAATCCGAAACGGCGCGCAATCCGCGAACGAGCATGGTCGCATTCATCTCGCGCGCCAGATCCACGAGCAGACCATTGAACGCGCGCACGGTGATGCGCGGCTCGCGGCCTGCCGACGCCCGGATGAACTCCACGCGCTCGTCGGCGGAGAACAACGGTTTCTTGTTGACATTCAGGGCAACGGCGACGACCAGCTCATCCACGAAGCCAAGCGCGCGACGCATGATGTCGGCGTGGCCATGCGTGAATGGATCAAAGGAGCCCGCGTACAGTGCGATGCGGCGGCCGGTAGCAGATGATGAAGTCATCGAAAGAATGTGAGTGCGGTGTCCCCGTAGCGGCGCGTATCGCCGCCTCCAGGCAGCACCACCGACGCAGCGTGTTCAATACCCAGCACGTGAGCAAATGGTACCCGTAACCACTGTTCGGCAAGCTCCGCCGCCGTTCCATCGGCGTAGGGCGGATCGGCGAACGCCACATCGTACGCTCCGGCGCGCAAACCCGCTATATGGCGCACCGCGTCGCCCCTGACCACGGCACATCGATCGGCCGCGCCGAGCAGTGCGATGTTGCTCGTCAAGATGCGAAGTGACGCCGGCGCCTGCTCCACAAAATCGACGTGCGCGGCACCACGCGATAGCGCTTCGAGACCAAGCGCGCCGGAACCCGCGCACAGATCAAGCACCAGCGCCTCCGCGAGCTCGGCATGCACCATGCTCATCCAGGCCTCGCGCACCCGATCGGCCGTGGGACGTACAAGCGCACCCTTGGGCGCTTCAATGCGACGCCCGCGCCATGTGCCGGCCACGATACGCACGGCGGCTCAGCCCGTTCGTGTGACGACGGCGGAGCGCACCGACTGCACACGCAGCTGCAGCGTGTTGGCACCGCGGTAATCATCGCGTTCCAAACGAAACGCAATATCAAGGGGAGTTGCGACATCGAGGCGCACCTGCTCCGCCGGCAGTCCCCACGCAATCGCATCAACCGCGCGCGTAGGCAGTTGCACGGAAAGCCGCAGGCCGTCCTTTCCCACCTTGCGCGGTGGGGACGCGAGACGCACATGATCGAGCGCCAGCGTGGGTGCGGCGTTGCCAATCCCAAAGGGTTCGAAATGCTTGAGCAACTGCTCAAGGTGGTCATCGATTTCGCTCGCGGGCACACGCAAGTCGATGCGCAGTTCCGGCACGAGATCGTCAGCCCGCAGCACCCTGCGTGCGTGTTCACCGAAGCGTTCGCGAAAGCGCGGCACCTCCGATTCACGCATCGTCAGTCCGGCCGCCGCCCGATGCCCGCCGTAGCGACTGAAGCAGTCGGCGCACGCGCCGAGTGCCGCGTGCAAATCGAAGGCCGGAATGGAGCGACCGGATCCCTTGCCAACGCCGTCATCGATCGCGACCAACACGGCCGGCCGACCCGTCTGCTCCACCACACGCGACGCCACAATCCCGATGACACCGGCGTGCCAGCCGCGATTGGCGAGCACGAGTCCGAACGTCTCGTCGAGATCAGTGGCCTCGACCTGACGCATCGCTTCGCTCAACACGGCCTGATCCAGCGCCTGACGATCACGGTTGAGTTCTTCGAGTTGTCGTGCGATCACATTCGCTTCGCCGTCGCTCTCGGCGAGCAGCAACGCAAGCCCGAGCTTGGCATCCCCAATGCGTCCCGCCGCATTGAGCCGCGGTGCAAGGACAAACCCAACGCGACCCGCCGTGAGTGCCTTGCCCTCCATCGCCGCCGAGTGAATGAGCGCCCGCAATCCGGGATGTCGCGTCTCGGCCATGAGCTTGAGCCCATAGCGCACAAGCACGCGATTCTCTCCACGTAACGGCGCCACGTCGGCGATGGTGGCCAGCGCCACAAGATCGAGTTGATTGTGCGCCAGACCGGGCGATACGCCCATGGCCTCACACAACGCGAGCGCCAATTTGTACACCACGCCAACCGCCGCCAGATCCTTGTCGACTGACGGGCAGCCCGGGCGTCGCGGATTCACGATGGCATAGGCCGCCGGCAGGCCGTGACCGGGCAAGTGATGATCGGTGATGATCACATCGATGCCGGCGGCCATGAGCTCCGCCACCGGTTCGACTGCGGACGTGCCGCAATCACACGTCACCACGACCGACGCACCCGCGGCACGCGCCGCCGCGACGCCCGCAGCCCCGAGATCATATCCGTCGGTGACTCGGTGCGGGACCCACGGCATCACGCGCGTTGCGCCGAGGCCACGCAGCACGCGCGTCAGCAACGCGGTGGACGCCATGCCGTCGACATCGTAGTCGCCGTGCACAAAAATCACCTCGTCGCGGCGAATCGCCGAGACCAGGCGGTCGACGGCGCGATCACAATCGAGCAGCGAATTGTTGGGTGACAGATGCTCAAGACGCGGACGTAGATAGCGACGCGCGGCCTCCGGAGTGGCGTAGCCGCGCGAAACCAATAACTCGCACACGACCAGTGGCAGCTGCAGCGCCGCGTGCAACTCCTGCACAAGGTCGCGCGATGGCACGGCCACCGGCACCCAGCGAGGCGTTGGCCGCAGGTTCACCGCAGCGGGAGGGCGAGGGGTGACGGTCACGGCGCGAATCTACGCGCGCGCCACAGCTGCGCGCTGTACCGCAACACCGCACGCCCGACTCGGGGCGTGCGCCGCACCGGTCATTCGGGAGTTTCGGTGGGTGCCGCCGGCGGCGGTTCTGGAATCGCGTACAGCAGCACACCGCACGCTTCGCACACGTCGATGAGGCCGGCCACCATGAGCGCATTGCGTCGCTGGAGCGGAATCGCCGTGTCGCAGGCCCCGCACGTGAGGCCGCGAATGGCGAACAGTGCGTTGCTCTTCCGGCGGATGGCGAGGCGCTCGTAACGCGAGAGCAAGCCGGCATTGACACCCGTGGCCTTGGCGTTGCGAACGCCGGTGGCTTCGCGCATCGCCGCAGTCAATCGCTCCTGCTCAGCGGCGATTTCCGCGCGAGCCGTTGCCTGCTCGGCTTCGAGTGTTTCGGCAGCGGCGCGATGCGCTTCCTGCGCGGATGTCAGCTCTCCCAGGCGCCGTGCCATCCCCGACAGCTCGCTCTCCTCTTCGGCCAGCACGCGCCGTGCCATCTCGACCTGCGCCATAGCCGCCGTCGCTTCGCGAAGCTTTCGCGCCTGGTCCAACGTGGCGAGGTTCTTCTCGTGCTTCTCGCGGTGATCGGTAATGCGCGCGCTGAGGGACCGGTAGCGTTCCGTCTCCCGCTCAATCGATGCGCGAGACCGCTCGAGTTCGTCGTGCGCCCGCTGGCGCGCCCTGTCGAGTGATGCGATACGCGGCGCCATGGCCGCCAGCTCACCCTCGATGACACGAATCGCACCATCGTCCTCCTGCACTGCCAGCAAAGCCACGAGTTCCGGCTGCACGCCTACCCTCCATTCAGATCGGGGACCATCAGGAATACTCTCTGCAACATAGCGCAACGAGCGAGAGTTGGCGTCGCACCACCATCCACGACTATCGGGGCCCGCTTCCCGAACCTCGCGGGTGCAGCAGCGCCTGCCGGTCACGCGCCAAACGAAGCTGCTGGGCCATGAGCACCTCCTTCTCTTCGGCCGGTGCTGTTTTGATTCGCTCCTGAATCTCCGTGATCTGCTGGCTCAGATCGCGCGCTTCGAGCTTCCGCAGCGCAAAATCTATATCCGAAGGCGCCTCGACCTGTGCTAGCAGCGCTTCTACAACATCATTCAGTTCCTGCGTCGCACCAGCGAGCACATCCGCCAGCTCAGTCTCCGGGCGATGCGCAAGCAGCGCCCTAAAAAGCGCCGCGTACCGCGCGTCACGGAATCCGTCCGGGCCGTACCGCTCCGCGATGCGTTCTACCCAGCTCCGCTCGCGCAGCATGACACGTACGAGCTCCCGCTCGATGGGATCGTCCTGCGCACTGGCGCGAGGCGGGGATGCCGTGGACAGCCACTCGGGACCCTGATTCCGGCCGCGTCCCTTCCACTGCCCCTTGGGCACCCACTCACGCTTGGCCGGGACGCTCGGCGCGTCGTCCGGCGGTGGTCCGTCGGCCATGTATACGGGCGGCGTTGCATCGCTGCCGCGCAAGGTGAGTCCCCGGCCGCGAGAAATCGGCTGTGACGGTTCGTCTGCCTCGCGCTGCACCAGCGCTTTATCGAGCGATGAGGCCTCGGCCAGTCGCGACACGTACAGGTCGCGCGTGATCGGATCCTTCGTCGCGCGAATCGTGGGCAGCAACTTGTCCACCGCGCGCCGACGATGATGCAAATCGGCGAACCAACCGCGCCGCGTTAACATCTCCACTTGCACATCGAAGAAATCCATCGCGTCGCGCAACGCGCCTTCAAGCGCGGCGATGCCTTTGGCCCGCACAAACGTGTCCGGATCCTCGCCTTGCGGAAGCGCGACCACGCGCACGGCCGCGCCGTGACGGAGCAGCTCAAGGCCGGACCGAAAGGTGGCTTTGAGGCCGGCCTCGTCGCTGTCGTACAGCAGAAATACTTCGGGCGCATATCGCACGATGAGTGCGGCTTGTTCTTCTGTCAGCGCCGTGCCCAGTGGCGCCACCACCTCTTCGATGCCGCCAAGCGAAACGCGAACAACATCGAGATACCCTTCGACTACCAGCAGACGTTCCGCACGACGCGCCGCCTGCCGCGCGATCTGCAGACCATACAGCACGCGCCGCTTCTGAAAGACACCACTCTCGGCGGAGTTCAGGTACTTCGGGATGTCGTCGCCCATCGCGCGGCCACCGAACGCGACATGACGACCCAGCTCGTCGAGAATGGGAAACATGAGGCGTCCACGAAACCGTGGCCGCGTACTGTTGTCTTCCTCGCGCACCACCAGCAGTCCGGCATCACGCAGTCGGTCGTGATCGAAGCCAAGTGTATTGAGATGCGAGATGAGCAACTGGCCGTCGCGCGGCGCGAAGCCAATGCCGAACTTCGCAATCGCATCGTCGTCGAGGTTACGACCAGCGAGATAAGCCCGTGCATCGGCGCCCACCTGTGGATCGCGCAACTGTGCGGTGAAAAACTCGGCGGCACTCGCCAACGCCGACCAGTTCGGTTCGTTGGGGTCGGGCGCGTGCGCACGAGACGGCGTATCGATGACCTCAATGCCAACCTTCTCACCAAGCAACTTCACGGCGGCGGTGAAATCGAGTCCGAGTCGCTTGCGGAGAAACGTGATGGCGTCGCCGCTTTCATTGCACACGAAGCAGTGATACTGTCCGCGTTTTGGCGACACAGAGAAGTTCGCGTTTTTACCCTGATGAAACGGACAGGGGCCGCGGAAATCGGTACCGACGCGCCTGAGCTTTACGAACTCGCCAACGATCTGCACGATGTCGGCGGCTTCACGAATGCGCTCAACGACCTCGTCGGAGATCATGGGCGGCGCTACCGAAGTTCCGCAACGGTGACACCGGCCCCACCTTCGTTCCAACCGCCGAGCCGATGGCTGGCTACGCGCGAATCACTGCGGAGCATTTCGCCGACGCGTTCGCGCAGCGCGCCGGTGCCCTTGCCGTGAATGATGCGTAGTTCACGCAGATCGTTGCGCACGGACGCGTCAAGCGCCTGCATCAACGCGATCTCGAGCTCATCCACCCGCATGCCGCGCAGATCGACCTCGCGCACGGGATCAACCTCAGGCACATCGCCCATCACCGGCACACGCACGGCGGGCGGTGGAGGGGCGAGCGTGCGTGTCAGGGTGTTCACCGGCACGGCGAGGGTGAGTGAGCCTACGAGCACGCGTGCGTTGCTCCCGCGCACGTCGACAACGGTGCCGGCCTTGTCGCCGAGCGTGCCGACCAATACGGCATCGCCGGGCGCGAGTGGCCGCTGCGCCACCTTGGCGACGATTGCTCCGCTCGGACTTGCCGCCTTACCGGCGCGTGATTTTGCCGCCCGTTCATCCATGGCGACCACGGCCCGTTGCTGCCCCAGCGCCGCCTCCTCCACGGAACGTCTCGCTTCGCGGGCTTTCGCATCGATCGCCTCGGCGCTGACGTGCGCGTCGGCGGCAGCCGCCTTCACCGCCGCAATCGCACGCTCCACATCGGCCCGGGCTTCGAGCAGATACTTGCGCGCTTCCTGTCGCGACGAACGCTCCAGTTCACGTTCCTTCTCGCGCGCTTTCTTCTCGCGATCCGCCACGGTGGCAATACGTGACTGTATGCGTCGCGTTTCGCGATCCGCCTCCAGCTCGCGTTCGGCCAGCGTAGCCTCGCGCGCTTCCACATCGGCCAGCAACAACGCGAGATCGCGTTCACCGGCGGGCAGCCGCGACTCGGCGAGCGTGAGCACGTCTTCCGGCAATCGCAGCCGTCGCGCAATGGAAATTCCGTACGACCGGCCCGGCACACCCTTGATGAGACGGTACGTCGGTGCCAGCAGCGCTGCGTCAAACTGCAGCGAGGCGTTGACCACACCCGGCACTTCCGTGGCCAGCAACTTGAGCTGACCGAGATGCGTCGTCGCGACCGTCATCGCACCACGACGCGTGAGCGTTTCGAGAATCGCACCACCAAGCGAGGCGCCTTCGGCCGGATCGGTGCCGGAGCCGACTTCGTCCATGAGCACGAGCGAATCGTGCGTCGCACGCAGCAGGATCTCTCCCTGATTCTTGAGATGCGCGCTGAACGTCGACAGGCTTGCTTCGATGGACTGTTCGTCGCCAACGTCGGCAAACACATCGTCGAACACGGGTAACCGACTACCGCCCGCAACCGGTACCGGCACGCCACACTGCGCCATCATGGACAACAGTCCAATGGCCTTGAGCAAAACGGTTTTGCCGCCAGTGTTCGGCCCGGACACCAGCAGCGTGCGTTCTTCCGCGTTGAGCTGCAACGTGAACGGTACCACGTTGATGCCTTGCGCCAACAGCAGCGGATGTCGCGCGTGCACAAACTCGCAGCCACCGTCCGGCCTCGAAAACTCGGCGTCGCCGGCGTGCACATCTTCGGCGTACCGAGCGCGCGCCAGCAAACAATCAATGGCGACGAGCGCCGTGTACGCGACACGCAGCGGCTCGTACAACGGGTGCAGCAACGCCGTGAGCTCCCGCAGGATGCGCTCGATCTCACGCTGTTCGTCAATCTCGAGCTCGCGCAGTCGGTTGCCAAACTCGACCGCCGCCGGAGGCTCCACGAAAATCGTCGCGCCGGTGCCCGATGTATCGTGGACCAGACCGCCCACCACCACGCGCGCCTCGCGTCGCACCGGCATGACCCAGCGCCCATTGCGCATGGTGACCGAGGCATCGCTCACCTGATGATGCGACTCGAGTTTGCCCATCTCGCGTTCGAGCAGCCGTACAAGTTCGCCTTCGGCGCGCCGCAGCTCCCGCCGAATCTTGCGGAGCGCGGAACTCGCGTCGTCGCGCACTTCACCGTCGTCACCGATCGCGCGTCCAATCGCGTCTTCTTCCGCGCGCGCTTCAACGAGCGCGTCGGTGAACGGCTGGAGCACGGCCCGCGCCATGGCATTGCGACGCGGATCGCGCAGCGCATCGCGGGTGCGTCTGGACGACCGCAGAAAGGTCGCGCCCTGCACCAGTTCTGTCGCGGTCCAGCTGACGCCCTCCACACGCAACCGTTGCAGCGGTGCTGCGAGGTTGGGGATCTGCTCGGCCGACCACGTGGGCTCGCCGGTGATGATGGAGCGCATCGCGGAAACCCGCTGATGCTCCGCCACGACCCAAGACAGATCGGCGGACGGCGCGAGGCCACGCACAGCGGCCGCACCGGGACTCGAATGCGCACGTTGACTCACGTGCGCGAGCACGCGTGACAGTTCGAGAATCGCGAGCGCGTGGGCGTTCATGTGCTCCTCAACCCGCGCGGCGCAGGTGCTTACTTGGCCGCGAGTTCTTCCTTGGCGATGGCGCTAATCTGGCTGCCATCGGCACGCCCCTTGAACTGCGGCATGACGCGTCCCATGATCGCCCCAAGATTGGCGGCGCCACCAGCGATGGCCGCGCGCACGGCGCTGCGCAGTTCGTCATCGGAAACAGCCGGCGGGAGGTACGTCTCGAGAGCGGCCGCCTCGGCGGCTTCGCGGGCGGCGAGTTCGGGACGCGCCCCCGTTTCGAACATGGCCTGCGACTCGCGGCGACGCTTGATCCCCTTTCGCACGATGTCGATGACATCGTCGTTGGTAAGCGGCTCCGGCTGCTCCAACTCACGGTTTCGGAGATCTGCGAGCACCGTGCCAAGCAAGAGCAACGCATCTTTATTTTGTGCACGCCGAGCGGCGGTGAGATCGTCCTGAATGCGCGCGAACAGCGGTGCGAGTGCGGCCACCGTGGCCAGACTCAGACGCGGGTGCGACGGTTCTTGCGAATCGCGGCGTTGAGCTTGCGCTTGCGCTTCTCGCTCGGCTTTTCGTAGTGCCGATGCTTGCGCAGGTCGGACAGGATACCGGCTTTTTCTACCTTCTTCTTGAAGCGCTTGAGGGCGCGTTCGAAGTTCTCGTCCTCATGGATGATGATCTCCGACAAACCAAACTCTCCCGTGGGGCCGTGGTGCGACGAGGCACGTCGCGTGTCCGCCAATCGGCGGGGTGAAACGATCGCACACACCCGCCGACCGCTCACCGTGTACGAGAGCGGAGGATCGAGCGTAAGTCTTCGAGTGATAGCCATATAGCTTACCACAGCCCGGCCGCCCGGTCAAGGCATGGACAGACGCTTATCCCGGCGGCCAGGTCATCGCCCGGCCTCCGAGCACATGCAGGTGCAGGTGATGGACGGTCTGCCCCCCGTCTTCGCCCGTATTCGCGACCACCCGATAGCCGGAGTCGGCCACTCCCTCCTGCCGCGCCACCTCGGCTGCCAGCAACGCCACGTGGCCGAGTTCGGACGCGTCGTCGGCCGTGGACAGGGACGTGATGTGACGCGTGGGAATCACCAGGACATGCACCGGCGCCTTGGGCGAGATGTCGCGAAACGCCAGCGCATGGTCGTTTCGGGCGATGATGTCGGCCGGAATCTCACCCGCGACGATCCGGCAGAAGAGGCAGTCGTGGTCAGGCATCGGGTTGGGGTTCGGCGATGGGAGGAGGGCTGCCAAGCGGAAAGTGGCTCGGGACAGGCGGCAGGGATTTGTGGCGCATGGCGTGCGAGCCGTTGCTTGACGCCGAGTACGGAACATCGGAAGTTTGTGCGCTCAGAGCAACCTCTCCCAACTTGTCTGTCGGAGTTCAGGATGACGACCCGTGAAATTGGCGAGCGACTGGTAACCCTATGTCGTGTTGGGCAGAACGACGCGGCCATCGCCGAGCTGTATGCCGACGCTGTGGTGAGCCTCGAGGCTGAGGAGCCGATGCGTGAGGTGCATGGCATGGAAGCGGTTCGCAACAAAGGCGCATGGTGGGTCGAGAATCACGAGGTGCATGGCGCCGTCGTGCAAGGCCCATTCGTCAACGGCAATCAGTTCGCCGTGCATTTTCAGTTCGATGTCACGCCGAAGGCCACGGGCGCTCGTGCCACCCTCGACGAGGTGGCGCTGTACACGGTGACGGATGGCAAGATTGTGCATGAAACGTTCATGTATTGAATCGTGTCGATTGACGGATGCGCCATGGGCGCCCTCGCCTAGACGATTGCGGTCGCGCGTTCTGGCCCGAAGGCGCGCGGGGGCGCGATCCTCATCACGATCAAACCCGACTGCAGCTCGCAATCGGCGCCCGCGACGAGATTGCTCCAGCGATAGACCCAGCGGTAGATCCAGCGACCCTCGCGCGCGCTTACGCCGAGCATGACCAACCATCACGCGCCGGACGGCCGCTCCTGCAGTACACGCCTCGCGTGGCGAGCTGGCCTGCTCATCGGCGCATGTCAATTCGCGCCCGCGGCGATGCAGGCCCAGGCCATCAGCACGGTTGGGATCGAGCGCGCCGTGCACACCGACGCCTACTGGCGCTTCACGTACGAGAACGACTTCTTCGGTGCGACCGATCGCTACTACACGCAGGGTGTGCACCTGGAAGTGGTGCATCCGCGTCTTCGGCTCCCGGGCGTTGCCCGATTGCTCGTCGCGCCGAAAAACGTCCGCACTCGCTTCGGCGTGGCGTATGAAGACGACGGCTATACGTCGAGCGATCTCAAGCAGGCTACGATTCCGTTCGGCGATCATCCGTACGCCGGCACCAAACAATTGCGGGCATTCGTGATCGCCAATGATACGGCGCGCGCGCGTGTAACGTCGTCGTCGCTTACCATCGGCCTCATCGGACCGGGCGCCGGCGGGCGTGAGATCCAGACGTACATCCATCGCCGCACGGGCAATACGATCCCTATGGGATGGACCCATCAGATTCGCAACGACCTGATCCTGAACTATGAGGTCACCGGTGAGCAGCGTGTCCGCCGGTGGGGCAACATCGCTCAGGTTTCGGCGCACGGCGTGGCGCGGCTCGGTACGTATCAATCCGGGCTCACCAGCGGCGCGACGCTGCTGCTGGGCCGTCTGCCGGCGTTGCCACAGCGGTCGCGAGGCGCCTCCCGCGCGTTGTACGCCTACGCCAAACCGCAGCTGCAGTTCGTGGGCTACGACGCCACGCTGCAGGGCGGCGTACTCAATCGATCCAGTCCGTACACCATTGCGTCACGCGATGTCT
>JBBRDP010000045.1:0-19428 GCA_038203795.1 Gemmatimonadales bacterium
GGTGCTCGTGTTCGACGAAATCAAAACCGCATTTCGTATTCGTACGGGTGGCGTGCAGCAGGCGCTCCGTGTCATTCCGGATCTGGCGTCCATCGGCAAGGCGATGGCCAACGGGTATCCGTTGGCGGCGGTGGTCGGTTCACGTGCTGTGATGCACGCCGCGCATCGGGCGTGGATTTCTTCGACGCTGGCGAGTGAAACCACCGCGCTGGCCGCCGCGCGGGTGGTGCTCGATCGCCATCGTCGGCGTGATGTGTGCGGCGACCTTGCGCGCGTCGGGGCGCGTATGCAACAGGTGATGCGGCAGGCGCTAGCGCCACACGCGCTCGGCCTGCACATTGACGGTCCGGCACCGATGTGGCGAGTGCACAGCGACGAGCCCCATGTGCTCGACGCGCTGGTGGCGGCGGTGGCGCGTGAGGGCGTCTTGCTCAAGCGCGGTGCGTACCAGTTTGCGTCGTTGGCACACGATGACGAGGCGATCGATTCCATTGGCAGCGCCATCGCGAGAGCGGGTGCACATGTACGTGCGCATCGCGAGGCGCACGGTACCTTAGACGCTGGGCACACGGAGCCGGAATCATGATTAGTACGGGTGACACGTCCGAAGCGTCAGCGGCCACTGCCCACGATGCATTCCCCACACCGCTCGCCGGCTCGGCGCCGCTCATCGATGTGCACGCGCATTTTCACACCGAGCGATCGGGACGCACCGATTGGGACGCCTACAATGCGTCGCGATTGCACGCCGGCGAGCGCATGGGGGTGAATGCCCACGTGGCCTCCGTACTCGGCTCGTGGGGCCACAGCTCGCCCACGTATTTTCCGTCGCCCGACGATCTCTCATTCGCGAATGCGTGGTTGCGTGAGTTTGCACGGCAGGACGCCGAGCGTTTGGCGTCGGGCGGGCAACGGGTGTTCGCGTACGTCGCGGTGAACCCCAACCACGCAGCGCACGCGCTGCAGGAGATTCGATTGGGCATCGACCATGGCGCGGTCGGCATCAAGCTCGCGGCGAGTCGCAAAGCCGATGATGCGCTGCTCGACGATATCGCGTCGGAAGCGGCGCGACATGGCATTCCGATTTTGCATCACGTGTGGCAGGACCGTCGCCGCGAATGGCCGAATCAGGATGCCAGCGATGGTGTGGAACTCGGTCGGTTGGCGTCCCGTCATCCGACCACGCAGCTGTTGCTGGCGCATATCGGGGGCGGTGGCGATTGGGCGCACACGTTGCACGCGGTGCGTGACATTTCGAATGTGCACGTGGATTTATCTGGCAGTGGCATCGATCGCGGTATGATGGACGCAACCATCGAAACGTTGGGGGCATCGCGTGTGCTCTGGGCCGCCGATCTCACGTTGTGCACTGGTCTCACGAAAGCCTGGGCGCTCGATTCGATTGGTTTGGACCCGGAGGCGTTGGCTGATGTGCGCTGGCGCAACGGGGTGCGGTTGTTCACGCGCGCACGCTTCACACGTCAGGGCGAGGCACTCGTCGCATGAGCGAGCCCACCACACTGTTTGCGCGCGTCGATGTGAGCGCCTGGATCGGCGGGTATCCGTTTCGCGATGTGCCGCATCCGGATCCCGAGGTGTTGGTGCGTGTCCTGCAACGCGAAGGCGTGGCACGGGCGTGGGTGGGGTGGTTGCCGAGTGCCTGGCAACGCGATCCGTCGGAGGGCAACGTGCGGTTGTTGAAAGCGCTGGCGCCGTGGCGGGACGTGCTCGATCCTGCGCCGGCGGTTCGGCCGGACTGGCCGGGTTGGCCGTTGGAGCTTGCCAAGCAGTTGGATGCGGGTGCGGCGGCGATCCGCGTGTATCCGGCCCAATGGGGGTTGGGTCCTGGGCATCCGGCGCTCGTCGAGCTTGCTCGCGCATGTGCCGATGCCAACGTGCCGCTGCATCTCACCGTGCGCGTGGAAGATGTGCGGCAGCGTCATCCGCATGATGTGGCCGGCGATGTCCCTGCGGCCACTGTCCGCGCACTGGCGAGGGCGGACACTGCCTGTCGTCTTGTCATCAGTGGCGCCGGTCGGGAGTTCATTGAAGAGGCGGCGTGGAGCCTCACGCCGGAGGAGCGGGCGCTCGTATGGTTTGACTTCGGCTGGGTGTGGGGTCCGCCGGAGGAGCACTTCGCGCGGCTCGTGCGTGGCCTGGGCTCCGAGCAACTCGTATACGGCAGCCAGTGGCCACTGCGGCTCGTGCAGCAGTCGCGAGCATTGGTTGCGCTGCTGGCCCCCGATATTTCGGTCTCACTGCCGCTTCCGTACCCAAAGCCGCGTGCGGAAACAACGGCGGATCGCGAACTGTTGTGACTGAGCGTGGTAGGAGTGCGTTCACCAGATGCAAGCGCTTTGACGCGAAGCACATTGATTGTTTCAGCTGCACTTGCGTACTAATACGACCGCCGTCATACTACGCGATTGTGCTTACCGGCCTCTGCCGACTGGCTTCGTACGGATGACGCGCCACGTGCATTCAGCGGGTTACAGGATCGAGGTCATTCCCGTACGGCTCACCACTCCACCGACACGGTCGAGTAGATGACGACGAAGAAAAAGTGGACAGTCATACCTGGCTTTCTGGCGCTTGCCGCAGCAGCGACGCTGTTGTCAGCCTACAGCGGAGCTTCGTCTTCGCAGGGCAAGCTGGTCGAGCAGCCCATCAAGTTCATTCATAACCCGCATGTCGAAAAGCTGGGAATGAACTGCTTGTACTGTCATTCCGGGGCCAATAAGGCCATGGATCCAGGTAATGCGTCCGTCGCCTCGTGCATGGGCTGCCATACCGTGGTGAAAGCCAACGGGAGCGAGGAAATCAAAAAGCTCGACGAGTACTGGAACAAGAAAGAGCCAATTCCGTGGAATCGCGTGCACAAGGTTCCCGACTATGTGCAGTTCCCGCACATGCGGCACGTGAATGCCGGCGTCACCTGCCAGTCGTGCCATGGTGAAATTCAGAAGCAAGGCGCCGCCGGTGTTGGCGAAGGCTACAAGCCGGTTGAGCAGTTTGCGTCGCTGAACATGGGCTGGTGCATCAACTGCCATGTGCAGGGCTACAATGCCGCTGAAGGCGCGAAGTTGGCAGGTCTGCCCGATAGTGTGGTTACCGCGCTGGCTAAAGAACCGGTGAAGAAGGCGCGTTACGATTGCGCCGTCTGCCACTACTAATCCTCGACTGACCTCACATCTCGTGCGGACGTCGGGGATCATCCCCGGCGTTCCCGTGACGAGCAGCCGCCAGGAGCGGAGTGACTGCATGAGCACTAAAGCGGGAAGCGGCGTCAAGCGCCGAGATTTCCTCAAGATTCTCGGCGCAACGGGAGCCACCACGGCTGTGGTAGGCTGCACGTCTGAAAAAGTCGGGAAGTTGATTCCGTATGTCTCGTCACCCGACAACACGGTGGCGGGCGTTTCGCAGTTTTATGCCACCACGTGCCGGGAATGCGCGACGGGCTGTGGCGTGCTGGCCGAAGTACGTGACGGCCGCCCCATCAAACTCGAAGGCAACCCGGACCATCCGGTCAATCGCGGCGCCATTTGTGCCACCGGCATGTCGGCGCTGCAAGGACTCTACAATCCCGATCGCTTTCGCCAGCCCATGCTGCGCGAGGGGTCTGAGCTCAAGCCGGTCACCTGGGATCGCGCGCTTGAGGTCCTGGGCCAGAAGCTCGGTGAAGTAAAGAGTCGCGGCGGTGCGGCTAATGCGGTCTTCCTGAACGCGCACGAGACCGGGAGTTTCCCCGGCTTCGTTGATCAGTGGTTGTCGGCCAATGATATGCCGGCCCACCTCTCAATCGACACGATGGCGCCGGCAGCTACCGTTGCGGCCAATCGCGCCGCTTATGGTGTGGCTTGGCCCGCGATCGACTTCAAGGCGTCGTCGCTCATTCTCAGTTTCTCCGCCGACTTCCTCGATGCGTGGGGCGGTCGTGTCCCGCAGCAGCTTGACTGGGCCGACGCACGGGCGCAACTCGAGTCGGCACCGAAGCTCGTGTACATCGGAGCGCGTCGCTCGCTCACCGGTTTGAATGCGGATCAGTGGATTCCGGCCAAGCCCGGCAGTGAAATGGCCATCTGTCGCGCGATCCTCGGCCAGGGCACGGCTGCGGAAGCAGCGCAGGCGGCCGATGTCGCCGAAGGAACCATCACCGCCCTCATTGCCGCCGTGCGCGGCGCGGGCTCCAAGGTTCTCGCGCTCTGCGGCATGAGCACGCCCGACGCGGTGGAATGCGGCTCGATGGTCGCCGAGATCAACAAGGTGAACGGCAGCGTGGGCACCACGATCAAGCCCGCGCAGGCGCACGCCGGGTATGAAGGGGTGGCCTCGTATCTTGAGCTCGTCGACGCGACGGAGCGAATGGCCGCCGGCAATGTGCCGGTGGCGTTCATCCGAAACGCTAATCCGGCATACTCGATGCCCACGAGTGTCGGCTTCGCCGCCGCCTTCGCCAAGGTGGGGTTCAAGGTGTCGTTCTCGATCATGCCCGACGAGACGAGCCTGCTGTGCGACCTGATTCTGCCCGACAATCATTGGCTGGAGAGCTGGGGTGATGCGGTCGCGTTGGCCGGGGAACGGTCGTTCGTGCAGCCGGCGTTGGAGCCGGTGTTCGATACGCGCAACGCTGGTGACGTATTGATCTCGGCCGCGCGCGCCGACGGCACGATTGCGTCGCGTTTTCCGCAGGCCGATTATCGCAGCTGGATGATCGCCAACTTCGAGGGCGGTGCGACCGCCTTTGCAACCGCGCTCACGAAAGCCACGGTCAGTGGGTCGCCCGTCGCCTCGCGCGGCACGCGCACCGCCGTGGCGTCGCGTGTGTCGCCTGCACCGGCGCTCAGCGCCGCTGGTGAGGGCATGTTTGTGGTGGTGTATCCGTCCGCGACGCTCGGGGACGGTGCCGGTGCCAACAAGCCATGGCTTCAGGAACTGCCGGATCCCGTCACCAAGATCGCGTGGCAGACGTGGGTGGAGATTCACCCCAAGGCCGCCAAGGAAATGGGCGTGCGCGAAGGCGATCACCTCACGGTGAAAACCGCCGCTGGTGAAATCACCGCTCCTGCGTACCTCTACATGGGCGTGCGTCCGGATACCGTCGCGATCGCGCTCGGTCAGGGACACACGGAGTACGGCCGGTTCGCCAAGAACGTCGGCGTAAACGCGTATCAGCTGCTTCCCAGCGGGTGGGACACGTCTGGCAATCTGGCGCTCGTCGCCTCTCGTGGTACGGTCACGCGACTCGAAGAGCACAGCCAGTTGGTCACCACCGAAGGCTCGGCGCGTCAGCATGGTCGCGGCATCGCGCAGGCGATGATGGCCGCCGCGATTTCCGCCCCGGAGGAAGAGGAACATCATCACGATATTCCGGGGCACGTGTCGCAGGAGTTTCTGCCGGGCCTCAAGTCACCGGTCGCGGCCGACGCGCAGGGCGAGTTCGCCAATCCCCAGTCCAAGGACAAAGGGATGTACAACCCGGAGCATCCCACCAAGGCGGAGGCGCGTCGCTGGGCGATGACCATCGACCTGGCGCGCTGCACCGGGTGTTCGGCGTGCGTCACGGCGTGCTATAGCGAAAACAACATTCCCACGGTGGGCGCGGCGTATCAGGGTCGTGCGCTCAGCCCCACCACGTGGGATGAGCGCCCCGGTGCCAACATCATCAAGGGCCGCGAAATGGCCTGGATTCGTCTCGAGCGTTATTACGAGGGGAATACCAACACGGAGAACGAGTTCTCGCCCGATTTCGAGACGCGCTTCGTGCCGATGATGTGTCAGCACTGCGGTAACGCGCCCTGTGAGCCGGTGTGCCCGGTGTACGCCACGTATCACTCGCCCGACGGCCTCAACGTACAGGTGTATAATCGGTGCGTCGGCACGCGGTACTGCTCGAACAACTGTCCGTACAAGGTGCGGTACTACAACTGGTTCGGGTATGGCGAGCCGGAGCGCAAGCAGTATGCGTGGCCGGAGCCGATGCATTGGTTGCTCAATCCGGATGTCACGGTGCGCGGCAAGGGCGTCATGGAGAAGTGCACGTTCTGCGTGGAGCGTATCCGGGAAGGTGAAAATCGGGCGCGGTCCGAAGAGCGCGAGCTCAACGCCGACGAGTTCACCACGGCGTGTGCACAGGCGTGCCCGTCGCGCGCGATTGTGTTCGGTGACGCGGCCGATGAGAACTGGAGTGTAGCGAAGCTCGCCTATGACAGACGTGCCTACCACGTGTTCGAGGAGTTGAACACGTACACGGCCGTTGTCTATCTGAAGAAGGTCAACCATCCGGCGCCTGCGGCGTCGGCAACGGCCTGAGGAGGCACCACCGGATGGGCACCATCGCGCAACCGGTCGAGGAGCTTCGCCGGCCGAACATTGCATCGGCCGACGTTCAGCTCCCCGCGGTCAAAGATTACGAACAAGTCGATCGCGAGATTATCGCGACACTCGGTTTCACCAGGAAGTGGTTGATCGGGCTCAGCGTTTCCATCGCAGCAATGCTGGTGGGCGCGTCGGCCTGGATCTATCAGATTTACTGGGGCCTCGGGCAGGCCGGATACGAACCGCCGGTGATGTGGGGTGTGTACATCATCACGTTCGTTTTCTGGGTTGGTATCGGTCACGCCGGTACCTTGATCTCGGCCATTCTGTATCTCTTCCGCGCCGGCTTCCGCACCTCGATTTATCGAGCGGCTGAAGCGATGACCGTGTTTGCCGTCATGACGGCCGGTCTGTTCCCGATCATTCACATCGGGCGTCCGTGGAAGTTCTTCTGGCTCATTCCATATCCGAACTGGCGCCTGTTGTGGCCAAACTTCAAGTCGCCGCTCGTGTGGGACGTGTTCGCCATCTCCACGTACCTCACGATCTCGACCACGTTCCTGTACATCGGCCTCATTCCCGACTTGGCCGTGCTGCGCGACCGGGAAACCAATCCGACGCGCAAGCGGATCTACGGCATTCTCTCGCTCGGCTGGCGTAACAGCGATCGCGAATGGCGCCACTTTGCGAAGGCGTACTTGTTCCTCGCCGCCTTCAGCACGCCGCTCGTGCTTTCCGTGCACTCCGTCGTTTCTTTCGACTTCGCCATGACGTTGGTGCCGGGCTGGCACGCCTCCATCTTCCCGCCGTATTTCGTAGCCGGCGCCATCTTCTCGGGCTTCGCGATGGTGTGGACGATCGCGATCCCCATGAGAAAGTGGTTCAAGCTCGAGCACTACATCACACTCAATCACCTCGACGCCACTGCCAAGGTGGTGCTGTTCACGTCGATGGTGGTGGGCTGTGCCTACATGATCGAGTTCTTCATCGCGTGGTACAGCGGTGTTCGGCCTGAGCAGGAGTTCTTCTGGAATCGCGTGTTCGGTCAGTGGTGGTGGGCGGCCTGGATCATGTTGCTGTGCAACATGGCACTCCCCATGTCGCTGTGGTCGCAGAAGCTGCGCCGCAACCCCACGTGGCTCTGGTTCCTGTCGATCTTCATCAACATCGGCATGTGGTACGAGCGCTTCGTTATTGTTGTGCCGTCGCTCAGTCACGAGTTTGAGCCGTGGCAGTGGGGCAGTTACACGCCGAGCTGGGTGGACATGAGTTTCCTCGTCGGTTCGTTCGGCTGGTTCTTCATGTGGTTCCTGCTCTTCGTGAAGCAGATGCCCGTCATGGCCATTATGGAGCTCAAGGAAATCGTTGTTCCCAGGCGCAAACACGCCGTTGATGGAGGGCATCACTAATGCAAGGGGTGCTCGGAGCATTTCATCATCTGGACACCACGGTGCACGCCATTGAGGAGCTCAAAAAGGCTCGCCTCGGTGACGTCACCGTGTACTCACCCACGATTCGCCACGAGATCGACGACGCGATCGACGCGCCCAACAGTGTTGTCCGTCGCTTTACGCTGGTTGGCGGATTGCTGGGTGTGTCGTTCGGTTACTGGATTTCCATCTGGACGGGTGATTACTGGCCGCTCGTCACAGGTGGCAAGGCCATCGCGTCGTGGATTCCCTACACCATCATCGGGTTTGAATTGATGGTGCTTGTTGGCTGCCTTTCTACGGTGGCCGGCATGTTCATTAATGCGCGCATCCCGCGTCTCACCACCACGGTGGGATACGACCCGCGCTTCAGCGGCGGACACTTCGGCATTTTTGTTTCGTGTGGCGCCGACAAGGCACCTCAGGTCGAAGCGCTGTTGCAGAAGCACGGAGCGGACGAGGTGCGTCGTGAAGACTAAGCCCACTGTCATGTTCTCATTTGCGCGCCTGGCGCGTGTTGCCGTTGTGGTCTCGCTGCCGTTTTCATTTTCGGCGTGCACCTGGTTCACTGACTTCAAGAACCAACCGCGTCTTGAACCGTGGGAGTCGTTCTCGGTCAATGTGAACGACACCATGGTAGCGCCGCGATTCAACCCGCAGATGTCGGTGCCGGTGCAGGGGACAGGAGTGGCAGGCATCGCCATTTCTTACGCGCCGCTCCCGGGCACGGTCGATTCGATGTCAGGGCTTGCGAACCCGGTCGCGGCCGACGCTCGCTCGCTCGATAATGGGCGCATGTTCTATTCGATCAACTGCGCGGTGTGTCACGGTGATCTGGGTGATGCCAACGGCAAGATGAAAGCGCTCAACCCGGCCTACGGATACTCGCCGAGTCTGTTGAACGAATCGGCGCGCGGCCGCTCCGACGGGTACATCTGGGGTATGCTGCGCAATGGTCGGGGAATCATGCCGAACTACGCGCGCATCGAAGAGAACGATCGCTGGGACGTGGTGAACTACGTCCGGGCGTTGCAGGCCGGCACCGCAGTGATCGGCGCGCACGGCATGCCGGGACAAAACGGAACCACCGTTCCCCGCGCCTCAGCCACCGCCCCTCAGTTGCCGTCGCCGTTTGTGCCGGCACCGGTGCAGCTCACGCCGGGCAGCAGTGGCAAGAATGCGGCGACCGAAGGTCGTCCAAAAATGTCCTTCCCCAACGGTGCGCCCACGTCCGGTGGTCCGGGCAAGGCGCACGACGACGATCATGACGCGGCCGACGCGGCCCAGGAGATGTTCGAGTGAGCGGCGTCCATCATTACCACTACCCGACGCGCGAAGAGTTTCAGCGCCGCATCGGGAACTCCACTGTTCCCAAAACGCTCAAGACCGCAGCATTGATCGCAGCGGCGCTTGGCATGGGTCTGTTCGTTCTCGGCGCGATCTTGGGGGAGCAGCGTGCGTGGCATGCGCTGCTTTTCAACTGGATGTTTCTCGCCACGATCTCAACGGCCGGTGTCGCGTTCGCCGCCGTGCAGCGTATCGTGACGGCGCGTTGGTCACGTCCGATTGTGCGGTTCTTCGAAGGCTACGTGGCGTTCCTGCCCGTGGCGTTCATCATCCTGCTGCTCATCATCTTCCCCGGACGTGAAGCCATCTTCACGTGGGCGGGTCGTGAAACGCTCGAAGCCGCATCGGAGAAGGGGCGCTACCTCGATCCGATGTGGTTCGCGCTGCGCGGGATCGTGATCTTCGGCACGATGATCGCGCTGATGATCGCATTCGTGTATCGCTCAGTGCGCGTCGACGTTGGCAGCATGCCCAAGTTCACCGGCGCCAAGTGGGCCGAGGGCATTCGGCAGCGTATGCGCAACGGCTTTGGCGAAGAGCGTCGCGAACTGCATGACACACATCAGGCGCTCGGCAAGCTCGGTGTTGCCGTGGCCATGGTGTTCGGTTTGGGCTGGTGCGTGTTGGCGATTGACTACTCCATGTCGCTCACGCTGCACTGGCAGCAGACCATGTACTCCTGGATCGTGCTCATGGCGGGCTGGCTGGGCATGATCATGTCCGCGTCGTTGCTCTGCCTTTGGTGGCGCAAGCAGATGCAGGTGGAAGACCTTGTCACGGTCAACCACATGTGGGACATGGGCAAGCTCGCGTTCGCCTTCACCGCGTTCTTCGGCTACATCAGCTTCAGCCAGTACCTGGTGATCTGGTACGGTAACCTCCCCGAAGAAACGCACTTCTACAATCTGCGCCTCAGCGGATCGTGGAAGGCCGTGACGCAGCTCATTCCGATCCTCGCGTTCATTCTGCCGTTCGGCGGTCTCATCTCGAAAGCGGCGAAGGTGTATTCCCCCACGTTCGTGCTCTTTGCCTCGGCGAGCCTGCTCGGTACGTGGCTGCACCGCTACATCGAGATCTACCCATCCATCTATGGAGTGGTCGAATCACTCCCATTCGGTATCTGGGAAGTCGGCATCGCCATCGGCATGATCGGATTGTGGTTCACCTGTTACTTCGCCTTCATGGACGCGTTCCCGAAGATGCGCGTGTTCATGATGACGTCGCCGTACCGCGATGAAGTGCAGGTCCCGGTGGATCCGCGCACCATGGAGCCGCTGCCGGCGCACGAGTAGCAAGCGTTTCGTTTTACGCCGCTCGTTGGGCGCGAACGCAAGAGCCGACTCCGAACACGGGGTCGGCTCTTTGCGGTACGGCACCGTGTTCAGCGCGCACGTGTCGAGGCGTGCGGCGACGCGTGCATTTCCTTCCATCGACACACTTCCAATGTCGCGGGGGAATTCGCTAAGTTTATGTGAGCTGTTTTTGTCGGGGCGTTAGCTCAGCTGGGAGAGCACCGCCTTTGCAAGGCGGGGGTCATCGGTTCGAACCCGATACGCTCCATTCAGATTAATGGGACACAAAAGCCACTCTCCGGAGTGGCTTTTGTGCTTCGAGGACTGTGGATTTCGCGGTCACGCCGTTGAGCGGATCTGTCGCGGGACACGCGGGGGCTGCTATACGGCCACGTGCGAACGCCGTGAACCGAGCGCCGAGGGTGGATGCGCAACGAACACCGAGGCCAGCGCACTGAGCGGTACGGCGGGCGAGAAGAAATGCCCCTGCTGCTCCGTCACCTGCAGCGACGCCAGACGCTGTGATTGCTCCGCAGTTTCCACACCCTCCGCAATCACGTGCAAGCCGAGCCCACGTGCGAGCGTGGCCAGAGCGGATACGATTGCGAAGTCGCGCTCATCCGAGAGCATGCGCGTAATAAACCGGCGATCAATCTTGAATCCGGCCAATGGCGCTTCACGCAGGAAGGCCAACGACGCAAAGCCCACGCCGAAGTCGTCTACCACCAGTTGCACACCGAGCGCGCGTACGGCACGCAACGTATCAAGGGCCTGATCGCCCTCGTACAGTGCGGAGCTCTCGGTGAGCTCAAGCACCAGCGCATCGACGGGGCACCCGGTTTCCTCAAGGATACGCGCCACCCGCTGATCAAACCCCTTCTCGCGCAACTGCACGGCCGACAGGTTGACGCCAACACGCATGTCGCTGCCGGCGTGGTCTCGGCGCCATGTGACGGCGGCCGAACACGCCTCGCGCAACACAAGATCGCCGATAGGCACAATCAGCCCCGTATCTTCGGCCAGCGGCAGAAACGACGCTGGCGCGACCATACCCATATCAGGATCGTGCCAGCGCAGCAGTGCTTCGAGGCCCACGATGCGTTGCGTCGCCACATCGATTTGCGGCTGGTAGTGCACGGCCAGTTCGCCTGCATCGAGCGCGGCACGCAGCCGCTCTTCACGCTGGTGCGCGATGGTTTCATCCTGTACGCGCATGCCGAAAATCGGCGTGGGCATGCGTCCGCGACGGCGCGCGTACTTGTCGCGATACATGGCCACGTCAGAGGCGTCGAGCAGTTCCTGCGCGGTGCTGCCATCGAGCGGCGACATCGATCCACCAATGCTGGCCGCGATGCGCTCGCTGCGCCCATCGCCGAGATCGATCGGTTCGGTGAGACACGCGAGAATCATGTCACGTACGTGCGCCACATCGAGGCGACTGTTCACATCGGGAAGCAACACAACGAACTCATCTCCGCCCAGTCGTGCCACCGCATCGGAGCGACGCACCGTACTGAGCAGGCGCCGCGCGACTTCCACGAGCAGGCGATCACCCACGGCGTGACCGAGCGAGTCGTTGATCAGCTTGAATCCGTCAAGATCAACGAAGAGCAATCCGGTTTTCCGGCCATACCGCGCGCCGAACGCCAGGGCGCGGTCGAGATGATCGAGGAACAGTTGGCGGTTTGCCAGTCCGGTGAGCGGATCGTGCGTTGCCCGATGCGCGGCCGCCACCCGTGCCGCGTCGAGCGCGGCCAGATGCCGCTGACGCTCCATGGCAAAGCGGAGCAGGCGTGGCACCTGTTCAATCGGCGTCGTGGCCTTGCACAGACACTCCTGCGCGCCAACACGCAACGCCCGAACCGCGGTGTTGTCGTCGAGGGTGCGCGTGTATAGCACAATCGGCATACTCGGTGCGGCACCACGCACGCCGGCCAGCGTAGCCAAACCCGTGGCGTCGGGTAGATCGAGCTCAAGCATGGCGATGTCCACCGGGCCTTCCATCAACAACCGGATCGCATCGGCCAACGTCGCGGCATGCAGCAGCGCGATACGTGAGCCAAATGCGTCGCCGAGCGCGGCTGCGGAACGCGCCGCATCACCCTCTTCGTTATCAACGAGAAGGACGCGGATAATGCCGTCGGTGTGGGCTTCGGTGGCGGACACGATCGTCGGCGATTGCGGTGGGTGATACGGCGGGTGCTGCGTTGATACTACTCAATCCGTAAAACGTTTCCAGTCCCGGCGACAACTGTGATAGAAAGTGATGATTTTGTGACGCTGCACGAACGTGATGCGCGTCACACATTGCGTACCACTCGATCTCTTGCTCCGCATCTGGTGTACCACTCCGCGAGCCCGACCGACGGTCGGTTTCGTGTGGTTGGTTTGTCGTGATGTCACGGCGTGGTGTCGGGTCGATACAACCCCAATCGGCGTCGGTCAGCTTGTCCGATTTCCCATGGCACCCTAGCTTGCCCTGCATGAGTGCTTCGCCATTGCCAACTGATATCGTGACTCGTCCGCACATGGCCGGCGATGTGCTGGCGGCGGTCGTGCGCGCACTGGTGGCGAGGGATCGGGCGTCGGTCACCGTGCCCGATTCGGCGCGCCCGGACACGCGACCCGCTGGCAGCGGTGCATGGCTGTTCGATGTACTGGACGCGGCGCGTCAGGCTGCGGGTGTAGAGAGTGTACAGGTGGTGGAGGGAACCGCCGCGTCCCGCATCGATGCGCCCTTCGGCCGTCGTTTCCCGGTGGATGCGGGCGAGACTCTCCCCTGGACGCTCACGGTGTCCGGCGAGGCAGAGCCATCAATCTGGGAGCCGGTCGCGGACTTGCTCGGCGTCGCGCTGCGCGACACGACGCGACGCGATGGACTGGAGCGTGAGTTGTCGGCGCGGGTGCGTGAGATCGCGTCGCAACGGCGGTTCATCGAACGCATCATCGACTCCATGCCGGTGGGGCTCTATGTCGTCGACCGCGAGTATCGCATTCAGGCCTGGAACCACAAGCGCGAGACCGGACTGCAAGGCGTTTCGCGACAGCGCGCGCTCGGCCGCACCATCTTCGACGTATTGCATCGTCAACCTGCCGCAGTGCTCAAGCGCGAGTTCGATGAAGTGTTCGCATCGGGACGTATGCAGCAGTTCCAGATGGAGAGTCAGGCCACGGGCAGTGTGCGTACGTTTCGACTCTCCAAGATTCCCATGCGTGTTGATGATGCGCGTCCGTCGTTTGTCACGCACGTCATTACGATCGGTGAAGACATCACCGATTGGCGTTCCGCGCTCGATCGCACGGCACAGTCTGAAAAACTGGCGGCGCTGGGACAGCTGGCTACCGGTGTCATGCACGAGATCAACAATCCGCTGGCCACCATCGCCGCCTGTGCAGAGACGCTCTCGCTGCAAGCCGGAGACGAAGCCGCCGGCGTACCGCGCGGTGATCCGGTGGAGTTGTTGCGCATCATCGACCTCGAAGTGCATCGGTGCAAGCGCATCGTACAGGGATTGCTCGACTTCGCGCGTCCCAAACCGGTGCAACTCGACGACCTCGACCTGAACGCCATCGTGCGTCAGGCAATGTTTCTGCTGCAGCATCATCCGCGACGCAAACAGGTCTCGCTCGTGACTGAACTCGAAGAGTCCACGCCGCTGCTCGTGCGTGGTGATGCCGACCGGCTCGTGCAAGTCCTGATGGCGCTCGTGCTCAATGCGCTCGACGCCAGTGCGGAGGGCGCGCGTCTGGTCGTGCGTTCCTCCGCGATTCGGATGCGTGATCAGCACGGCTGCGCGATTGACGTCATCGACGAGGGGCACGGTATCCCGCGCGAGTCCCTGCCCAAAGTGTTTGAGCCGTTCTACACGACCAAAGAACCCGGGCGTGGCACTGGACTGGGCCTGTCCATCTGTTACGGCTTGGTGATGGAGCACGGTGGAGTGCTCAGTGTTGACAGCACGCTGGGACACGGCTCCACGTTTCGCATGGTGTTGCCCGCGCTTGGTGCGCCGCCGCTCACTCTCGGCGTTGGTCTGCCGCCGTTGGTGCACACGCCGATCGGGACGGTGGCGTCATGACGACGAACAGCGACGCCGGATCGGGCAGCGACACGACGTCGGAGGCCTCGGCCACGACGCCAATTCGCGTGCTCATCGCCGAAGACGAAGCGCATCTGGGGGCCATTCTCGAGCAGTTTCTTGTGGCGCGCGGCTTCAACGTCACGACGGCCCGCGATGGCCTGCGCGCACTGGATCTGCTGCGACTCGAACAGTTTGATGTTGCGTTGCTCGACATCATGATGCCCGGGATCGACGGTCTCGAAGTGCTGCGGCAGGTGCGCGAGGATCCATCGCCGCCCGAAGTCATCATGATTACCGGCGCGGGCACCGTGGAAACCGCCATCTCGGCGCTCAAGCTCGGCGCGTACGATTTCCTGTCGAAGCCGTACCGCATGGCCGAGATCGAGGCACTCGTGCGCCGCGCGTGGGAAAAGCGCGTGCTGGCCCGGGACAACGCGGTCCTGCACACGCTGCAGTCGCGCCGCCACCATGGCGATGCCACACCCGTCTTCATCACGCAGTTCGCGCCGCTTCGCGCGGTGCTCACCCTGGTGGAGAAGGTGGCGCCGAGTTCGTCCCCGGTGCTAATCAGCGGCGACTCCGGCACGGGGAAAGATCTGATCGCTCGGCTGTTGCATCACTGGTCGGGACGCGTCTTGGCGCCGTTCGTTGACCTGAACTGTGCGACGCTGGCAGAGCAGGGGTTGGAGACGGAGCTCTTCGGCGTGGAGCGCGGCGCGTTTGCCGGCGCCGATCGGCGCAAGGTGGGACTACTCGAACTCGCCACCGGTGGCACGCTGTATCTCGACAACGTCGCGGATCTGGATCTGCGATTGCAGGCCAAGTTGTTGCGCGCGTTGGAGACGGGGAGCTTTTATCGTGTGGGTGGTTCGCAAAAGGTTGATGTGGACGTCCGCATTATCGCGGCCACCACGCGCGATCTTGGCCGCATGGTGGCCAGCGGAGGAATGCGCGAGGATTTTTTGCATCGAATCAACACGATTCGTGTGCAGCTGCCCACGCTGCGCGACCGGGTGACCGATGTGCCCTTGCTGGCGGAGCATTTTCTCACCGAGTTCGGTGGTCCGACACCACCGCGCTTGACGGGAGAAGCCGTGGCGGTGCTGGAGCGCTATCGGTGGCCCGGCAATGTGCGGGAGTTGCGCAACGTGATGGAGCGTGCGGCGCTGCTCGCGCAGAACGGGTTGATCGAAGCGCGTGATTTGCCACTCGGCGTGGATGTGGGTGCGGCGGCGCGCGCCACGCCCACGCAGCTGTTCACGCTCGAGGAGTTGGAACGACGGCATATCGAAGCGGTGCTCATGCGCACCGGGTGGCATCAGGGGCGTGCCGCCGAGTTGCTCGGCATCTCGCCCAAAACGTTGTATCGGAAGATTCGAGAATACGGATTTGAGCGTCCTGATCGGCCCACCGGTGGGTTGTTGTGATTCCGTTTCTGTGGCCTGCTGTGGAGACACCGCATGCGGTGCATGGTGCCTAAATGAAGATTCTTGTCGTCGAAGACGATCCAACGGTGGGTGAGTTCGTGCGCCGCGGTCTGGAGGAACAGTTGTGGCAGGTCGATCTTGTCGCGAATGGCCTCGATGGTGAGTCGATGGCCATGTCGCAGCCCTACGATCTGATCGTGCTCGATATGCGATTGCCGGGAAAGCACGGGCTCGATGTGCTGCGCACCATTCGCTCGCGCGGCTTCGACCGGCCGGTGCTCGTGCTCACGGCGCAGGATGCGGTCGATGCGAAAGTGGAGACACTGCGGGCGGGCGCCGATGATTACGTGACGAAGCCGTTCGCCTTCGAGGAGTTGCTGGCACGCATCGAGGCGTTGTCGCGTCGGCCGCGTGCGTTGGCGTCACCCGTGCTGCGCGTGGCCGATCTCGAACTGGATCAGGGCACGCGTGAGGTCAGGCGGGCCGGTACGCTGGTCGAAGTCACGCCCAAAGAGTTCGCGGTGCTCGAGTATCTCATGCGGCACGCGGGGCGGGTGATGTCACGCACCTTGATCACGGAGTACGCGTGGGGATATCACTTTGATCCCGGCACGAACATCGTCGACGTGGTGATCAATCATTTGCGCAAGAAGCTCGACAGCACGCACGCCATCAAGCTGATTTCGACTGTGCGCGGTGTGGGCTACATGATTCGCGGCTAACGCCCCACCTGTCCAATGCGCTCCATCCGCACCAGCATCACGACCGCATTCGCCGGCGCGTTCATTGCGTCGCTGTTTGTGTTTGCGCTGGCAGCGCTGCTCACTCGGCGTGACTCGGCGTTACGCGATGTCGAAGACCGGGCGCAGCGCGAAGTCGATCAGACGCTGATGATCATCGAGAACACGCGCACCAGTCTGTCGGACGATACCACGCGTGTGCTCGGCGACACGCTGTTGGCGCCTGGGGTCGCCCGGACCTTGCGCCGGTTTCTCGACATCATGGGCGATTATGTGATCATCATGGACGAGGGCGACTTTTCCATCTATTTGTCGCCACTGGTGATCCAGTTGTTGCCGTCGGATCTGGACAAGCTGCAATTGGCGGCGATAAAAATGAATGATCAAACGGCGACCCAACGCGTCAGCCTGAGCAACGACCAGGTTGTGCTGGCGATGCGGTATGGCCAACTCGAAGGAGCCTCGCGCATCCGGCGTGTGTTCGTGGCCGTGTCGTCGCGTCCGGCGACGCTGGCGACGCGTGAACTCGTGGGCACGATGCTTTTCTTCGGTCCCCTGTTGATAGTGGCGTCGGTCTGGTGGGCGTACCTCATCGCCGGCCGTGCATTCCGACCGCTCGATCGCATGGTGGATCAGGTCACCGCACTGACCGACGGACGGTCATTGCACAAACGCCTGGCGATCGGTGCCGCCGGTGCGGAACTCACCCAACTGGCGGTCACGCTCAATGAGATGATCGAACGGCTCGAAACATCCTTCGGAGCGCTGCGACGATTTACCGCCGACGCGAGTCACGAGCTCAAGACGCCGCTGGCGGTGCTGCGTGCCGATGTGGAACGCGCCATGTCGCCCAGTACGCGTCCGAGGGAACGCGCGGTGGTGCTCGAAGAGGCGCTGCAACAAGTCACCCGCATGGCGGAGCTGGTGAACTCGCTGCTCACGCTGGCGCGCGCCGATGAAGGCCGTTTCGAAGTTGTTCAGGACGTGATCTCCATGGAAGCGCTGGCCCGTGAGGTGGTGGAGACGGCGCGCCTGCTGGGCGAAGAGGCAGGGCTGCAGATCGAGGCGGAGCTGATCGAGTCGGCGGACGTGCGCGGTGATTTGTCACGCCTGCGTCAGCTGTTCCTGAACCTGGTGACCAACGCGATCAAGTATTCCCCGCGCGGTGGGCGCGTGACCATTTGCCAGGTGCGCGTGGGCCACGAGATTCACTTCAGCGTGCGCGACACCGGCATCGGGATCGCGTCGGCCGATCTGCCGTACGTGTTTGACCGATTCTGGCGAGCCGATCGATCCCGGTCGCGCGCGGCGGAGCGCAGCGGCTTTGGGCTGGGACTCGCCATCTCGCAGTGGATCGCGCACGCGCACGGCGGCTCGCTCACGGTGCAGTCGCGCCTCGGTCGCGGGAGCACGTTTACGGCGCAGCTCCCGATGTATACGGTGCCGACCACGACGCTGGCCGCTGCCGCAGTACCTGCCACCGTTGAAGCGGCATAGCGCCATCGCCGTTTGCTGTCAAGCCCGGACTGTTTCGTTGGCGGCGCGCGCGATTCGTGACAGCAGGCAATCAATTGCTAACGCTGGCTTAATCGAATCCTAATGCTGGCGACATTGCCGGATCATCTCCAGGACATAAGTTCGGCGTGTGACGGTGGGACGGGCCCGCCGCGCATTCCCTCCTGTGGATCGACGCGATGTTCAATAACCTGCTCGAGTCCGAGGCCAAGAAAACCAAGCGTTCCGGGAGTACGATCGTTTCCTTCGCGATCCACTTTGGTGCGGTGGCAGCGTTGGTGGTGGCAACCGCCAACGCCGGCCAGCAAATCATGGAAGACGAAACGCAGGAAAAGATCGAGTTCGTCGAAGTCAAGAAAGACGAAACGCCCCCCGAGCCGGAGAAGGCGCCGCCGCCGCCCGATATGGTGGCGGCTCCGCCAATCGCCAAAGGTTTTCAAGTGCTGCAAGCCCCCGACGTCATCCCGCTTGAGATCCCCGACATCGATCTGTCCCGCAAGGTGACCGACGAAGCCGATTTCTCGGGCAAGGGTGTGGCCGGTGGTATCGCCAAGGGCGTAGTCGGCGGCACGGCGCAAGTGCCGCAGGGCGATACGCCGTACTTCGAGTTCCAGGTGGAAAAGCCGGCGGCCATGGCGGCCGGTGCCAACCAGATGCAGTACCCGGAAATGCTGCGCTCGGCGCAGGTCGAGGGCACGGTACTGGCGTCGTTCGTGGTCGACACCGCAGGCAAAGCGGAGATGGGCACCTTCAAGGTGCTGCGTTCCGATCACGAGTTGTTCACCAACGCCGTGAAGAATGCGCTTCCAAAAATTCGCTATCTGCCGGCCGAAGTGGGCGGTCGGAAAGTGAAGCAGCTGGTGCAGCAGCCGTTCGTGTTCAGCCTGAACCGCTGATCGCGACCACCCTCTTATTCATCACATTCGGAGATTTGACTTATGAATATGGACCTGATGTCGCTGTGGCACGACATGGGGTGGTTCGCCAAGGGTGTTGTGTATCTGCTCTTCATCATGTCGGCGTACGCGACCACCATCCTGATCCAGAAGTGGTGGGCGATGCGCAAGGCGCAGGCCGAAACGAAGAAGTTCGCGCCTGAGTTCTCGCAGTTCCTCGAAGAAGACAACCTCACCGAAGCCATCAACCTGGCCGAGAGCTACAAGAAGTCGCATGTGGCCCGCGTGCTCGGTGGTGCGCTGTCCGAAGTGCGTCCGCTCATCCAGGACGGGTCCGTGACGGTCGCCGACATCAACTCGGCTGAACGTGCGATCGAGCGTGAA
>JBBRDP010000046.1:0-19116 GCA_038203795.1 Gemmatimonadales bacterium
GACTCCAATAATCGTGATGCCCAGCGATTCACGCAGTCCGACGTCGCGAATGGTGCGGCCCTGCAGGGGCGTGTCATGCACGGGAAACTCCGCCAGCAGCAAGCCGTGAAAACGACCGATGATGTTCGCGTGCGAGAGGCCGGCGCTCACACGATTCGCGAGGTGTTCGCCAAGCTGACGCTTGAGGGGCAGCACGTGGTTGGCACCGCTGAGTTCCAGCACGTCGATGGAATCGTGCGACTCGGCCAGCGCGACAATCGGCACTGATGGCGCCAGCTCGCGCACGGTGAGAATAATGTTGCTGTTCTCCGGATCGGAGCTGTTGGCGAACACCAGTTTTGCGCGCTCCACGCCGGCGGCCGTGTAGGTTTCGCACGCATCGATGTTGCCGGCAATGACGGGCAAGCCGCTATCGCGCAGGCGCAGCGCCAGTTCGGCATCCGGCTCAATCACGTAGGCGGGCACACCCGCCAGCTCGAGCCGCCGTACGAGGGCGAGCGCGATCGGATCGTTGGCGCACACGAGCACGTGATTGCTCACTGACGCCGGTACGCTGCGCAGTGCCTTGATGCGCGCCCGGTTGCGCTGGTCGAGCCAGGGCGCGTAGACGGCGCGAATGAAGATGAACGGCAGCAGAATCAGCAGCAGCACCAAGCCGGTGAGCAACACGACCACGCTGAAAATGCGACCGAGATCACTGTGGAACGTGATGTCGCCAAAACCCAGCGTCGTCATCACGGTCAGCGTCCAATAGACGCCCGTGAACAGGCTGTGTTCCTGTCCTTCCCGCACCATGATCACGTGGAAAAGCCACGAGAAGAGCGCGATGACCGCGAAGAGCATCGCGACGTAGCGCAGAAACGGCGCGAGGTCGCGGCGCAGCGATCCCTCGCTGGTGAGCAGCGTGGCGAGGTTGGAGCCGACGGTTTTCATGCAGGAACCATACAAGCCCGACTCCACCAACGCGAGCGGTGAGCCGCGTTATCGACCGACCGCGATCGCGCCAGTGGTGCTGTCGGCGAGCGCAGACCGACGCACGGTATCGACGTCGTGTGCGCGGCCAGCCACGAAGAGATACTCGGTGTTGCGCAGGTGACTGACTTCACCAACGCGTTCGCCCCGCTGATTGTGAACGCCGATCTGCGCGCCCACATAGCGCTTGAAGTCATGCTCGAGCACAATCACGTCGCCTCGTGACGCGAGCATCGTTGTCAACTCCTCGCGCGTCAGATAGCCTTCGTCGCTGAACGACACCACGAGCACTCGCGCATCGATCGCGTCGATAAGCGCGCGCATGGCGTCGGCATGGCGCGGTCGGCTGTTGAAGATGCTTGGGCGGGTACGCACATCAACTCGTTTGCGTGCGATGCCGTACGCTTCAGGCGCATCCCAACGCACCAGCGTCTCCCAGATGTGGTAGTTACCGAGATACGAATGCTGGTTGTACGGCGGGTCGAGATAGGCGATGTCACCCGAGAGCGTGCGCGCGGCCTCGTGCGCATCGAGCTGCGTGGCGTGACCGGATCCGTGAACAGCTCTTGGCAGCAGCGCCGGTACCCGCAGTGTGAGCGGCTTCGCGGCGCGCGATGCCCACTGCTTGAGATAGGCCATCTGCACGCCGGTGGTGGAGTCCACGCGATCGGCGGCTTCCATGAGCGAGACGAGTGCGATGGCCTCGAGTTCGGGCGGCAGCGCGCGCTCCGCGATGGAGGCACGAATCGCATCGATGTGGGCGCCGTTCTCCGGCGTGAAGTAGCGCGCGTCTTCACAGAAGGTGCGGGTGACGTAACCGGCGCTCGGCGCGACGTGTTGCAGTTCGTTGATCAAGGCATGCGCCGGTTCGAGCCACTGCTCTGCGTCGGCTTGCACGTAGCACGTGGCCAGCGCGTGAGCGTACGCCGCGTAGTCGTTGGCCAGCACCCGGAAGCCCGCAGCTTTGAGCGCGTGCCCCACGCGGGACGTACCGGAGAACAGATCCACCACACTCGTCGCGTCAGGTACCGCGTTCGCGAGTGTGACAATGCGTTGTAGCAGCAGGCGCTTGGAGCCCAGATACTTGATCATGCAGGGAAGCTACCGCCGGAGCGGTTGACAGGTGAGGCGGGCGGCCAATATGGTGACACATCTGCTATCCGTGGTTCTTTGCCGACTCGCGGCACCACGCACAACAATGCCCTGCAGCGCAATCGCCCGGCGGTGTCTTGTCCGTCGGGTTTTCGCGTGTGCGGTGTGCACACCCTTCGCGTCACGGTTCGGATATGTCGTTGCGTCCCATGGCTGTGCTGCACGAACACCCCGACTGGTTCCGCCCGCTCTTCGCGGAGCTCGATGCCAGAGGATTGCCGTACGTCCGCCTTAACGCGTCAGCGCACGCCTACGATCCATCGGGAACGACGCTGCCCTATTCGCTGGTGTTCAATCGGGCCAGCCCGAGCGCGTATCTACGTGGAAACGGCTCGAGCATCTTCGCGACGCTGCACTGGCTTCGGCATGTGGAGCGGCTCGGTGTGTCGGTGGTGAACGCCGCCGCCGCGTACGCGATTGAGCTTTCCAAGGCAACACAGCTCGACCTGCTGGCCAGCCTGGGCTTGCCGTTCCCCTCGAGCCGCGTGATCAATCACGCCTCGCTGGCACTCGATGCAGCGGCAGCGCTGCGATTTCCCGTGCTTGTGAAGGCCAACATCGGTGGCAGCGGTGCGGGTATTGTGCGCTACGACACGCCAGCGGCACTCGCCGACGCTGTGGCACGCGGCAATGTGGCAATGGGGATCGATGGCACGGCCCTCGTGCAGGAGTCTGCGCCGATTCGTGATGGACACATCACGCGTGTGGAAACGCTCGGCGGCAAGTTCTTGTACGCGATCAATGTGTTTCCGCCGGCCGATTCGTTCGATCTATGCCCCGCCGATGCCTGCCAGACCACCGGCGGTGTGGAGCTGGTGCGTGGTGCCTGCGCAATCGATGCGCCGAAGACCGAAATGCGCGTGGAGGGTACGCGGCCGAGCGATGCGATCATCGCGCAGGTGGAGCTCATTTCGCAGACGGCGGGCATCGATGTGGGCGGGATCGAACTGCTCGTGGACGATCGCGACGGGCAGCACTACTTCTATGACGTGAATGCGTTGTCGAACTTCGTGGCCGACGCGCCCAATGTGGTGGGGTTCGATCCGTTCGCGAAGTTGGTAGACTATCTCGAGGTGCGGGCTGGCAGTTCGACTGCAACAGAGCGTGGACGGGAGCGCAATTAGGAAGCACGAGCCGCAGGTGTCCGTGCAGTTCGCTTGCCGTAGCCGTTCCCGATTTGGTCTTCACGACAGCCCACTCACCCGCCCCTCCCGGTCCATCGTCATCCGGCTGGCCGCTGGCGACTTCGACAACCCCGGCATCGTCATGATGTCACCACACCGTGCAACGACGAACCCTGCGCCCGCGCTGCCGCTGACATCGCTGACGGTGATGCGGAAGTCACGTGGACGTCCGAGTCGCTCTGGATTGTCCGTCAGCGAATACTGGGTCTTCGCCATGCACACCGGCGTGTCGCCCATGCCGTTCGCTTCGAGCCACGCGATGCTCCGTTCGGCGGTTGGTGTGAAATCGGCGCCTTCGCCGCCATACACGCGCTGCACAATGGTCTCAACTTTCTCGCGTATCGATCGCGAGGTGTCGTAGAGCGGACGGAACTCGTGGCCACGCGCGTCGAGCAGCGCGAGCACTTCGTGGGCGAGCACTTCGCCTCCCTCGCCACCGCGCGCAAACACGTCAGTGAGTGCCGCACGCATGCTGTGCTGCGCGCAGAAGGCCAAGACACAATCGATCTCAGCTTGCGTGTCGGTGGCGCGACGATTGAGCGCCACAACCACTGGCACACCGAACTGCCGCACGTTCCCCACGTGGTGCTCCAGGTGCGGTAACCCGCCTTCGAGCGCCCCGAGGTCTTCCGTGTCAAGTGCCGACTTGTGCGCGCCGCCCTGCATCTTGAGTGAACGCACAGTGGCTACGAGTACCGCCGCTTCTGGATTCAAATCACCGGCGCGGCACACAATGTTGAAGAACTTCTCAGCGCCAAGGTCTGAACCAAATCCTGCTTCGGTAACAACGATGTCTCCGAGTGCAAGCGCTGTACGCGTGGCAACCAGACTATTGCAGCCGTGCGCAATGTTGCCGAACGGACCAGCGTGTATTATGGCCGGCCCGCCTTCAAGCGTTTGCACGAGATTCGGACGCATCGCGTGCTTGAGCAAAATGCTCATGGGCTGCGCTGCATCGAGATCGCCGGCGCGCACCGGTTCGCGCGCCGCACCTGCGCGCGTGCCCACGATGATACGCGCGAGTCGTTCCTGCAGGTCGGTGTAGTCGCGCGCCAGCGCCACGATGGCCATGACTTCACTCGCCGGCACGATCACCCACCCCTCTTCACGCGGCACGCCGTGCGCGACTCCGCCCAAACCAATCACGGCGTGTCGCAGCGCGCGGTCGTTCATGTCGATGGTGCGCGGCCACGTGATGCGGCGCGTGTCAACACCCAGTGCGTTGCCTTGACTCAAATGGTTGTCGAGCAACGCGCTCAACAGATTGTGCGCCGACGCAATGGCGTGAAAGTCACCCGTGAAATGCAGGTTGATCTCTTCCATCGGCAGCACCTGGCTGTAACCACCGCCGGCAGCGCCGCCCTTTACGCCAAACACAGGACCCAGACTCGGTTCGCGCAGTGCGAGCACCGCGTTGCGGCCGATGCGGCGCAACGCTTGCGCCAATCCAACGCTGACCGTGCTCTTGCCCTCACCGGCTGGGGTCGGGCTGATCGCCGTCACCAGCACAAGCCGTCCGCGCGCTGGTTGCTGCGCGATCTCGAGCGGCAGCTTGGCCATGTAGCGACCGTACGGATCGAGTTGGTCGGGATCGAGACCGAGATCAGTGGCAACATCGGCAATTGGCCGAAGTCGCGCCTGCTGCGCGATTTCAATATCAGACGGAAAAACAGTAGAAGACATGCGGGCGCCGAGAGAGTGAAAGCAGACGTTAGTACAACGGGAGTTCGATCACGTGGTCGTCGACAATCGCGAACACCCCTTCATCCGCCTGGCGGGTCCACGCACCACTGCCGGTGAACGCCGAGAACGCGGGAAGTATCAGACACTTCGGCCCGACCACAAAGCAAGGAAGGCGGAGACGATCGCCGCCTCGGCCGGAGAGTTTGATCGTGGGGTGTACGTGGCCGCAGAGTCGGTAGGGTACGCGCGCGCCGTCGTGATCGGCGTGCTCCGCAGCATGCTCCGCGACGCGCTCCGCAGCGGACGCCACAGCGGACGCCACAGCGGACGCCACAGCGGACGCCGTGTTGGCGCACAGCGGATCGTGCGCGAAGGTGAGCGCGCCCATCGTGAGTGGCGCGTCAACCGCAGTGATGTTCAGGCTTGCGGGCGGATCACCGGCATGCGCGTCATGATTGCCTCGCACCAGCGTGATGCGCAGCGCCGGCCAACGGCTGCGCCACGCCCGTACAGGCTCTAGCGCGCGCTCATCCCAGCCGTGGCGTGAATGTGCGAGGTCGCCGAGCACCAGCAAGTGCTCGGCGTGTGTGCGGTGCAGCAGCGCATCAAGACGCAGCAGGTCGGCGGTAGTGCCGCCGGCTGGCACCGGTACTCCGTGTGCGCGCAGCGCCGTAGCCTTGCCCCAGTGCACGTCGGCTATGATCAGGGTGCGCGTACGCGGCAGCTCTGCGGCGCGCTCGGCGTGCAGGATGATCTGCTCACCACGAATAGTGAGGCCGGCGTGGGTCGGCGCGTCCGGAGACCGGACCGTTGCGTTTGGGTTCATGACCGCTGCGTCATCGTGCGGGCCGCAGCACAACTTCACGGCTCGCGCCGGTACGCTTTTCCATTTGGGCGGTCATACGGCGTACACGGTCGGCGAGTTTTTCGGTGCTCAGCTTCTCACGCGTGCGGTCCACGAGTAGCGGGAACGCCAATGGTGTGGGCCGCTCCACGTCAATCACGCGCACGGCTGATTGTGAGAGTCGCGTGAGCACACGCCCAATGCGACTCGCTTCGAGCTGACGTTCGAGGACTTCACGCTGTGCCTGGTGCAACAAAAGATTGTCTGGATCAAATCGTGTGAATACATCAAAAAGCAGCCCACTGGATGCCTGCACTTGTTTCATGGACTTCTGCTGCCCCGGATAGCCACCAAAGATAAGTCCGGCCACGCGGGCAATTTCCCTGAACTGACGACGCGCGAGTTCGGCCGCATTCAGACTCTGGGTAATGTCGTGCAGAAGATGCGCGGGCGCGAGCAGTCCGGATTCAATGGCCTCTTCGAGCGGCGCGAGCTCCGGCGACAGGAGTTCAAAACCGTAGTCGTTGCACGCGAAGGTGAACGTGATGGGCGCCAGCTGCGCGATGCGGTAGGCGAAGAGCGCGGCGAGCCCCTCATGCACCAAACGCCCCTCGAACGGATAGATGAACAGGTGAAACCCGTCACGGGTTTCGCACCGCTCGATGAGCAGTTCGTCGGGACGCGGGATCGCCGATCGCTCCGCCTGCAGCTCCAGCAGCGGCCGGACGGATTCAAGCTCCGGTGTGTTGTAGACACCCCGGCGCGCGCTCTCCAGCGTGTCGCGTACGGCCGACGCCAGTTCCGTGGACAACGGCATGCGCGCGCCGGCCCACCGCGGAATGGCGTGCGCCTTGGATTTGGCTTTGCGGACCCAGGCGATCAGATCACGTACGCGCACAAACTCGAGCGCGCGACCGGAGAAGAGAAACACGTCGCCGGGTGCGAGCCGCGCGACAAAACTCTCTTCCACCGTGCCAATGCGGCCGCCCGTGAGAAAGCGTACGGAGATCGACGCATCGCTGACGATCGTACCGATGTTGAGCACATGACGCCGCGCGACCTGTGTGTCGCGTACCATGTACCGATCGTCGTGCAGTACCAGGCGCGCGTACTCGGGGTAGGCCTGAAGCGTGTCACCACCACGCGTGGCGAAATCAATCGCCCAGTCGAACTCCTCGCGTGTGAGCGCGGCGTACGCACGGGTGGTCCGCAGCTCGGCGATCGCTTCAACCGCAGTGAATCCGCCACCCAGCGCGAGTGTAACCAGATGTTGCACAAGCAGGTCGAGCGGTCGGTCGACGGGATCGCGCGATTCGATCGCGTTGGCGCGCATGGCATCACGCGCCGCCGAGACTTCTACGAGTTCGAGCGCGTTGGTAGGCACACACACGATGCGCGAGACGCGGCCCGGCGAATGGCCCGAACGCCCAGCGCGTTGCAGCAGGCGCGCGACGCCTTTGGGGCTGCCAATTTGCATGACGACATCAACCGGCGAGAAGTCGACGCCGAGATCGAGCGATGATGTGGACACCACAATACGAAACCGGCCACTCCGCAAGCCGTCTTCGACACTGCGGCGCTGCGCAAAGTCGAGTGAGCCGTGGTGTATGGCCGTGAACTCGAACCAATCAGGGCGTGCTGTACAAATGGACTGAAACCATAACTCACATTGCGAGCGCGTGTTCGTGAAAACGATGGCACTCTGCGCGCGCTCGAGGCGCTCCAGCACCTGCGGCAGCAGCTTCACGTTGAGATGGCCAGACCACGGGAATCGGTCCATTGTCTCCGGCACGAGTGATTCCACCACGATCTCTTTCGGCACGAGCCCGCGCACCAGTCGTCCGCTGTTGGGCACGGCGGGCGCCGGGATGTCGGGGACAACGGGAGCCACGGCACGCATCCCGAGCAGCGTGTCACGGGCGACCTCGAGATTGCCCAGGGTTGCCGACAGCCCCCACGTGCGCAATGACGGGACGAGTGTGCGCAACCGCGCCAGCGCGAGTTCCGTTTGCGCGCCGCGCTTGGTGGAGAGTAGTTCGTGCCATTCATCCACGATCACGCATCGCAGATTCGAGAATAGCTCGGCGTGGTCCGGTCGGCAGAGCAGGAGCGTAAGTGATTCGGGTGTTGTCACCAGCGCCGTTGGGAGTCGGTCGCGTTGCTTCTGGCGCAGCGACGCTTTGGTATCGCCAGTGCGTGATTCAACCGTCCAGGGCAAGCCGAACGCATGCACCGGCTCGAGCAGGGCGCGTTCCGTGTCGGCGGCGAGTGCACGCAGCGGTGTAATCCAAAGCACACGCAGTTTATCGGCAGCGTTGCGTATTGATGCGCGTGGGGATTGAGCGGGTTTCGCTCTCGCCGGTCGTTCTGCAATGTTCGTGGATGTGGTCATACTTCCGGTTGCGGTGGCCGCTTCGCGCAGCGCTTCCGCCACCGGCCCCAACCACGCCGCATAGGTCTTGCCTGTTCCTGTCGCCGCATGAATCAACCCTGATTCTCCACGCGCGTACGCTTCCCACACCTCGCGCTGAAACGCGAACGGCGTCCACCCGCGTGACGCGAACCACGCGTCACGCGGATCAACGAGCGGGGGAGTCGCTGCAGCGCGACGGCGAACGTTGCGCACTTTCGTCACGCGCCACCACGCTGCGCACGCAGCATCTGCCGCACCGTCTCCAGCGAATCCGCTTCGGCCACCGGTTTGTCGCGCCGCCAGCGCGAGATGCGTGGGAACCGCACCGCAATCCCACTTTTGTGCCGCGCACTCTCCTGAATGCCTTCAAACGCGAGCTCGAATACCAGCTCAGGTTTCACCGTGCGCACGGGGCCGAACTTTTCACGCGTGTTCGCGCGCACGAATCGGTCTACTTCGCGGATCTCCACGTCCGTCAATCCGGAATACGCCTTGGCAAACGGTACGAGCGTCTCCCCGTCCCACACGGCGAACGTATAGTCGGTGAATAAACCAGCGCGACGACCGTGGCCCGCCTGCGCGTTCACGAGTACGGCGTCAACCGTGAGCGGCGAGACTTTCCATTTCCACCAGTCGCCGGTTCGCCGGCCTACGCCGTATGCCGCCTCGAGTCGTTTGAGCATCAGCCCTTCGGCTTCCTGCGCGCGCGATGCATCACGCGCCGCCACGACGCCTGCCCAATCGGGCGCATCAATACTCGGCGATACGCTTATCGGCGCACCCGTAGGCAGTGCACAGACAATCGAGTCAAGATACTGCCGGCGCACACGCAACGGTTCCCAACGTACGTCGCGTCCCTCAAACTCGAGACAATCGTATGCCACGAGATGCACCGGCACGTCGGCCAACAGCTTCCGGCCCACCGTCTTGCGATTGAGTCGCCGTTGCAGCGCGGTGAACGGCAGCGGACGCCCATCGCGCCACGCCAGCAGTTCCCCATCGAGCACGGTACCATCGGGCAGGAACGCAACCGCAGCTTCCACTTCGGGAAATCGACCGGCCAGCATATCTTCGCCGCGGCTCCAGAGAAACGTGCGGCTTTGCCGTTTGACGATCTGCGCGCGAATGCCATCCCATTTCCATTCCACCAGCCACTCATCGCGCGCACCCAGTGAATGCACGCCCGCCTCGAGCGCGTAGGCCAGAAAGAACGGATACGGTCGACTCCAGTCGGCATCGCTCGTGGTCTCACTGATCAACGACGAAAACCACGTACTGCTCGGCTCCCACTGCCCCATGAGTCGATGCGCGAGCACATCGGCGTCTACGCCACTGCTCGCAGACAGCGCGCGTACCACCAGTCCGTCCGAGACACCCACACGAAACGCACCGGTGAGCAACTTGTTGTACACAAACCGTGCGGTGCCGCTCAGCGTACGCCACGCCGAGAGCAGCTCAACACGCTGCGCGTCCGGCTCGAGTGTTCGCAGTGGGAGAATGCGTTGCTCAACCCACTCAGCCAGCGAGGCGGCGTCGGACGCGTTGTCGTGCGACGCGTTGTCGTGCGGCACGTTGTCGTGTGACGCGTTGTCGTGCGGCACGAGGAGCGTGATTGTTTCTGCAAGATCTCCCGCTTGCGCGTACGATTCCTCGAACAGCCAGTCGGGAATGTTGGCGGCCTGCGCGGCCCACACGCGCAGGTCCGGCGCGCGCACCAGACGTTTGGGACGGCGACCAGTGAGAAACGCCACGGCCCACGCGGCATCGGCTGGCGGCGCACTGCTGAAGTACGCCGAGAGTGCGGCGACTTTGCTTTGCGTACCAGTAGACGCGTCGATCGCATCGTAGAGCGCGGCGAACCGGTTCATGAGCCCGGTTCCACCGATGCCTCATCAACCGCCGTATCGTCACGCTCTCCTTCAAACCGCGTTTCAACGGCGTCCGCGTCATACCCCTGTTCACGCAGCCAGCGCACTACCGGACCCGTGAAGCCATGCGTTGCCCACACGCGCTCGGCACCGGTTGCCGCAATTGCCGACTGCAGCTGCGGCCAATCCACATGATCGGACAACGTGAAGCCACGATCCACACCGCGCCGCCGTCGCGCACCACGCACCTGCATCCAACCGCTCGCGAACGCCGCCGCTGATTTGCCGAATCGACGGACCCATGTGGTCCCGTCAGCGCTCGGTGGCGCCACTACGATGGCGCGCGACCACGCTGGTTCACGCTGATCGACCCTTGCATACGTGGTGTGCGGCATGCGCACTCCGGCTTGGCGATATAGCGCCGTCATGGTTTCCACGGCGCCGTGCGTGAGGATGGGGCCGAGGGATTCGTCGAGTCCCGAGAGCAGTCGCTGTGCCTTGCCGAGTGCGTAGCCGTAAAGCATCGACGTTCGGCCCGCGTCGGCGTTTTCGCGCCACCACGCATTGATCTCGGCGAACACCTGCTGTTGCGAGGGCCACCGATAAATCGGTAATCCAAACGTACATTCGGTGATGAACGTGTGGCAGCGTACCGGTTCCCACGGCGCGCAAGTGCTGTCCGCGTCGGTTTTGTAGTCGCCCGACACCGCCCACACTTCACCACGATACTCTACGCGAATCTGCGCGGACCCGAGAATGTGGCCGGCCGGATGCAGCGAAATCTGTACACCGTTTATCGTAGTGACGCGGCCGTACGGCACCGACTCCACGCGTGAAGCATACGAACCGAGCCGCTGTCGGGACACCTCCAACCCGGCTTCAGACACGAGGTAGTGCCCGTGTCCCCACCGGAGATGATCCGCGTGGGCGTGCGTGATCACGGCCCGGTCAACCGGAGCCCACGGGTCGATGTACACATCGGCCGGCTCGCACCACAAACCACGATCGGTCAGACGTAGAAGCACGGAGAATGCGGGGGCAAAAGGAGAGCGTCAACGCCGCTGACAAAGGCGTACCATGCCCGCGTATGATATGTTCGAGAGGACCCCGCGCAGGCTCAGCCGCTTTCTACCCACGCGATGCACACTTTTGTCGTGACGAACGATTTTCCGCCGCGCATTGGCGGAATCAACGACTATGTCGCGCAGCTCGTGCGTCGGTTTCCGTCGGGAGACGTGACGGTCTTCTCCTCAACGTATCACGGTGCCGCCGAGTTCGATCGGGCGTTTCCGCAGGAAGTCATTCGGCTGCCAACGGCGATGATGCTTCCAACACCGGGGGTGCGCCGCGAGTTGCAGGCGGTGCTGCGGGCACGCCGTCCGGACATTGTCCTGTTCGGCGCGCTGTGGCCGCTGGGACATATGGGACCGGCGATCAAGCGGACGCTTGGTATTCCGTACGGCGGATTCTCGCACGGACTGGAGCTCACCGGCGCGCGCGTGCCCGGGCTGCTGCGGCACATTGGCGGACGCGCCTCTCTCTTGACGGCGGTGAGCGATTGGGCCCGACGCAAACTCGAGCCAGCGTTCGGCTGGAATGGACGCATGGCGCTACTGCCGTCGGGTATCGATACCGCAGCCTTTCATGTCGACGTGAACGACCAGGACGTTCGCTCCCGTCACGGCCTCGGTGATGCACCCGTGGTGTGCTGCGTGTCACGTCTCGTGGCACGAAAGGGACAGGACATGCTTATACGCGCGTTGCCGCAACTCGCGCTCGCGGTGCCACGCGTGAAGCTGCTCATTGTGGGGAGCGGGCCGTACGACGGGGCGTTGCGAGCGCTGGCGAAGCGCGAGCAGGTCGAGGATCGGGTGGTGTTCACCGGTGCGGTGCCGTACGCACAGCTCCCCGAATACTTCCGGGCCGGCAACGTGTTCGCGATGCCGTGTCGATCGCGCCTCGGCGGACTCGATATCGAAGCGCTGGGCGCGGTGTTCCTGCAGGCGGCGGCGGTGCGACGGCCAGTCGTGGTTGGCAACTCGGGTGGCGCACCCGAAGCCGTGCGTGATGGCGAAACCGGTATCGTGGTTGATCCGGAGTCGCCGTCGGCGATTGCCGATGTGCTCGCGGCGTTATTGCTCGACCCGTCGCGTGCCGACGCGATGGGTCGGGCCGGTGCCGAGTGGGTGCACACCGAATGGACGTGGGACGCGATGGCGCGACGACTCGGCACCCTGTTATCTGCGTCGAGCGAACGATCGCACGAACGATAGCGCGAACGATCGCACGTGCGCTTCCGTGTTTACGCTGTCGCCAGCACGTGCGCTCCCGTGCCCACACCGGCGAGCTCTGCATAGACGGTTTCGAGTTCGTCGATGATGTGCGTCCAGGCGAAGTCGAGGGCGCGTTTTTCGCCGTTGGCTCCAAGTCGAGCGCCCTCTTCCGGATGATCGAGCAGCTGCGCGATTCCGATGGCCAGTGCGGTTGCGTCCGCCGGCTTCACGAGCAGCGCTTCACGCCCATCGCGTGCGACTTCACGGTAGCCCACGATGTTGCTCGCCACGATCGGTAATCCGGCGGCCATCGCTTCCACCAGCACGATGCCAAACGACTCGCCGCCCGTTGCTGGCGCGACAAAAATGTTGGCCGCCCGGTGATACGTGGGGAGCGCTTCGTCGGACACGTTGCCCAGCATGTGCACGCGCGCGCGAAGCGATAACGGCAGCACATTGATCGCATCGCGCTCGGGACCGTCACCAACAACAAGCAGCTGCAGATCGCGATAGCGCGACGCGAGCTGGGCAAATGCCTGCATGACAAACGGCAGTCCTTTGCGCGGCTCAAGACGACCCACGAACAGCAGCTTGCGTCCCGGTGGCAGGTGTGACGCGGGCAACGCGAGCGCAAATCGCTCGATGTCAACACCGTTCGGCACGATGGTGACGTTGCCCTTGCCGAGCCGTCCCTTGGCCGAATGCCGTGCGGCCTGACTCACCGCGAGTCGCCGCGACAACATGCGCCATGTGGGGCGCAACAGCGGCGCGGCGGCGGAATACAGTCGACCCTGCAGCGTTTCGCGCGCAAAATATGAATGAAACGTGGCGACGACTGGTGCAGGTGATGACCACACGGCCTTGAGACCGACACTGAGCGCGAACGGCTCGTGGACATGCACAACATCGGGTGCGAAGTCGTGCATCGCCTCTTCAATTGCTTTCATGGTGCTGGGCGCGAAGGCCAGTCGCGCAACTGATCCGTTCGTATGAATATCGAACGTTCGCCCGACAATGCACGTGCCGTTCTGCCGTCCGGGCGTATCACCGGGCGCGAGCACGAGCACCTCATGTCCACGTTTCTGCAGGTGTTTGGCGAGCTGCCGGATGTGTATTTGTACACCGCCGAGGGCGTTCCAGCTGTATGGCGAGACCTGAATGATCCGCATGCGAGGATGGTCGTGGGTGAGGGAAACCCCGGCGTCGGGAGCAAACCGTTCCTGACTGTACGAAACGAGCTCTGCGTTGTGTCAGTCGATGGACTCGTGTGCGTGCGCCGCTCGAAGTACGACTTGGCCCGAGATTCCCGCCAGCACGATGACCACACCTACACCACCAAGCGCGAAGCGATACGGTTCGGCGATTCCCAATGATCCCAGCACAAAGATGAGTCCGCCAACAGCCAGCGCGCAGATCATGAACACACTGGCGACGATCAGGTCTTTGGTCGAGAAAATGAGTGCGCGTGAAGCGGCGGGCGCGCTCTCATGCAACAACGTGTCCTGCGAAACCATGACAGGCGCGAGCATCGCCCCGCCTAAAAACGCGACGGGCACGAACACCATGAACGAAAAGAACACCCCTGCGAGAATCATCAACACGCCGATCATGGTGTTCCCGAGCACGATGGTCTGCTGCTTGCTCCACCGTCGGCCGATCGTGCCCACCAACAGAGATCCACCGATCATGCCGGTCCCGAGTATTCCACCCAAATACCCCACTCCACGCGTGCCGAGCCCCATGACCGTTTGTACGGAGTAGGTCATCGCGACGTACACGGTGCTGGCGAAGAGTGCGAGCGAGAGGAGCGACGTAAAGACGAAGCGCATCGCCCGGTCGTGTTGCACAGCGCGCAGCGTTTCGGCGACGTCGCGCGCGAGCGAGCGGAAAGTGCGGCGTGGTTTGTCGAGCAGCGTCGAGCTGGCGGGCTCAGCCGGAGCAACTTCGTGGTCGCGGCCGGTGAACCTGATTGCCAGCAACGTTAGCACGGAGATCAGATACGAGCCACCGTCGAGATAGAAGCCTGCTTCGTAGTCGGACCATCCGAAACGGCGCCACGCGGCGAGGCCAATGATCACGCCGCCACCCACCACACCAAGCACCGTGGCGAACCGTCCGATAAATGACAGTGCAGCGTTGGCGGACAGCAGATGTGATCGTGGAACCAACTCCGGAATCAGCGCCATCTTGGCGGAATTGAAAAACACGCCAAGCAGGAATGTCAGAAACGCAGCGACATAGACGGTCCACAAATGTCCGGTGGCGACGAACAGCGCGGGAATGATGAGCACCAACAGTGCGCGCAGCGCGTCGCACACGATCATGGTGGTGCGCTTGTTCCAGCGGTCGACAAGCGCGCCGGCGAGTGGTCCGAACACAATCACGGGGGCGGTGAAGACCACCGACAGCTTGGCCAGCTCGAGCCCGCCAGTGTTGCTCGCCGCGGCGGCGCCCACCAAGGCGATCAGCGCCATATGGTGTAGCTTGTCGCCTAGCTGCGACACGGTTTGCCCGACCACGAGAAAGCTGAACCGTGGTGAGCGCAGCACGGTCGCAATCGACGGAGCGGGCTCGACCATTGATGCCGGCGCACGTCCGCCGGACCGGCTCGGCGCGTCAACCGACACGAGCGTGCTCGCCTCCGGCGGGATCGTCACGCGTTATCCATTCCGGTTGAAAGACGTACCATTGATCGGGAGTTGCTTGTGCGGCGGTCGAGAGCGCACTCCCGATAGCCTGCGTGATGGTATCACGGTCGCGTGTCGCATCGCCACTGTGGACAGGGACAATGGCCCGCTGGAGCGTGACAAGGTAGCGCGCTCGGCGATGGGTGGCGTGCGTAATTACCCCGACAACAACGGGCGCGCCCGTTGCGAGGGCGAGCGCCGCCGGTCCCGTGGGGATGGCACGTGTCCCCGCGCCAAACGGCACGGCCAATCCCTCCGTGCCGTGTCCTACGACGCGATCTGCGACCAAAATCACAATCTGTCGGTCTCTGAGCAAGCGAAGCAGCGGGCGAGCGCCGGCCGAACGTGGCACGAGTTGCATGCCGGTTGCCTGTCGATAGAGCGCGAGCGCGGCATTGGTGTCCGGGTCGAGCACCTCCATCATTGCGTGGCACGGATAGCCGGCGTGGGCGAGCCAGGCACCGCCGAGTTCATACGGTCCGAGGTGCGCGGTGACGACGATGACACCGCGACCACGAGCGACAGCCGCGTCCAGATGTTCGCGCCCCTCAACCGCGACGAGCGCTGTGAACTCGCCCGCTCGCAGTGTGGGCAGACGCCACAGATCCACGGCCGCGTCGAACATATTGGCGAAGGTACGACGGGTGGCGCGTCGTCGTTCGCGCTCGGAGAGATGCGGCGCTAACCACTGGTGATTCTCCATGACCGCTGCACGACGCGTGCCGGCAAACGCACCCGCCAGTACGCCGCAACCGCGCGCTATCCATCGGACCGGCGTCGCCGGCACGAAGCCCAGGGTGCGAATGGCCAGTCGAACGAGTCTGCTGGAGGTAATCATGAAAGAGAAAGATGCGGCCATCGAGCGTTCAACGACACCGGCAACGACACCGGCGGTCGGGCGCGCACCGTGCGCTGATCGTACCTTTCCGGGAACGTGATCACCACCTGTTCCCGGTCATGCATGCGTCGTTCCTCTGCTAGTCTGCTTTTCGTGCTCTCGCTCGCCGCGTGCTCGGTGGAGCGCTCCAAGGTGTTTGAGACGCCCGAACCCGGTGTCGCCCTCGAGTTGGCGGAACGTCGGGCGGCGACGCTCTCGAATGTCCGCTATGATATTCGCCTCGATATTCCCGCCGCGCGTGACTCGGCCGTACTCGGGGTGATCGATGTGCGATTCACGGTGCGCGACGGTGACGAGCCGCTCGTGCTCGACTTTCGCGCACCGTTCGGCCATGTGCTTGGTGTGCTGCTTGACGGGGATTCGGTGTCGTTCGTTGTGTCTACCGACCACATTGCAATGCCCAACAACACGGTGTCGGCGGGTGAGCACACCGTCACAGTGCGCTTTCGCAGCACCGACGCCGCGCTCAATCGGCAAGACGACCTGCTGTACGCGCTCTTTGTGCCGGATCGTGCATCCACGGCAATGCCCGTGTTTGAGCAGCCGGATCTCAAGGCACGTTTTTCGTTGACGCTCGTCATCCCGTCAGCGTGGCAGGCACTCTCGAACGGGGCACTGACATCGCGTGTGCGTGCGGGGATGGATCGTGACAGCGTGCGCTTCGCCGAAACAAAACCGATCAGCACGTACTTGTTCACCTTCGCGGCCGGGGCACTCACGGTCGACTCCGCCGAACGGAATGGGCGCACGCTCACGATGTATCATCGCGAGACCGACCCGGAAAAATTGCAGCGCAATCGCGATGCCATATTCGATTTGCATGCGACCGCGCTCGCATGGCTCGAAGCGTATACGGCCATCGACTATCCATTTGACGAATTCGCATTCCTCGCCGTGCCCGCGTTTCAGTTTGGTGGCATGGAGCATCCGGGTGCGATCTGGTACCGCGCGGAGTCGTTGTTCCTGGATCCCTCCGCATCACGTTCCCAGGAGCTCGGCCGCGCCAGCCTCATCGCGCACGAAACAGCGCACATGTGGTTCGGCGATCTGGTGACCATGCGCTGGTTCAACGACGTATGGATGAAAGAGGTGTTTGCCAACTTCATGGCGGCGAAGATTGCGGGCCCCTCGTTCCCCGATCTCAGCCTCTCGCTGCGGTTCTTTCAGGCCCATCATCCAACCGCCTATGGCGTGGACCGGACGGCGGGCGCCAATCCGATTCGCCAACCGCTCGAGAACCTGCGCGAGGCCGGTTCGTTATACGGCGCCATCATCTACCAGAAGGCGCCGGTGGTGATGCAGCAACTCGAAGCGCTCATCGGTGAGACCGTGTTGCGCGACGGACTGCGCCTCTATCTCGACCGCTTCCGCTACGCGAACGCCACGTGGCCCGACCTCATCGGCATTCTCGATTCGCTCACGACCGAAGATCTGTCGACGTGGAGTGATGTCTGGGTGAACCAGACGGGGCGTCCGCGCGTCACCGCGAGCTGGACCGACTCTGGACTGGTGGTGACGCAGCGCGATGACGTCGCCAATCGTGGACTGTTGTGGAATCAACCGGTGGTTGTCGCGATGGGAGTCGGTGATTCGGTGCGTGAGCAGCGTGTGCTGCTGCGGGATGCACACGCGTTCGTGCCCATGACATTGCCGTCGACACCGGCGTTCCTGCTCGCTGGCGCTGATGGTGTGGGCTACGCACGTTTCGTGCTCGAACACGCCAGCCGCGAGGCGCTGCTCACGCGTGTGCACGCGTTGCGCAATCCATTGCATCGCGCCGTCGCGTGGCAAGCGCTCTGGGAAGACGTGCTTGAAGATTCGCTCACCGCAAACGAGTTTGTGAACGCCGCCATTGTCGCGCTTGATCGCGAGCGTGACGAACTGGTGGCACAGCAAGTGCTTGGACTCTTGCGCGGCGCGTACTGGCGCTTCCTCCCTGACTCGTCGCGCGCGGCCATCGCGCCCGATGTCGAAGATGCCTTGTGGCGCGCACTCGACGCGGCGCCCACGCCTGGGCGAAAGGGCGCATACTTCAATGCTCTCGTTGGTGTCACACTCTCTCCCGACGGGGTGGCCCGACTCGAGCGTATCTGGCGCAAGCAGGAAACGCCACGAGGATTGCCGTTGGTGGAGCAGCAGTACATCGGGCTCGCGGAGGCGCTCGCCTTGCGCGGCCTGCCCAATGCGGAAGCGATCCTCACTGAGCAGGAGAGGCGCATCAGCAATCCAGACCGTCTCGCGCGCTTCCGCTTTGTGCGTCCGGCGTTCAGCGCAGATCTCGGTGTGCGTGACTCACTCTTCCGAGCCTTTGCCAACGTGGACAACAGACGCCGTGAGTCGTGGGTGCTCGATGCCATGAGTGCGATGCATCATCCGCTGCGCGCCGAGTATTCGTTGCCCACAGTGCGCGCGAGTCTGGAGTTGGTGGAAGAGATTCAGCGCACGGGCGACATCTTCTTTCCGCTACGCTGGCTCAACGCCACGCTCGACGGGCATCGTTCAGCCGACGCGGCGCAGATTGTTCGAGAGTTTCTGGCCGAACGACCGAATCTTCCGCCGCGACTACGGGGCAAGGTTCTCCAGGCGGCCGACGATCTGTTCCGCGTTACGGGGAAATGATTGTCACGCCGGCTCGCGGCTCGGTTACCATGGTCGCGAGTGCGTGTGGTGCTTCATCAAGCGATATCCGCCGCGTGATCAATCGAGCGGGGTCAAGCACGCCGTCCAGCACCATGCGCAGCATACGCGGATAGGCGTGCGCGGCCATCCCGTGGCTGCCAACAATCTCAAGCTCACGGGCAATGAGCAGGTGCAGTGGCAAGCGCGGTTCGCTGTCGGCACCGGCGAGCAGCCCGATTTGTACATGTCGCCCGTTCTTTCGCAGTGAGCAGAGCGCGTTGCGTGCCGTGATCGCGGAACCAAGTGCATCGTAGGCGCTGTCAACACCACCGAGCGTGTGTGCACGAATCAACTCCGCAACATCGTCGTGCTCGCGCGCGTCGAGCGTGAGTTCGGCACCGGCCGCGCGTGCGAGCACGAGCGCGTCGTCTGACACATCAACCGCGATGGGACGTGCGCCGAGCGCGCGCGCAATCATGATCGCCGAGAGCCCCACACCACCGCAGCCGAACACCGCAACCCA
>JBBRDP010000047.1:0-18963 GCA_038203795.1 Gemmatimonadales bacterium
CGATGTGGGTCGAGGAAGATCGCAATAGCCTCATCGAACGGCACGCCATGCTTTCTCAGATTGGAAGCGGCTTTCTCATCGTCCCATTCAAAAATTAAGCTCATAGAAGCACTCAGTGTTGGGGGCTTTTATAACTACAAAATGTAGTTATGTCAAACCTTGCCCACCGGCCACTATCGCCGTGGTCTGCGCGGCCGCCTCGTGCTCGTCGTCCTCCTTTGTTGTTTGCTGTCCCTAGTGGCAGCCTTCGACCACCCACGCTTAAATTCGGGCACGCTTTTGCGTGTGCTCGGCCCAATCGTTAGCGCCTGTGACGCCGTAAGGAAGCTCCGACCTTCGTCCCCGTCGTTGCTTCCCATCGGTCGATATGCGACTGAATCGCGGAGAGCGTGACGGCTTCCATCGTGGATTCCTCCATCGCCGCGATGCGTCGGATCGCCTCGCGAATGCGACGCGGGACGCGCAGCGTGACCGGCTCATCGGGCGCAGCAGGTAGACCATTGCGAGCGCTCCGTCGCTGCACGGTTGTTCCCGTCATGGCGTCGGCGACGAACCGAAGCTACCTGATTGCACTACGCCTTCAATCCGGCATATCGCCAGATCAGCAAAGGCCTTCTCGGCCTGCGCCGAGAAGGCATCCATCAGCTCACTTTGTCGCTGAGCGATGTCAAGGGTATCGGCGCACATCGAACGCGCCGCGACATCAACCGACGCCCGCTCAAGCGCCAGTGCCCGCCAGTCTCGGATCAGCCAGAACTGGAAGGCGATGAAGCCCAGGAGCGCAATTCCGGCGGCTTGCGCCCAGCGAGGTAACGCGGGCGAGGGGAGGGAACGTTGACGATTCATGGGTAGCTCCGTGAGGCGTGCCCCGCCGCTCGTCAAGGACTTGCGACGGGAATGTTAGGAAAGTGTCAACACGAAGCACCGTGAAAGCACAAAACCGTGATTGACTTATCCTTTTTGTCATGCACAAATACGCTTGTGCCGATGAACTTGTTCTGTGAAATGATAGTTCTGTAGTTCTATAGTTGTCCAGCCGACCACCAGCCCGCCCCCGTTCTAGGAGTTACCAATGTCCCTCAAGCGTCTCGATCTTCTGCTGTTCACCGCACTCATGCTGCTGATGTCTTTTCCAGCGGCTGCCCAGACCGTGCCCTTCCAAGGCCCGATCGACTATGTGGTGGACGTGTTGACGGGTGCATTCGCCCGCAGCGGCGCGATCCTCATCATTGTCGTGAGTGGCTACATGGCCTGGGTCGGACGGCTCAGCTGGGGCATCGCCGGCCAAATCATTGGCGGCATCGTGTTGATCTTCGGCGGCGCGACGCTGGCCGACCTGCTCATCGGCGAAGTGGGCTGACAAGCGATGCTTGCCGCCGACACCGTGTATCAGGCCCGAATTAGGCCCGCCATGATTTTTGGCGTGACGCAGGCATGGCTTGTCGTCGAGCTGCTGCTGCCCTTCATCTTGTTCTTGATGGCGAAGAGTTTCTGGCCGTTCGTCTTACTCCCAGTCCTGCACCTAGTGGGCTTCGTCGGACTGGCGATTGACCGTCGCTTCATGGAAGTCGAAATGGCCCGTGCGGCCTGTCACGGGCCATTGCGTCGCGTGTACGGCCGGAATGTCTACCTGCCGTGACCAACATCGGGCACAAGCTGTTGTTGGGTGAGCTGGCGTTCGCTGCGGCGAGCGCCAGTGCGCACATTCCTGTCACGCGCTCGAAAATCGATGCGGCAACTTTGGCCGGCCGAAACGGCGAGTTGATGCAGATCTTGCGCCTGCGTGGCGTTCCATCTGACACCGCCGACGATGCGCACATCGATGCGTGGAAGCATCAGCGCCACAGCGCCTTTCGTTCCATCGCCCACCCGTTGATTGGCGTCTGGTTTCATGCAGTACGCCGGGAACTGAATGCGTTCCCAGATGGCGAAGCGCCCCCCGGCTACGCGCGCGATCTGGATACGCGATGGCGCGCCCGCTGGGCCTCAAACCGGTTCTTCACCAACGAGTTCTACATCACGGTGGTTCGCCGCACCCCAGCGATCACTTCAAGCTCACCGGCAGCACTGATTGACCGGGTCTTGCTGGGCGGCAAGGCAGAAGCGGCAGCGCGCGAGCGCGAGACCACCAAAGCCTACGCCCACCTTGTGCAAGCTACGCAGCAACTGCAGAAGATGCTCGCCGTCTACGGCGCGCACCTGCTCGAAGCCGACAGCGACGGCAACCACGCCGCGCTCTCGATGCTCGGGTACCTGGTCAACGGCGAGTACAACACCATTGCACTCCCACAGAGTGATCTCACTCGATCATTGGCGTGGAACGAAATCGAATTCGGCCGAAGTGAAGTTCGGATTCGAGATCGCGTCGGGCGCTCGAAATACAGTGCCATCGTGTCGGTGGATGAGTACCCACCCGCCACGCTGCCGGGAATGCTAGATACGCTTCTGCACCTGCCCGCTGAACTGGTATTCACTCAGAGCTTCACCTACGAAGCCCAAGGCGATAGCCGCAAAGAATTGAAGCGCCAAGGCGCTCGCTATGAGCAAGTCGATGACGACGCGAAATCGCTAAGCGATGAGCTGGTGTTGGCACGTGATCAGCTGGCGCGCAATGCGCTGGTCTTCGGATTTCACCAACTGACGATTCAAGTCATTGATCGCGACCGGTCTGTGCTCTCAGATCTGACCCGCGACGTGATCGCCAAGCTCAGCGGCTTTGGCATCGTGACATTTCGCGAAACGCGAGGCCTTGAACCCGCGTTCTGGTCGCGCCTGCCGGGCAACCGCCGGTACACCGCGCGCGCGGTCCCGATCAGCTCCGCCAATCTTGCGTGCTTGGCGTCGTTTCACTCGGTGCCCGAAGGGCGCATCGAAGGAAATCATTGGGGGCCGGCGATCAGCGCTTTGGAAACGATGGCAGGCACGCCGTACTTCTTCAACTTCCACAAGGGCGACGTCGGGCATACCGTCATCATCGGTGGAACTGGCTCGGGCAAGACCACGGCACAGTGTTTCTTGCTTGCCCAAGCCCGACGCTGCAAACCACGCCTGTGGCTGTTCGACAAAGACCGCGGCGCGGAGATATTCGTCCGCGCCTGTGGAGGCGAGTACTCGGTCATCCGCGCAGGGGCACCTACAGGCTGGAACCCTTTCCAGCTACCAGACAGCAAGGAAACGCGGCGGTTTTTGGTCGATCTGTTGGTGTCGATGTGCTTCAAGCCGAACGAATCTGTTCCGCCGCGCGACGTGGAAGAGCTGGATTGGGCTGTTGCTAGGACGATGACCCTCGACCTAGTGGATCGGCGACTGGGCGAGCTCGCCCCGTTCATTCAGAAGCGCGATGGCGACGACGCGCTCTGGAGAAGGCTTGGGCCATGGCATGGCAAGGGGTCACTGGCGTGGGTGTTCGACAACCCCACTGACAAGCTGTCCTTGGGTGGGGTCGTGTTGGGCTTCGATATGACCACGCTGCTGAAAGACGAGATGGTCTGTGCTCCCGCCCTCGCCTACGTATTCGAGCGCGTGTCGCGTGATCTGCGGACCGGTGATGACGTTGGAACCATCATCAGCGTGGAGGAGTTGCAGCACTTTCTGCGCCATCCGACGTTTGCTCAGCGACTCGTCGATTGGTCGGAAACGATCCGTAAAGCGAACGGAATGTTGATCTGCTCCACCCAGCAAGCCAAGACGTTTCTTGCTACCGACGCCGGCCAGACCCTGCTTCAGCAGGCGGCAACCCAAGTCCTGTTTCCGAATCCGAACGCGAACCGCGACGAGCTGACGAATGGCTGGAACCTCAGCGAGCGTGAAGCCGACCTGGTGATGCACACAGCGCCTGAGTCGCGCGCATTCCTGGTGCGTCAAAGCGGCCGCAGCGTCCTCATTCGTCTCGATCTATCAGAGATGCCCGACGACATTGCCGTGTTGTCTGGTCGCGAACACACCGTTCGTCTGTGCGAAGAAATCCGGTCGCAGGTTGGCGACGATCCTGCCCGGTGGTTGCCGTTGTTTCTTGCTCACGTCAGGAAGGAGAAGGTCCAATGATCATGCGTAACCGTGCGGCGGTGGTAGCTTCAATGCTGGTCGGGTTTGTACTCGCGCTTGGTAGCGATTCTGCCAAGGCTCAGTTTGCTGTGGTGGACATTCCCCACACGATCGAAACGATTATCGGACACAGCGCGCAACTGGCTAAGTGGGCCGACCAATTGCAACGTATGCAGCAGCAGTATCAACAGCTGCAGCGGACATACGACACGCTCAAGAATCCGCGCGCGTACATCCGCACGATCGCGAACAACGCGCTGCATCAGCAGGTGCGCTCGTACATGCCCGCCGACTTCCGGTCGGCCATCAACGCCCGGTACTTCGGCGGCTATGGCGGTGACCCGTACACCAACATGCTGACCGAAGTGGTAGGTCAGTATGGGATCCCTGAGTGGTGGTCGGCGTTCCAAGGCGTTCACTTTTTCTCGAACGCTCAGCGCTTGGGATATGACAACAAGCTCGGCGCGTCGCAAGCAATGATGGCAGGTTCGTTGGTCGCCCAACGCAACCTGACGACGCGTTTCGCGGCCGTCAATGAGCTGATTGAGTCGGCGTCGTATGCGGATGACTTGAAGGCGTCCGTCGATACGAGCGCTCGCGTTCAGGCCGAAGTCGCCTACCTGATGATTGAGGCCCTGCGCTTGCAATCGCAGAACGCCTACCTCGCGTCCAATGACGCTCAACGCGATACCGCTGCCCAAGCGCGGAGCTTGCAGATGTCGCGCTGGAAGGACCGCTCATGGTGAGGCCTCTGCGCCTGCTTGTCGCACTCGTGGCGCTACTGCTTCTGGGGGCCTGCGCCCATAAGCCACTCACCGCGCCGTGCCCACGGCTGGCGACTTCGCACGCCCACCACTCCCACCAAGCCGCCCTCACGGACGGCTGCACGCCTGAGTCCTTTGGGGTCGCCCCGTGATATCGGAACTGCTGACCAGTTTTGACTTGCAGTTGTGGGGCTGGGTGTCCAGCCTCGTGAACATCCTTGCGTTCAGCTGGCTCGGCTCCGGCGTGTTCCGATCCCTATTGACCTTGTTCATTGTCGCGTACGGCTGGGCAATTCTCACTGGGCGGATTCAAAGCCCCATCGAAGAGTCGATCAAGCGGCTGATTCTCGTGACCGTTATCGCCACGATTCTTCTGTTTCCGTACGAAACCATTTCGGTGCTTCTCTACCCGCTGTTTTCCGAAGCGCCCTTTGCGTTGGCTGCAATGCTTCCCGCCGCGCCGACGGCTTTCGGGGGCTGGGCCGGCACGATCAACGCGGCGTCGATCTACACCAGTCTGGGTGACATTCTCGAATCCGGGCTTGTCACAGCCGGCGGTCTTGTCACCGATGGCGATGGCTGGGTTTTGCCAGTCTTGCACGCGGTATGCGTTCTAGTTTCGACCATCATCGTCGTTGGCTATGCCGCCTTCCTGATTGTCATCGCAAAGTTCGCGATTGCGCTTCTTATCGGCATGACGCCTTTGTTTTTGGTGATGTTGCTCTTCCAGACCACGCGAGGCGTTTTTGAACGCTGGCTCGGTTTGTTGATCAATTACTCGCTCGTCCCGTTGTTCGCGCTCGCCATCCTCAGCTTCTCCACGCTGTGGATGACAAGACAGCTCAACAACCTCACAGCTGCTGGCCCCGATCCTTCGTTCGCCGACGTTGGGGCCTACGTGCTGGCGTCCAGCGTCAGCTTCCTACTGTTGCTCCAAGTCCAGCAGCTCGCGTCATCGCTCGGCGGCGGCTTGGCGCTTTCGACACTCGGCACGGTCGGCGCGGCCTTCGGCGCGGTGCGAGGGCAAGTCAGCCGTATCACCAACGTCGTAACTGCCGCCCGAGACGGTCGCAAGAGTGCGGAGCGCGAAAAGGCCTCGGCCGAGCGTCAGCGCTCAGAGGATCAGTTCCGTAGCACCGTCTCACGTGATCTCTCGAAGATCGCATCACGTTCACCATAGGCAGGCCGTTGTGGGAAAGAAAACATCGTTTGATCTCGCGGCGTATCAGGCAGTCGCCGATGGCTGGGAAGCTGATCGCTACGACTCCATGCGCAAGCAACGCAATTTAATGCTGGGAGTTTCCCTCGCCGCGCTTCTCGCTGCGGCCGGTGCCGGCGTCGGCGTCGCGGCGCTCGCCCCCCTGAAAACCAGCGAGCCCTATCTGCTGGTGCACAACACCGCGACCGGTGAAGTCAAAGAACTAACGCGCTTGCGAGCCAACCCGGATGGCGTTCGTTCGATCACGGAGGACGATGCCGTGGTGTCGTCGTTCCTCGTGCCTTACATCATCGCGCGCGAAACCTACGACAAGCGGGATTTCAAGACGCGCGCCGAGACCGTGCAGATATTTTCGGATGCGCGGGCCTACGCGGCCTACGACGCACTGCATCGATCAGAAAACGCTGCCGAGAACCCGTTCCGCCGGTATGGCAATGACAAGGTGGAGGTCAGCGTCACCCGCGTGGCGTTTCTCAACACCACGACGGCACAGGTGGGCTTCTCTACCAAGTGGATTCGCCAGGTCGGAACCGTCGAGGGCCGATCAGTCGCCACCGTCAGCTTTGCGTTTACGAGCACCCCCTCCGAGCTTGGCATCCGGTGGCGTAACCCACTGGGCTTCAAGGTCACCAGTTATCGCGTTGATCAGGAGATTTTGAGCAATGGTTAAGTACCCCGCGTTGGCTTTCGCCGTGGCCGCAACACTGGCCCTTACGCCCGTGGCCGCGTACGCCGAGAAGGCCCCTATTCCAAGCCCGGCCGACAGCCGCATCCGTACCGTCGTCTACAACGCCCGCGACGTGGTGGCATTGCAGGGCGCGTTTGGCTACGCCATGTCGGTTCGGTTCTCCAATCGCGAGACAGTTCAGGACGTTGGCTTGGGCGACTCACAAGCCTGGCAGGTGATGAAGTCGGGCGACAAGCACGGCATCCTACTCAAGCCACAGGAAGAGAAGGCGAACACGAACCTGCTCATTCGGACCAACAAGCGGCTATACAACTTCTCCTTGTCGGCGTTTCAGGCAACCTCGCCGAACGATCCACAGCTCACCTACGCCGTTCACTTCACTTACCCGCAAGACGAATTGGCGGCCGACGCGGCGCGCCAAGAGGAAGTGGATCGAGTTCAAGGCGAGGAAATCACCGCTCCCATGGGGCCTGAGGCGTACAACTGGAAATACGCGTGGGCGGGCGACAGCCGCTCGAAGCCGCTGCGGGTGTTTGACGATGGAAAGTTCACCTATTTCCAGTTCGCAGACGGGCAGGCCTTGCCCGCCATCTTTGCGGTAGACGAGGACGGCAAAGAGGCGTTAGTGAACAGTCACCAGCGCGGGGCGTTCACCGTCGTAGAACGCCGCGAAGCGCAGTTCTCGCTGCGCGATGGCACGCTTGTCACTTGCATCTTTGATGAGACCGCGCCGGTCGTCAGCAAGAGCCGCAACTATCGCCGGAGGAAGCCGCTGTGAGCGAGCACGCGCCCCCGTCGACCCCAAACCCGCCGCCTCCGGGCGAAGACCTTGGGCCACTAGAAACACCTAAGAGGGGCGGCGCTACGAGCCTCGTCGTCGCTGGGCTTGTTCTGCTGGTTCTCGTCGGAGGGCTCTTTTACCTTGACCGCAAAAGCTCAAGCGGCCGCATGGTGGAACAAGGCAAGGAAGAGTTCGGATTTCGCGCGGCTCGTCTGCCGGAGCCCCCTCGCCAACGCGTGACGGCACAGGCTCTTGAGCCAGACCCGGATCGCACTATTCTTAAAGCCACACCGCAAGGCGTCGAGAACCAAGAAGCTGCGCGCGTAGCGCAGGCGTTGGCGTATGCACAGCAAGTGCAAGGGCAGGCCGACCTGCAGGCGAACCGCGAGCGCGACGCCAACGCCCAGCGTGAAGCAGAGGCCAAAAAGAAGAAAGAGGCTGACCGTCTACGCAGCCCAATCCTTGTGTCTTCGGGCGATTCAAATGCAGGCGATGACTCGGCGTCTGCCGGTGTGGCCACTGGCGATGACTATGCGGCGTCCCGCGTCGGCGATTTGTTCGCGGCGCAGTCGGCCGCGAACGCGAACGGCACGCCAAACTCAAAGCAGGATGAGCGCGCCTATGGGTTCCTGCCCGAAGGAACAAGTTCCGCGCCCATGAGCATCGCCGGCCCCACCGTCGATATGAGCTTGCGAATCAGGCAAGGCAAAATCATCCCCGGCGTGCTGAAAACGGCGATCAGCAGCGACCATCCGGGGCTGGTGACGGCCATCGTCCAAGAGGATGTCTACAGCGACGACGCCACGCAAGTGCTCATTCCGCGTGGGTCTGACGTGATTGGTGAGTACCGCTCGGGCGTCCAGCGCGGCCAAAGCCGCGTTTTCGTGATCTGGCGTCGAGTCATTCGTCCCGATGGCGTCGATGTCGGCGTCGAGTCCGGCGGCACTGACTCCCTGGGTGTTGCGGGGCTCACGGGTGATGTGGATTCCCACTTCTTTCAGCGTTTTGGAGCCGCGATCATCCTGAGCTTCATCGAGGCTCAAACGCAGGGCCAGAGCGAAGGGACGCAGGTATACGGCGGCGATCTCCAACGCACGTCCGAGATTGCCCTCCGCGACAGCGTCAACATCCCTTCGACAATCAATGTCGATCAGGGCGCTCGCATCAACGTCCTAGTTGCACGTGATCTCCTGTTTGGTGGGCCTGCGATTGTCCCGGTTGGCTTGCCGCTTGCGTCTGCGCCTGTGGCATACGGGCAGACACCAACCCGCGTCGCTCCGACCCGCTTTAAGAACCCCTATGCCGACTGAGCACGTCGAGCGGCTATCTGCGGGTCTAAGGAAGGCCTTAGACCCGGTGAGGGAATTTCTCGCTGCCGACGACGTGGAGGAAATCTTCGTCAATCGGCCGGGCGAAGTGTTTGTCAAAACCAACACCACGACGACGCGCTTCCCCTGCCCTGCCCTCTCGTATGACGAGTGTTTGGGGCTCTGCATCTTGGTCGCAAATGCGCGCGATCAGCGCATCGGCGAAGACGCGCCGCTTCTGACCACGGCGCTGCCTGCAGATCCCTCGTTCTGCAACGCACAACTGCGTTTTACGGCGGTCATTCCGCCGTGCGTCGAGCCCGGCCTGGTCAGCATTGCGATCCGCAAGCAGAGCATTCGCAACTTCACGCTCGACGACTTGGGTGGTGGTGGACTTTTCCGAACGACTCAAGTGACGCATCGCGACGCCGGCACTGCCGTTTCGCCGAGCCTGCATCCAGAGCTGTCGATGGTCGCCGGCAGTTTCCAGCGTCGCGTCCGCCGGCGCGCCCTGCCGCCAATCGAGGGTGCCGACGCTGCAGCCGCATCCGGCGATATCGTCACGCTGCTGCGCCTGCTCGTTCGGCACCACCGCAACATCATGGTGTCCGGCCCCACTGGCTCGGGCAAGACAACGGTGCTCAATGCGTTGGCTAAAGAGATTCCAGCGCACGAGCGAATCGTCAGCATCGAGGACGCCCGTGAGCTGCGCTGCGACCATCCCAACCGCGTGCATCTACTCTGTCCGTCTAACGATGGCGGCATAGCCAAGACCAACGCCCGCGAGCTGCTGCGTCACATGCTCCGAATGTCGCCCACCCGCGCCTTGCTGTCGGAGATTCGCGGCCCTGAGGCCTACACGTACTTGGAAGCGCTCAACACCGGCCATCCCGGCAGCCTCAGCACGATCCACGCCGATAGCGCGGAGGACGCCAAGACCCGACTGGCAATGGCAGCGGCCCGCGCTTTCGAGGGCTTGCGAGACGCCGATATGCGCGAGCTGGTTGAAGAGTACGTCGATGTTTTTTTGCACGTAAAACCACTACCGGACGGTCGCCTTGTCTCAGAAGTTCAGTGGCTTTAAGTGGATCGGCTGGGTCGTGCTCGTTCTGCTGGCACTCGGGGTCGCGTACTGCATCTGGTCGCTCGCGTTCACCGCATGGCTGGGCGCAAAGCAAGTCGTCGATCCCTCCACGCTTATGTCATTCGCCGAAGCAGGCACGAAGCGGCAACGGACAATGCTGTGGCTTACCGCATGCCTTCCGCTTGCCATTGCCGCGCTGATTGCCTTCCCTTTCGTCTACAACCCGCTGAAGCAGTTCGGCGATGCGCGGTTTGGTAACGGCGGCGAGCTGCGCAGTGCGGGGCTGGCCGCGAAGGTTGGCGTCATCCTCGGCCGCGCCTTTGGCAACCTTGTCATTGCGCCAAGCCCCGGAAACCTCCTTGTGTGCGCGCCACCTGGTGCAGGTAAGTCAACAGGCATCGCCATCCCTACGCTGCTCACTTGGCCCGGTTCCATCCTCGCGTTAGACACGAAGTTCGAGCTGTGGCAAACGACGGCGGGTGTGCGAGCGCGGTCGCGCCAGAAGACGTTTCTTTTCGCGCCGATGTCCACGAGCACGCACTGCTATAACCCGCTCGACTTTCTGCAACCTGGGCCGCAGCTCGTTGACGAAATAGACAGGATCGCGAACTTTCTGATTCCAGAGCCACACCCCGGCGATATGTGGTCGGCGGAAGCACGCGCTCTGTTTACAGGGGTTGGCGTGCATCTCTACACACTTCATGGCAGAACATCCGTCGGCGAAATATGGGAGTGGTGCCGCGACGGCGAGGCCACGTGGGACAAGTGCGCGCGCGTGGTTCGTAAGGGTGAAGTCATCCACCCAGAGGCGATTCGCCTTCTAGGCGATTTCGGCGCAAAGCCTCCCAAGGAGGCAAGCGGTGTGAAGTCAACGCTGACCGGTGCGCTGAGTCTCTGGGGAAACCCAATCGTTCGCGCTGCGACAGCGCGGAGCGATTTCGATTTCCGGGATATGCGTCGTTCGCTTATGTCCGTCTATATCGGCGTCTCGCCGCCTGACCTCGTTCGCATCGAGAAACTCCTAGCCCTTATCTACCAGCAGATGATCGATGGACTTTGCCGCGCGTTGCCGACGAAAGAGGAGCCCCACGAAGTCATCATGATGCTCGATGAGTTCGCGGCAGCGGGCTATATGCCGCTCATCAAGAAAGGCCTCGCCTTTCTTCGCGGTTACCGTGTCCGCGTTTGCATGATCGTCCAGAGCCCCGCGCAGGTAGAGGAGCTATATGGTGCTGCCGGCAAGCGATCCATCTTCGACACCTGCAAGTATCGCGTTTATTTTCAGCCCAACGATCTCGATACCGCGAAGGCCATTTCGACCGAGCTTGGTACTCACACTATGCGGACTCGGACCCGCAACGTGTCGTCTAAAGGTGGCAGCAGCCGCAACTACTCTGTGGGTCGCCGTGAACTCATGCTTCCGGATGAAGTGATGCGCCTAGGCGTGAACCACATGCTGGTGTTTGCTGAGGGTTCGCGCCCGTTCCGGATCAAGAAAGTCCGCTATTTCGATGATGCGCAACTGCTTAAGCGCGCAGCGTTTGCCCCGCCGTCAGTGCCTGCGCTGGATCTCCAGCTAAGAGCCGGCGTGGAGGCAATCGACGAAGAGGCCTTGCTCAACGAGGCCACGCTCGGACTCACCGAGATTGTGTGCAGGGAAGCGGTGCTGAACGGTATGGGCGCCGAAGCCCGCGAACTACAGCAGGAAATCAACGCCCTGATTGCTGCGATGCATCGCAGTGATCAGGACGCAAACCAAGCGGCGGTTGCCGCATAAATTGCGAAGGGGAGACACCGTGGAACGTGAACGCACCGATGAAAAAGGTGAAGCCGTCAAATCGATAATGGCCGCTCGCCTCGCCGCCGATCCGGAGGTGTTGCGTGCATCGCCGGCGATGCGACACGTGCAGGATATGGAAGCACGCGCACGCGACGTGTACGCCACAGAGCAAGGTCACGCTGTGGGAGTCAAGGAGCGGGCGTCTCAGTTCGTGGACAAGCTCATTGATCGCGCAACTGAGTCTGCGGCAAGTCGCGCGGTGCTGGCCATGAGCGCCCGCGTCGTGATGGACCAGTCCGAACAACAGGCAAACGCTGTTCGGGAGCGTGAGAAAGCCCTCCGCAACGGGCCTCGCGATGACGCAGAGCTGGCGGCCGCCAAGGATCAGCGCAAAGACGCCGAGTCGCGCGCAAGCTGGGCGACGGTTCCCACCAGCGAACGCGAGCGGCCTCTTGTAAAAGAGCGTACGGCCGAGCTTATGGCAGCCGTCCAAATCGCGGCAGAACGCGAGACAGAGTTGCCATCTGCTGAGAACCGTAGAAAGGCCGCGCTCATTGAGCAAGAGCTTAGCTATAGGCGCGTTGAGGTCGCATCGGGAGCTCGCCCGATTAAGGAGCTTCGGCCCCCGCAAGCGGAGAGCAACCTGGCCCGTGAAGGTGCGCGCGTGTTGGACAAGCTCGAAAGCCGTGACCTGACGCAGGATCGAAGTGCAGTTGCCGAGCGGCGCGACATCGCTGAACGGCGTGCCGACAAAGACCTTGAGATTGAACGCTAAAAACAGGATTCAAGCATTCATGAAGACCATCTATTCAAGAATCACGCAATGGCTTGTTGTGCTCCTGCTCGCTGCGCTCACAACGGCTTGCTCTTCTGGTGGTGGTGAAGCATTTGAAGGCGTGTGGCAGAGCACAAAGAACCCGGACGAGCTTCTGTCGATCTCGCGTGTTGATGGCACGTCTTTCCGCATCGATGCGACGAAGCCGAATTACGCGGGCGGGCCTAGAATTCCGATCCAAGTGAGCGCCACGCTACGCGACGGCGCGTTGATTCCTGCTGGCTGGGGAGGGGCAGTGGCCATCATGCACTTGCCAGAATCCGACATGCTCTCCGCGCAGCGCCCCCTCGGGGGCACGATTCTTTTCACCAGAATCCGTTGACCCGCTCAGCGCCTTTTGCTCGCGCCCGTGGTCTCCACGGTGAAGCGCGGTATCGGGCGAGACTTGGCGGTTGAACCCGATACCGCGCGTCCTCTCGCTCGGCCGCCTATCTACGCCGAAATCACACCCTCGAAACAACCCCCGTCCGGCTCACGCCAGGACCGAGTGCGTCCGTATGCCAAGTGACCAGACGTCGCTGTCGACCTCGGTCGATCAGGTGTAAGCGCCGAATAGACGCGGGTTTTCGCAGCCATCCACACCTGGCAATTGGGACGAGCACAAACATCTCTGGCCGCAGGTTCGGCGGGACGTAGCTCAACGTGGGTTCGTTCTGCCCGAACAGTTCAACGATGGGCGAGGGCCGTTCCAATTACTGATGGCTGCCTACTCAGCAAAGTGCGGTCATGTAGTGGGGTGCGAGTTCCCCAACTATGTGTCGCTGGCCAACCGACTATTCGCAGCCCACAAGGATGTCTTGTGGACCTTCAGCGTGATGATGGAGCACTACGATCGTGCGGCGGCGATGCAGGCCCATGGAGACATGATCAAGTGGAAGAGCAAAGTGAAAACGTATCGAGCAGCCTGGAAGCGAGGCGATCACGCATATGCGCCCGACCGGCGTTTCGATGCGCTCTTGAAGTACCTATTTCCAGACGCGCCGTCGCGCCTTTGGACTTGCCACGGTCTTGACAATTAGAGGGGCTTGCACGCCCCCGAAATTACCATCTTGAGGCTCGCCCGGTGTATCGCGATGGGCTTAACCCGCGAGCTGACGCATAGGGGCATCAGGCATCGATGACGCTTCTACGGTGCGGTGACTCTCTACTCGGCTTTGGTCACCAGACCTAACGTCTGCCAACCACCTTGAAACGCTTTCGGCAATAAACGCGTCGCTGGCGCGAAAAGGGTGCAGTATCTCGGCAATTTCATCGCTATGGCTGATCGAGTACATCTTGGATTTGCACTTCCCTGAGGTGCTTTGTTCAACGCCCCGGACGAAGACTCCGCGAGGCTGCAGTCGTAGCATTGCCAATGTAATGCCGTCTCGAATCTTGCCGGCGCGAACCGTTGCATTGTCAGCCGGTGGGCTAGGAAGCAATGGAAGCCTAAGCACCGCACCTATCGACTCTTCTCGGATGGCTTTGACTTGCCTGCGGTGCTCATTCCTGAATCGCTCAATCATGGGGTTCATACCCTTAGCTAGTACGCTCCAGCCATGCTTCCGTCCGTGAAGCCGGTGGCCGTTCAGATGGCTATCCGCGATGTCCAATACGAGGTGAGCAGCAATTCGCGTCGTTGAGTCGCCGGTCATGGTCGCCGGTGGCGGTGGCGGTGGCGGTGCTGGTCGGGAGGCAAGTTCGGTGAGCAGCGCATAAGACTGAAGTGCCTGACCGATGTATTTCTGCGCCATACATGATGCGAATCGAAGGTGCTTTGGATTTTCAACCGTGGCCAGCGGCGCAAGCGTCAGGATCGAGATTGAACCGATCGGAGGTCCGCTGGGATCATCGGGCGATTGAAGCGGAATTCGGGCGATACGAAACCCGGGGCTTTTCGACTCGGCAAGCTCTTCTTTCAGCAACTCGACCCGCTTGAACACGTCCCGCTCCTGACTGAGGTCACCCCGACCGCGAGCTTCGTTGAGTCGAGTTGCCGCACCCTTGAGAAATTTGTCGGTGTGTTCCGCTAGCGAGTCGTGCTTGGGAACGTTCTTCGGCGCCGTCAACGGGAGTAGGTCTCGCCTGTTCATGGCGCATGCCAGAATTGATGCTTCGCCCAAGAATTCATGAAGGCACCAACCGAGCTCCTCAAGCCAGTCGGGATCGCCATGACACGCGTCCTTTTTAGCGCGCTTCAGCCTAGCATCCAGACTGGCTTCGACTCGCTTGTCGCCGGTCTCATATGTGGAGATCGCTTTGCGTTGCGCAGGCCCGGCATGTTCGATCAATGGGTGGTCGGCAAACTTGAACGCTGCGTTGCGAAGAGCCGCTAGGGCTTTCTGAATCGAGTCGGTCATCACGACGGGTTGTTGTCGAGTGCCGCAGAACTGCGAAATGTCCAGGAACTGGAAGTACTTCTTGCGAACCGTTATCGCCGCGTCAATGAGGAGCGGCGCTCTGATGTAGCTCGCCCATCGCTTGCCCAGCGCTTGAAGTTTGTCTCCAAGCTCTGTTTTTGAGCGGGCCAGCTCTGCCGCCAAGTGTTCTGAGGCGACAGGCCGGCCGGTCCCGTATGTGTGACTTCCTGCGCTACGTGTCGTGGTGGGTGGCATGGGGGCTGCTCCTGGCCGGTGGTTTCGCTGCGTCAAACAGATCTCGGGGGATTCGAACGGCGACTTCGCCCTTTCCCACCTTCGCTTTCACCGCAGTAGAGGGCCTTGCGATCAGTTTTCCGATGAAGACGTACTGGTCGTCGTCGACCCAAAGGGTCGGGCAACGCATTCCGTTTCTGCATAGGTGCACAGGGGTGATATCGATCAGGCTCATGCCACGTCTCCTTCCAAGGACGCTCCGTTGGTGCGGAATGCGCCAAATGTGCTGTCGGAACACAGGGTTCTACAGCGCCATACACAGGGCCAAGGCTACGCCTCGCGCGAGGGAACTCCACCCATTTTGTCTGGAAAACGTATCACTTTGGTGGCCAGAAAACGTGATCGCGGAGAGGCCCTCCGATCCGGATACCGATGCTCTGATGTAGTGGTTGGAGGCGGCGTGCGCCAATGCTCGTCCGCAGGCACCCCCGCCTGCGAACGAGCCAGCAAAGGGACCGCACATCATGTTTACCACGCGCAGCTTCATCACCTCGGCCCTGTTGGTCCTGGTGACTTCTACCAACGCTTCGGCCGCGACCACTCGTCCACTGCAATGGCCGGGCGGCTGGACCGCCCCGGTCACCACGCAGGGGCTGCCAGTGACGACGAACTTTGCCGCTTTCAGCAAAGGCTGTACCAATGCCGACACGTCACACAACTACACGTTCTACCTCGACAGTGGGCGCAAGCAACATCTGGGCGTCGACATCAAGGGGACGAAGGGCAACGACGTTCTCGCCATTGCTGATGGCCGCGTGCTGTCGGTGGGAGCCCCGTGGGGCGCGGACTGGAAGGAGGTCGTCATTGTCGAGCACTTCGACCGTAGTGGCACCCGGTTCTCGGTCGCCTACGCCCATATCGCCACCGGCAAAAACCCGCGAACCAGCAAGTCGTGGAAGGTTGCCGATATGGTCAAAGCGGGCGAGAAGATCGGCACGCTGGCGCTCACGACGGGTACGCATCTGCACCTTGGGGTGATGGAAGGCGCAGCCGACTACCTGCCCGGCGCATTCACGCACTCGGGCTCAGGCTCCTGTCCGAGCACGTTGCAGGACACGCGCAGTCCGGAGTCGTTCCTCAAGAACCGCACCCCCTCGAAGCTGGAAGGCTCGATCGTTGGCTACCGGAACACCAACGGCTCGATTACCAGTTGGCTCATTGTGAAGAGTGGATCGACACTGAAACGGCGCTGGATCGCTTCAACGACCGTCTACCAGTGTCTTCGCAATCGGGGCGCTGTGGACCGTGGCGCGATGCCGTCGAAGTTTCTCGACCAGTTGCTGGACATCAGCGGACAACACGCCAGCTGCCCGTGACCCGGCAGTGCCATAGGCACGTCCCGGGCGGAAGGTCGGGGCGTGCACGAATTGGAGAATCGCCATGAAACATGACGCAATCGTGGTCGGTGCCGGTGTCGTCGGCGTCCTGACCGCCGAAGCCCTCGTAAGGCGTGGTCTGCGCGTTCAGGTGATCGACCGGGGCCCGTGCGCGGCGTCGGCCACCTCATACGCCAACGCCGGCCAGTTGTCCTTTGGGTACTCCGGTCCCTGGGCCACGCCAGGCCTCGCGTGGCGGGTTCCGGGCATGCTACTTGACCCGAATGGGCCGCTGCGGATCGCGCCGGCGGACGACTGGTCGGGGGCGCTGTATCAGATGCGCTGGCTGTACTGGTTCTTGCGGAGCACGCGGCAAGCAGCATTCGAACAGAACAAACGACGAATCCTTGCGCTTTCCAGTTTCAGCCGCGCGATGTTCGGGGCGGTTCTGGATCGGCTCGGTGGTATCGATTTCCACCACAAGGAGGAAGGCACGCTGCAGCTCTTCCGCGACGCTGGCAAGTTCGAGCACGCGCTCAAGCACGACCTGCCGCAACTGCAGCGGGCCAACGTCCGACTGACTGTGGCTGACACCGATGCGTGTTGCACCAAGGAGCCGGCACTCGCGCGCGTTCGTGACTCCATTGCCGGCGGGCTGATCTTTCGCGACGACGCTATCGGTGATTGCCGCATGTTTACCGCGGCCGTGGCCGCGCGCTTGGCTGATCTCGGTGTCGTATTTTCCTATGGGGAGGACGTCATTCGCATTGACACCGACTGGCGGGCGCGGGGTGTCACGACCTCGCGCGGCAACCAGTACCTCGCTAACCAGGTGGTCGTGGCCGCGGCATCCTGGTCGCGCGACTTGCTGTTGCCGCTGGGCCTGAGCCTGCCGGTAGCTCCAGTCAAGGGCTACTCGCTGACGGCACCGGTGATCAGCGGTGCCAATGCGCCGGTAGCTACGATCATCGACGAATCCAGCAAGATCGCCGTTACGCGCCTGGGCCCGGTTCTGCGGGCCGGCGGTACCGCTGAGATCAGCGGCTTCAACCTGCGTGCGAATCCACGGCGCGCGCAGCTCCTGGCGCGTACTGTTCAGACCCTCTTCCCGGGCGCGGTCGATCTTTCTGCAGGCGGAGCCGTTGAGACTTGGTGTGGCCTGCGTCCGATGACGCCGGATGGCACCGCGGTCATCGGCAAGACCCTGAACGCCGGGCTTTTCACCAATGTCGGCCACGGCACTCTCGGCTGGACGCAGGCGGCGGGTTCGGCGGAGCACCTGGCGCGGGTCATGTGCGGGGAGTCCACAGCGCTGGATCCGGCGGACTACGAGCTGGGGCGCTACGGTCGTCGCGCGCAGAAGGCGTCTTTCTATCCGGTACCTGCGGTCTGATTTTTGGAGTGTGAATAGGGCGCCTTTTGGCGCCCTACGTGTTCTACGGGAGGCGCTACAAAAGCACCTTCACTCGGCGAATCTCGCCGGTCGCGCGATGGCAATCCTTCGCTGCCGTTCGGTCGCCAACGAGGAAGCAGAAACGGCGCGTGTTAGGTGCCCAAGCGCAACAGCAGAGCGAAGCATCTCGTCGACGCGGCGCCGCGGCATGGGAAAAGGCCGGGGCATGCTCATAATCGGGCATATGTTTTCGGGGTGCGAGGCGGGTGCGAGGTTGGGCTTTGCCCCCTGCGAGGTTGCCGTCTGGGGGTGCGAGGTTTGCGCCTGGCGCAATGCATCGACATCGAGCAGGCCGATCAGATGCGCATCGGCGGACGCTGCGTCGCCGTCGTAGGCCAACTCGTAGACGAAGCGCGAGCCGAATCCGCCGCGATGCACGAGCAGGTATTCGAGCTCGACCAGGCGCTCCAGATGCAGCCGCAGTGCCGTGTCGGTGACGCCGCACAGCGGCCGGATATCCCGCCGGGTGAAACGCACCTGGCCATGCTCGATCGCCTGCCGCTGCGCCTGCTCGTCGACGTAACCCGTGATCAGGCCGAGCACGCGCCGCGTCTGCGGCGGCAACTCATCCAGCGAGCGGCCCAGCACCTCATGCGCCAGCCGGTTGGCCAGCGCGATATCGTCCAGCGTGACCTCGACATAGTCGATCGGGGGACCGCTGGCGTCGTCGGGGTCGCGGTAGCTGCGGGTCGGCCGCTGATACTGGTGCAGGAATGCGACCGCCTCGATCAGCGTCAGGTACTTCGCGTTGTCGCGCCGCATCCGCGTCGATTCCGAGCGAAACGTCAGCCGCTCCGCATACGGATTCACCACGGCGAGCGGCTTGAGCAGGCTCTGCGCCGCCTGGTGCAGCGCGCGGATCGTCGCCGCCTGTTTGTTGGCGGCAAGACCCGCCAGCGTGCGCGCCTCGCGCTGCCGACGGTGGATCGCCTCGGTCTGCTCGCGGCTCTCGTTGATCGCCAGCGTCAGACAGCGATTCTGCAACTCCGGATCGAGGTCGATCGCGGTGGTGGTCAAAAACAGCATCACCGGGCCCTCGACCCGGTATTCCTCGGTGAC
>JBBRDP010000048.1:0-18897 GCA_038203795.1 Gemmatimonadales bacterium
ATAGCGCCATACAAACGCCATGTTGATGACGCACAACATCGCCGCCACGAGTCCGGGCCATTCCGCACCCAGCGGACGCAACCACGAACCGATGGCCGGCCCGATGGCCACGCCGGCATTCGTCGCGGCACTCAACCAGCCGAGCACACGCGCGCGATCTTCGGGTCGCGTCGCATCGGCCACGTACGCCTGAATCACACCCACCGTGCCACCACCCGCGCCCTGCACGATGCGCGACAGGAACAGCAGCCACAGCGAGTCCGCATACGCAAATACCACAAACGCAATGGCCGACGCGACCAGACTCACCAGCAGTGCCGGCCGCCGGCCGTAGCGATCCGAAAACCGACCCCAGAACGGTGCACTCACCAGCTGTGCCAACGAAAACGCCGCCACAAGCAACCCGACAATCGCTCCACCAGCGCCCAGCTTCTCGGCGTAAAACGGCAGGAGCGGCAGAATCATCAACATGCCCAGCATGTCGATGAACGCCGAGACCATCAGAATGATCAGCTTTCCCGTGGCGTTGGTTTGTGTTTCGTATTCACCAGTGTCGTTTGCGATGCTCACTCCACCTTCCCCAGTGCCGCAGGCGGCACGGACTTCCCAACGACGCCCGCCAGTGCCACAATCGTGAGCACATACGGGATGAGCTCGACAAACTGCGACGGCACGAGCTGAAAGCCTTGTAACTGAATCTGCAGTGTTTCCGCCGCCGCAAAGAGCAGGCACGCGGCCGCTACACGCAGCGGCATCCATCGACCAAAAATGATCGCCGCAAGGGCGATGAATCCCCGCCCCGCCGTCATGCTGTCGGTGAACTGATGCTGGTCGAGCGCGAGATATGCACCCCCCAGCGACGCGAGCACGCCGCACAACAGCACGCCGCGCAGTCGCAGTGCACCGACATGCACGCCGAGAGTCGCCGCCGCCTCCGGCTTCTCACCCACCGCACGGGCGCGCAAGCCAAATGGCGTGCGCCACAACAACCACCATAGCGCGGGCAAACTGACCAGACCAAGCCAGACCAACGGATTCGAGAAGCTCGCCATCACGCCCATGCCGCTCCCCTCGCCACCAAATCCATCCACGCGCGGTGAGTTTGACGCACTATCAAACGCGAGTCGCAGGAAAAATCGGGTCGCACCAATCACCAACAAATTGATCGCGATCCCAACGACGACCTGATTCGCCCGAAATCGCAACGTACACAATGCCAACAGCGACGCCACAAAGAGTCCCGCCGCCATTGCGCACAGCACGCCGATCCACGCACTCCCGCCGTAGTACGAACCGAGCACGGCCCCGAACGCACCAGCGAGCATCATCCCTTCGAGCCCCAGCGCGATGACGCCTACCCGCTCCGACATCACGCCGCCCGCCGCGGCCAGTAAATACGGAATCGCGATGCGTATCGTCTGCAGAAGAAACGCGAGCATGATCATGTGCCGGCCTCCGACGTCGCGCTCGGCAACAACGCGGCCGCCGACTTGCGCAGCAATCGCTGCACTTCCGGCACGGCCGTCGCAACGGCGAGAATCACCACGGCCTGGAGAATGTCCACCAACTGTTTGGGCACCAGCGCGTTTACCGCGAGTCCGCCCTGCGACAACGTCGCAAACAGCAATGCTGAGATCACAATGCCGATGGGATGATTGCGCCCCACCAGCGCGACCGCGATCCCAAGGAAGCCGGAGCCCGCCGCAAATCCTTCTTCGTAGTAGTGCTTGTAGCCGAGCACAAAGTTGATGCCGCCCAGCCCTGCGAATGCGCCCGACCACACCATTGCGCGAAACCAGGTGCGCGGTACCGGAATCCCGCCGTACTCGGCGGCGTCGGGTTGCAAACCCACGGCGCGCAGCTCGTACCCGGAACGCGTACGAAACAGCTTCCACCAGGCAAATACCGCCGCCACCACGGCAATCACAATGGTCCAGTTGGCAGCGGAGCCCGCAAACACCGCGAACGTCTCGCCAAGTCGCGGTACAAAACCAGCGCGCATCTCTTCCGTGTGCAGTGTTTCCGGTACACTCAGGTGCGATGCGACGGCGTAGTTCAGCAAGGCCAGCAAAATGAAGTTGAGCATGATCGTCACGATCACCTCACTTGCTCCAAAGCGAGCCCGCAGCACGCCCGGTACCGCACCGGCCGCACCACCGGCGGCCATCGCGGCCGCGATACACAACAGGATCGCCAGTACCGCCGGCGTGGCGGCGGGCAGCCACAGCCCCAGCAGCGCCGCCGCAAATCCACCGGCCGCCAGCTGTCCCTCAGCGCCCACATTGAACAGGCCGGCTCGACCGGCGTACGCAAACGCCAAGCCGGTGCAAGTGAGCGTCATGGTCTTGTAGAGGACCTGCCCAAAACCGTACCAGTTACCCCACGTGCCTTCCAGCAGCAGGTGGTAGACGGTGGCGGGTGACTCGCCGTACGTGAGAATGAGCAGGTCGCCCACCACCATCGCCAACGCCACGGCTAACACCGGCGCCAGCATGGCCTGCGCAGCGCGCCTGAGCCACCCGTCGGCACGCGATGACGCCGACGTACTCACGACGCCACCGCGTGCTCGGCGCCCGTCATAAACGGGCCCAATCGCTCAGCGCTGCACTGCGCAGCCGCGAGTAGACACACAACACGCCCTTCGTACATCACCGCAATGCGATCCGACAACGCCAACACTTCGGCGAGGTCGGCGGACACGAGCAGCACTCCCTTGCCGGCATCACGCGCTGCGCGCAATCGCGCATGAATAAACTCGATGGCACCCACGTCAACGCCGCGGGTTGGCTGCGCCGCCAGCAACACCGTAAACGCCCGTCCCATCTCCCGCGCAATCACCACCTTCTGCTGATTGCCGCCGGACAGCGCGCGGGCCGGCAACGACGGATCAGGCGGTCGGATATCAAAGGTCTTCACCTGATGCTCGGCGTGCCGCGCAATCTTGTCATGATCGAGCGTGCCGAGTTTCGACGCGAAATGATGTTGGCGTCCCAGCAACAGGTTCTCGGCCACAGTGTAGTCGAGCACCAGCCCGCGGCGATGCCGGTCTTCCGGAATGTGCGAAAGCCCCGCGTCGCTCCGCGCACGCACGGTCAGCAACGACACATCCTGTCCACCAATATGCACAGTGCCGCGGTCGGCGCGTCGCAAACCCGCAATCACTTCGAGCAACTCGGTTTGACCGTTGCCCTCGACGCCGGCAATCCCGAGAATCTCACCCGGTTGCACGGCAAACGAGAGCTGCTCGATTGCGCGCGTACCACGATCACCACGAACGGAGAGGTCGCGCACTGCAAGCGCCGCCGGACCATCCGTGCGCACACGCGAGGAAACCGCAGCGGCGTGCTTTACGTCGAGCGCCAGCACCACGTCACGTCCCACCATTGCGCGTGCAATGTCGCGCGGCGTGGTGTCGGCGGTCGCGAAACGTGCAATACTCCGCCCGTCGCGCATCACCGTGATCGCATCCGAAATCGCCACCACTTCGTCGAGTTTGTGCGTGATGATGATGATCGTATCACCCTGCGCCCGCAGGCCGCGCAAGACGGTCCACAAGTCGTCAACCTCCGGTGGTGATAACACCGCCGTGGGTTCGTCGAGAATGAGAATACGGGCGCCGCGATAAAGCACCTTGAGAATCTCCACGCGCTGCGCTTCGCCCACACTCAGCTCGGCCACGGTGCGCGTGGGATCAACGCGCAGTCCGGTGCGCTCGGCGAGCGCGCGAACATCGGCTACCGCCCGCGCTTCATCGAGCTGCAGCCCACGTGTCGGCTCACGGCCGAGCACGAGATTCTCCGCCACCGTGAGCGTGGGCACGAGCATGAAGTGCTGGTGCACCATGCCTACGCCAGCGTCGATCGCCGCGTTCGTATCCCATCCGGTGACATCGCGACCGAGCACTTCAACGCGGCCGCCACTCGGCGCATGCAGGCCGCTCAGAATGTGCATCAGCGTACTCTTGCCCGCGCCGTTTTCGCCTACGAGCGCATGAATCTCGCCGCTCGCGACTTCGAGCGTGACGTCGCGATTCGCCTGCACCGCGCCAAACCGTTTCGACACCTGACTCATGCGCACCGCCATCGACGGCGTACGGGTCGCTGTCGTCACCGTGTACTCGGCACGCGAATGCGTCCGGCAATGATGTCGGCTTCCAGTGCTTGCAATCGCGCGCGCACGGAATCGGGAATCAACGCGCGGTTGTTGTCGTCGTACACGTACCCCACGCCGCGTTCGGCCAGCCCGAACACACGCACGCCACCGGTAAACGTGCCGTCGTGTACGGACCGCGCGACGTCAAACACGGCCGCGTCGATGCCCTTCACCATTGACGTGAGGACATGTCCCGGCGCCTCGCTGTACTGATCGGCATCCACTCCGATCGCCAGTTTGCCCGTGGTGCGCGCGGCCTCAAACACACCGAGCCCCGTGGAGCCCGACGCGTGATAAATCACGTTCACGCCCTGCTGATATTGGGACAGCGCGAGCTCCTTGCCCTTGCCCGGATTCTTGAACGCCTCCGGCGTTGCGCCCGCGTATTGTACCACGACTTCGCAGTCGGGACACACATGCAGCACGCCGGCGCGATATCCCGCTTCGAACTTGTGAATGAGCGCGATATCCATGCCGCCCACAAAGCCCACTTTCTTCGAGCCGCCAACCAACGCCGCCATCGCGCCCACGAGAAAGGAACCTTCCTCCTCGCGGAACTTGAGCGCTACGAGATTGGGCGGCAGCGGGAGCGGGTTGCCCACGGAGTCGGTCGCGACGGCAAAATCCACGTCGGCAAACATCACGTTGGGGTATTCGCGGGCCAGCGTCAGGACGTCATCGGTAAAAATGAATCCGACGGCCACCACCAGCTCCATCCCTTCGGCTGCGAGCAGGCGGAGTCCGGCCTCGCGGTCGGAGCCTTCGCCCGGCTCGATGTAGCGGACACGCGCCTGTAAGGAGTCGGCCGCCATGAGGCCGCCGAGAAACGCGCCATCGTTGAAGGACTTGTCTCCCCGGCCACCCACATCGAATACGATGCCGATATCCAGACCATCACCCTCCGGTGCGATCGTCGCGCCCGAGGGTGAGATGGTAAGCAGCAGGAGATGGACGGCGACGAGCACGCCGAGCAGAGAGAGGGTCCGACGCATGACTCGGAAGGATCGCCCCCGACGCCGCTTCGGACAAGGCGACGACGGGAGCGGACGTCTTCAGACTCAGATCAGCGGCTTGTAGCGATAGGCCACAATGCCCGCGCCTTGCGCCTCGAGACGCACCTGCTTGCGCTCACCCTTCGTGATTGGCGCGATTTCTTCGGAGGCCGACGATACCACATTGCCCGAGACGTCGAGAAACTCCACCGACAACGTGTTGGCCTTTGGCTTGTCGGCCATGCCCTCCAGCGACACGGCGAACACGGCCGACTCGGCGCGACGCTCAAACTCGTCGACCACCAGCTTGACCGGCAGGCTGTCGGCCTTGGCGGCATAGAAAATGAGCGAGTCCGTCCATTTCTTTTTCTCCGCCGCCACTGTGGTCGTCTGCATGCGGCCCTGCGCGCCGAACGCGTATAACGACCAGGCGTCGTAGTTGTTCGGATCGATTGCCACGAGGGCGCCAAGCGGCGTGCCCATCTTGTCGTACTGCTTGGCGGCATAATACGAGGCCGCCAGGTTTCGCAGCGCGTCGCGCTGATTCGGGTTTTTCGCGACCGCCGCCGCGAAGAGCGTGATGGCATCGTCCACCTTGTCCGCCTGCGTGGCGAGCACGCCGCTCATGGTGAGCGCGTAGTCGGTGAATTCGGCCGGCGTCGCCAGCTGCGCCGCGTAGATGCTGGCCACACTCGCCGTATCGCCCATCGCAATGTAGGCCTCGCCGAGCCCCTGCATGATCGTGGGCGAATCGGCGGACGTGCCGTAGTCCTTCATGTACGTCTTCATCGCCCCGATCGACTTGCCGAACATCGCCTTCTGCGCATCGCCGGTGAGATCCCGCGCCTGTGACAACGTGTACAATCCCACGTAGTAAAGGCTGCTCTGACGGACGTCGGCGTAGGAAGAATCGGTGCCGGCCGATTCGATGGCCTTCTCCCACTGCATGACGGCGCCCGGAAGATCTCCCTTGCGCTGCGCCGCAATGCCGAGCACCTGGAACGGATACGGATTGTCCATAGGCAGGAGTGTCAGCGAATGCTGTGCGTAGTAGGCGGCGGAGTCAGGATTGCTGCCGGACAGGTCGAGCGCTTTGCGCGTCATGGCGAGCCAGCCCTGGCTCTGCCGCATGATCCGGACGTCGCCGCTACAGGCGGGAGCGGCGGCGACAATCGCCGAGAACAATTCGTCGGCCGCCTGCACGAGGTTGATCGGCGCGTCGGGCGCGTCGATGGCCCCAATCGCGCCACGCGTGGTCTCAACCGGCGTGTTTTCGTCGGCGACTAACAGCGACAACGTCTGCGCGAGAACCATATTGTAGCCCTGTGGGTTCTTCTCACGGAACTTCTCGGGCTTGTTTGTCAGATCCTTCATCACCTGCTTGAGCACGGGCAGCCGTGCGGCCGGATCTTCCGTACCGGCAGCGCGCTGGAATGCGAGGTTCACGACGAGCAGCTCTTTCGGCTGATTCGCATCGATTTCGCAGCTTGGGCCAACACCGCCGGGCTGCGCCTGCGCGACCACGGACAAGGACAGCGTCGCGACAGCGGCCGCTGACACCGGAAGCAACCACGCAGTCGCGCGGCGAGTTACACGATTTGCACGCATGTCGAAACGATCTCCTGGCCGGTAGGGACGGCTGGCACCCACACGGTGCCACAATAATGTTGAAATCTAAATGACCGAACGAATTCGCACCCGCTTTCTGGTGGTCGGCAGTGGCGTCGCTGGTTTGCACACCGCGTGGCGCGCCTCGGCCCACGGCTCAGTCATGCTGCTCACCAAACGATCACTCTTTGATTCTGCTACAGCTTACGCGCAGGGCGGCATTGCCGCTGCGCTTGGCGCCGGCGATTCTCCGGCCTTGCACCGCCGCGACACGCTCGCGGCCGGCGCCGCGTTGTGTGATGCCGCCGCCGTGCAGGTGCTGGTTGAAGAAGGACCGGCCCGCGTGCTCGAACTGCAAACCGCCGGCGCCCGCTTTGATCTGGCTCCCGACGGGTCGCTCAAGCTCGGCCGTGAGGCCGCCCATTCGGTGCATCGGATTGTGCATGCGCAGGGTGATCAGACCGGCGCGGAAGTGGCCCGAACGCTCCTCGCGCGAGTGGCCGAGAGCCCCGGGGTGGACGTTCGGGAGTGGGCCCGGGTGCTCGACCTCATCGTGCACGACGGGCAGTGCGTGGGCGTGCGGGCGAGTCTCGCGGGACAAGCTGTGGATATTATAGCGGACGCTACCGTGTTTGCTACCGGCGGCTGCGGTCAGGTGTTCCGACACACCACCAACCCGACCGTCGCCACCGGGGACGGCTTTGCCATCGCGCATCGCGCCGGCGTTCGGCTGGCCGACATGGAGTTCGTCCAGTTCCACCCCACGGCGCTCGCCACCAGCGAGAATCCGCTCGCCCTCATCTCCGAGGCGGTACGCGGCGAGGGGGCCTTCCTCGTGAACAGCCTTGGCGAGCCGTTCATGGCCCAACGGCACAAGCTGGCCGATCTGGCGCCGCGTGACGTTGTGGCGCGCGAGATCTTTCGGGAACAACAGCGTACGGGTCCGGTGTATTTAGATGCTCGAAAGCTGGGCCGCCGTTTTGCCACCAGATTCCCGGGTATTCAGGCCATTTGTCTCGCCCGGGGCATTACGCCGGCCAAACAGCTCATTCCGGTGACTCCGGCCGCGCACTACATGATGGGCGGCATCGTCACTGATCTTCGCGGCCGATCCAGTCTCCCGCGGCTCTACGCGGTGGGCGAAACGGCCCGTACCGGCGTCCACGGCGCCAACCGACTCGCCTCCAACTCGCTCCTCGAAGGGCTCGTCTTCGCCGAACGTGTGGCCCGGGATCTTGAATCCACACCCAAGCGCTTCCCCACGCCGCGGGCCCGGAAGTGGGACGTGCCGCCGCTCGACGACCGCGGGGCGGCCATGGTGGCGGCTGACGAAATCCGGGCACTCATGTGGCTGCACGCGGGTATTGACCGTACCGCCCGGGGATTGCGTGCCTGCCTCAAAGGACTCTCCTCGATCGAGGCCCGCCTGTCGGAAGGCGCCACCGAGGAGCGAAACCTGCTGACCACAGCGTATCTCATCGCCGAAGCCTCGCTGTTGCGCAAGGAGTCGCGCGGCGGGCACTTCCGGAGCGATTTTCCGACGCGGCGCCGCGATTGGAAAGGTCGCCAGATTACGTGGTGAACATCATCCTGACCCATTCATGACGATTCTCGAAGCGCACTACGATCCGGCGTTGCACGCCGCCATTCGCACGCTGGCCGCCGAACGCAACGCAGTCATTCTCGCGCACAACTACGAACGTCCCGAAATTCAGGATGTCGCCGATTACGTGGGCGACTCTCTCGGTCTCTCGCGAGAAGCGGCGAAAACCGACGCCGAGGTCATCGTCTTCTGCGGTGTGCACTTCATGGCCGAGACCGCAGCGATTCTCTCTCCCGGCAAAACAGTCCTGCTCCCCGACCTCGCCGCCGGCTGTTCCCTCGCGTCCACAATCAATGCACAAGAGTTGATCGCCTGGAAGGCCGAACATCCGGGTGCGGTCGTGGTGTCGTACGTGAACACCACCGCCGAAGTGAAAGCGGAGAGCGACTACTGCTGCACTAGCGGCAACGCGGTCGAAGTCATCAACGCCATTCCGGCCGACAAGGACATTCTCTTTCTCCCCGACATGTTTCTTGGTGCCCACGTGCGCCGCATCACCGGGCGCGAAAATATTCACGTGTGGATGGGAGAGTGTCATGTGCACGCAGGTATCGATCCGGAACACATCAATCTCACCCGCTCGCAGCACCCGGGAGCCGAGTTTCTCATTCACCCCGAGTGCGGGTGCGCCACCTCGGTGGTAGAAGCGGTCTCGGCCGGTGCGATTTCCAAGGAAGGCGCGCAGATTCTCTCCACCGAAGGCATGATCCGCCGTCCGTCGCAGTCGCCGAGTGATACGTTTATTGTGGCGACCGAAATCGGAATTCTGCATCGGTTGCGCCGTGAGAATCCAACCAAGCATTTCATCGCGGCGAACGATCAGGCGCAGTGTGCGTACATGAAGGTGACGACTCTGCCCAAGGTGCTGGGCGCGCTGCAGCGACTCGAGCACCGCATCACAGTGCCCAAAGCCATCGCGGATCGCGCGCGATTGGCCATTGAGCGCATGGTCGCCATTGGCGGTACGCCCACCACGAGCCCCTTCGGCCCCGACGATCCCGGCGAATGACCTACGAACCGCACGCTCAGCTTCCCCGTCGTCACATCACACCGTTTGGTGCGGCTGCGGTCACACACGTGGGTGCGACGGCGTTTCCGCTCAGCGAGCGGGAGACGGAGCAACTGGTGCGTGCGGCGCTCGACGAAGATGCCGCGTTCCATGATGTGTCCACGCTGGCCACGGTGGTGTCCGATCGCCATGTGCGCGCCTCGCTCGTGGCGCGGCGACCGGGGGTGATTGCCGGCGTCCCGCTCGCGTGCGAAGCCTTCCGGTTGCTCGATGATCGCTTGTCGGTGCGGGTGGAGCACGCCGACGGCACGCACGTGGGTGTGGGTGATGTGGTCCTGCGTCTGAACGGACACGCCCGCGCGATGCTCTCGGCCGAACGGGTCGCCCTCAACTTCATGCAGCACCTGTCTGGTGTGGCGTCGCTCACCGCCGAGTTTGTGGCGGCTGTCGCGAGCACGTCGGCGCGCATTCTCGACACGCGCAAAACCACGCCCGGTTGGCGAAAGCTCGAGAAATACGCCGTGCTCATGGGCGGCGGCGACAACCATCGCTTCGATCTGCGCAGTGGTGTGCTCATCAAGGACAATCACCTCTCGGCCATCGGCGGTGATATCGCGATGGCTGTGCAACGCGCGCGTGGCATCGCGGCCCCCGGCACCATGATTCAGGTAGAATGCGATACGCTCGCGCAGGTCCAGCTGGCGCTCGATGCAAACGCCGACGCCATCCTGCTCGATAACATGTCCCTCGATCAGCTGCGCGACGCCGTGTCGCTGTGTGAGGGACGTGCCATCACCGAAGCATCCGGTGGTGTCACGCTCGATACGGTGCAGGCGATTGCCGAATGCGGAGTGACCCGCATCTCGGTGGGCGCCCTCACGCACAGTGCGCCCGCACTCGACCTCGCGCTCGACTTCGACGGTCTCTGACCGTCTCCCGGTTCCCTGCCATGCCTGTTCGCATTCCGTTGATTACCGATCCCGCCGCTCGAGTGTTGCTCGACGGCCTGATCGACTATGCCGGTCTGTTTCCGCCGGCGTCGCATGCCGTCGCCGACGCGGTTCGTGCGTACGCGAAATATCGCGGTGGCGAAGCCGGTTGGATGCTCGGCCGGTTCATTTGTCCGGTGGCGCACTTTGATGCCTTCGCAACCGTGGCCGAACCGTTGCTGCCACGCGACGCCGGAGCAATCCCGTGGCGTCTCGCGGCCATCGGGAGCGGAGATCACGCCGCCGATGCCGCTGCGATGGTGCGCGTGAACGACTGTCATCGCTGGAGCTGGGACGAGTGCAGTGCGGTGGTCGACACCGTGGAAACGCGCGCCAACACACCCGACGAAGTGGCGGTGATTCACGCCGCCTTTCCGGCCGACATCACGGTGTACGTGGAAGTGCCGCTCGCGCAGGACCCGACGCCATTTGTTGCGGCGATCGCGCGCACCGGTCGCCGTGCCAAGCTGCGCACCGGTGGTGTCACCGCCGATGCGTTTCCCGCAGCCTCACAGGTGGCCGCGTTTGTGGACGCGTGTGTGGAAGCCGGTGTTGCATTCAAGGCGACCGCCGGAATGCACCACGTGCTCTATGGATCACATCCACTCACGGACGCACCCGACGCGGCGGAGGTGCCGATGTTCGGATTCCTCAATGTGTTGCTCGCCTGCGCGCTGCGTCTCGACAATGCCACGCCTGATGAGATCGAACGTGCTCTGCGTGAGTCGGATCGTTCGAGCGTGTCCTTCACCGACGACGCGATTGTGTGGCGCACACGGCGATTCGATCGCAACCGTCTTGCGCATATTCGTGAACACGTCATGACATCGTTCGGTTCGTGTTCGTTCACCGAACCCGTGAGCGAAGTGCGCGCGATGGGGGCGTGGTGAGCGCTGCACAACACGCACTGACCTCACGCGAGGCGCTGGCGGAAACGCTCGATCCGGCGCGGCGAAGCTGGGTCGCGTCGGCCAACACGCCGGGCACGGACTTCCCGATCCAGAATCTGCCGTTCTGTGTGTTTCGCTCCGGGGCGGACGCGCCGCGCATTGGCGTGGCCATCGGAGATGAGTTGCTCGATGTGCGTGCCGGGCTCTCGCTTGGCCTGTTCTCCGGCGAGGCGTTGTCTGCGGCCGAGGCGTGTGCTGCGCCGTCGATGAATGCGTTGATGGCGCTTGGACGACTGCCTGCGCGCGCGCTCCGCGTACAGCTGTCGGAGTTGTTGCGCGAAGGTGGACGCGGCGATGTCGCACCCGGCCATGCCGCGCGCGATGCGCTCGCGTCGGCCTTGCTGTTGCCGCGTGGCGAGGTGGAACTGCTGTTGCCCGCCGTCGTCGGCGACTACACCGATTTTTACGCGTCGGTTCATCATGCCACCAACGTTGGCCGCATGTTCCGTCCCGATCAGCCGCTGCTCCCAAACTACAAGTGGGTGCCCATCGGATACCACGGACGCGCGTCGAGCATCGTGGTGAGCGACACGCCGGTGCGTCGACCGATTGGGCAGCGCAAAGCGCCCACCGAAGATTCGCCCACCGTTGGCGCGTCTCGCTCGCTCGACTATGAACTGGAACTCGCCGCGTGGGTGGGCCCGGGCAACACGCTCGGCAGCACCATTGCGATCGACGACGCCGAGTCGCACCTGTTCGGGCTCTCGCTGCTCAACGATTGGAGCGCGCGCGATCTGCAAGCGTGGGAATACCAACCGCTCGGCCCGTTTCTCGCGAAGAACTTTGCCAGTAGTGTGAGTCCGTTTGTGGTGACGCTTGATGCGCTGGAACCGTTTCGCGCGCCGTTAGCCGCACGCGCCGAGGGTGATCCGGAGCCGCTGGCGTATTTGTCGTCGGCGAGTGATCGCGAGCGTGGCGGATTTGGCATCACGCTGGAAGTGTGGTTGCGCACGGCACAGATGCGTGACGCCGCCGTGGAACCGGTGCGGCTGTCCCGCTCGCGGTCGCTCGACTTGTATTGGTCATTCGCGCAGATGCTCACGCATCACGCGAGTAACGGCTGCAACATGCGTCCGGGTGATGTGCTGGGCAGCGGCACGATTTCCGGTGTCGATGCAGAGAGCCGGGGATGCCTGCTCGAGTTGACGCACCGCGCCGCACAGCCGATGGTATTGCCCAACGGTGAGTCGCGTGGATTTCTTGAAGATGGTGACGAGGTGACGTTGCGTGGGTACGCGGAACGTGAGGGCGCGGTACGTATCGGATTTGGAGAGTGTGTTGGTGTTGTGGTGGCTGCACGATCGTAATGAGGAGTTTTCATTTCTTACTGGAGAGTTGAACACATGTTGAATTCGAAACGCTCGATGTTGACGTTCGCTGCGGCGCTGTTGTTGCCGCAGGTTGCAATGGCGCAGGCCAATGATGAAGCGTCACGCAAGATCGCCGGCGGTGGTATTTCGGTGGCCGGCTGGATGGGTAAAATCGACGACAAGGAAGTCGCAGCCGGACAGGTGCTCAACAACGCGAAGCTGGCCGGTGATGCGAAGAAGATGACGGTGACGACGGGACCGGCCGTGACGTACTGGAATCCCGCCAACAAGGCTACCGGTGACTACACGATCAAGGCCACGTTCAACGAGCCGGAGTTCATGAACGTGAACAGTCATGCGCATCCGTACGGCTTGGTGATTGGCGGCAGCGATCTGGGTACCGACAATCAGAGCTATCTGTACTGCGCGGCGTACGGTGATGGACGCTTTATCGTGCGTGGCATGGGCCCGGCGCCGTTTCAGATGAACGGACGCGGCGAAGCCAATCCGGCGATCAACAAGGCCGCCGGCAAGATGTCGCCGGTGACGCAGGAAATCGCGATGTCGGTGAAGGGCGACAAAGTCTCCTGCGCGGTCAACGGTACGGTGGTGGGCACGTACGACAAGGCCGCCGTCGTGGGCGCGGGCAAACTCAAGTCAACCGACGGTGTGTACGGCATGCGGTTTGGCCACAACACCGACGCCACCGTGACCGGCCTCACGATGACGAAGCCGTAGTTTATCCCCGTCGCGCGGTGTGATCAGGGCGACGGGTTGGGTGTGTGAAAGGAGCCGGTGAGGCGCGCCAGCAGGGTGCGCACTCCGGCTTTTTTCTCGTTGTGCTGCGTCGCTTTTCGTGCCCGCCGCTCGGCGCGTGTGGTCCAGCGGCGCGCGACGAAGAGCACGATGTTGCCTGCGATGATGGAGACGAGCGCACCGCTTACTCCGACCAACGCTGCTTCTTCGGCGCTCGATTGTGGCGCTACGCCGCCCTGCGCAACGGCGAATGCGTAGGTGTAGCTGCTCCAAAGCGCGAGCAGCTGCGCGCTCAGCTCCCGGCCAGTGCGACTCTTGCGGTGAAGCCACAACAGCGCCGCTGCGGCGGCGCAGGTTCCCGTTGTTGACAGTTCGGTTCCCACCTCGGTTCCAAACACAGCACTTCCCGCGAGTGCGCCCGTGAGCGTGCCCGCTGCGACGGAGGCCGCCGTGAACCACTGGTTCCAGGGCCGCGCCTCCGGAGATGGCGTCGGCGTCGGCGACGCTGCTGGCACGCTCGTCGCGCTTGCGCCAGAAACTGCGCCGCGCTCCGCGAGCGCCTGGTTCAACGCTTCCGGCGAGATGTCGAGATCGCGCGCTACCTCACGCAGTCGCGCGAGCGACATGGCGCGTCCGTGCACATCGATTTCAATGGCGCGCGCAATGATCTGCTCGACATCATGTTCGGAGAAGGGAGTTTCGGACATGCAATGCACCGGCAAGGCGTGAAAGTCAGACGGGCGTGTTGAACGTACGGGGCACCGGCGTGAACATGGGGATCGCAGTCGGCGCAGGCGTGGAAGCACGGTCGCCGCGCTGCCGCAATCGCAACCACACACGCCACCCCACATGCGCCGCCGTTCCCACCGCGAGACTCGCGGCACCCGCGAGCAATGTTGATTCAAGGGCCCAGTCAACGAGTTGGCCAAACCCTATCATCCACGCGTACGCGAAGCTTGACCATAACACCGTCATGCGCGCCATCATCGACCACGGTGTGCGCTCGTCGCGATGCGCCCACCACAATCCCGCAGAAACAGCGAAGAGCACCGTGATCATCAACAGCGTCTCACCGTCGCCGACACTGGGCGTATAGCCTGAGCCGGCCAACAGGCCGCTCACCGTTCCCATCGCAACGGACGCGGCCGTCAGCCAGCGGCGCACACCCGTGCCTGATTGATCAATCGCGATCGCATCGCGTTCGGCCCGCCGCGTCGCGTTGGCCACCGACACCTCGGCGAGTGCCTGATCAATCGCCGCGGGCGAAATGTTCAGCTGCGCCGCCACGTTGTGCAGCGCTTCTCGCGTGTGCTCGCGACCACGGGCATCGATTTCCATGGCGCGCGCGACGACGCGTTCGATGTTGCGTGTGTTCAGCGGAGCGTCAGACACAGGACTGTTCGGCGGGAGGGTGGCAGATCGCAAAGCCTGATCCCGTACGTTACCTCCTCTTCCCTGAGTTTCAAGACCCCACGGCCAGCCGGACTACCCCAGCAGTCGCGATATCAGTCGCTGCCCCAGCCAGATCCCCACACCCATCCCCACCATGCTCAGTATGAACGCGGTCATCAGTCCGAACGGTGCGCCAATCGCCCACCCCAGCGCGCTTACGATGGACGACACGATCATGATCAGGAACTTTTGCATGGGGGCTCCGGGCGGCCAGAGAGAGTACGGCTCCTCAGTCGAGACGCTGCGTTGGTCGCGAACGCAACCGTGCGCTTACCCCGGGGCGTAGCGATACAGGCGCACACTCTCCACGCCCAACGGTGAGGTGTAGCGCACCAGCGCGTAGCCGTCGCCCACTTCGAGCAGCTGGGCGTTGTCTTGTAACTCCACCGTGCGCTGCCACTGTCAGGCCTGATCGAAAACCCGCCAGCGCTGGGCCGACCCGGTGTACGTGAACTCGCGCGCCCACAGCTGCCCGCGCGTGTCGGTCAACAGCTCGAGATGCGCCGGCGTAAATCGGGCACGCGGCAGTTGCCGGATCCCCGGTTCTTCCATCGCGCGTGACGACGGGGACATCGCGGACAACATCTCGTCCATCGTGCGGTCGATTTCGCGTTCGTCGAGCAGTGCCGGTTCGTGACACACACGCATGAAGCGCTCAAGCGTACCACGCAGCGAAAACTGCGCCACATTGAATGTGAGTGCGTCGCCAACAAAAAAGCCGCGCGCGCCCACCGCAATCGATTCTACATAGCCGAGTGGCACGTCACCAAAGGTCAGGTCGCCGTTGTTCGCGTAGTACTCAAAACGCTGCAGCCCCAGCACGAACGTGAGCGAGTCCGAGAGTGAGTCGGCGGCGCTCTCGCGCTGCAGCACAAGACTGTCGCGCGACATGTTCGTGACTTGGGCGCGAACACGGGACGCGACTAAACGAGACACAAGCACATCGCCTCCGTCGAGCACACCTTTGGATACGGCGGCCAGCAGGTAGACAGCCGCAGAGTCGGTTGGTCGCCGCAACGAGGGTGACACGCGGCGTACACTCACCGGCGAAAGCTGCGCATCGAGCGTGGTCAGCTTGCCGGTACGATCATCGTATACCAGCACCGAGTCGCCGGTCGTTCGCAGCAGCGCGCTCACCCGTGAATACTGACCCGGTCCCGACCCCTTGTCTCCGACTTCACGCACCCAGCGTCCGCTGGAGTCGAATAGTTGCAACGCCATTTGCCGACCGTCGGCGACAAGCACTCGCCCGTCCGACAGACGTGTTGCATCGGTCACCTGACCGAACAACACGCGATCAGTCTCCGCTTCGCCCGTTCGCCACAATTCGTCGTCATCGGCAATGATGTGCAGTGCTGCTGCCGCCCGACTGACGGAGATGGCCACGCCACTGGAGTCGCGCGTGGAGAACCGTGGTGCCTCCGCCGCGCAGATGTCGCCCGCCGCAGCGCGGTCGGCGTACGCACTCACCAACGCGAGCCACACACACGACGCGGCAACTCGTAGGCACTGCCGCGAACGCGCGATCATCGAGTGCGGATCGAAGAGGAAGGAGGTGCGAACGTGACGCGTTTGGCGGACGCGCAACATCACAATGGCGCGTGAACCGGCGTCTCGCTACCCACCGCCGCCTCACCTCGCCGCTCTCCACAATCACACCGCTCGTGATGCCGTCGGCTGTTTCACAGCGCAGCACCGCACCGAGCAACTCGCGAGCGACGATGGCCGCATCGCGATTGTAGAACGCCGGCGGCAACGGCGCGCCGGTCAACGCGCGGTCGCGGCGATTCAACGGGTCGGATATATCGTGTGTCGGTTGCAGTCGAGCCCTGCACACAGACGGTTCGCGTTCATCGCACGTCGTTCCCCCAAACGTCGAATCGCGCCGCACGTAAACGCAGACCGCGCGGCGTCCGTTGGCGACCAGGCCGGTGACACCGCGCGGGTCACGCAAACGAGAGCGGGTCCGCAGCTACTTCTTCGCCGCCTTCCTGGCTGGTGCCTTCGCCAGTGACTTTGCCAGTGCCTTGGTCGGTGACTTGGCGGCCGTCTTCGCAGCCTTCGCAGGCGCCGCCGCCTTGACGGGCGCCTCCAACGCGGCGGACTTCTGCGCTGACTTCGCTGCCGTCTTGGCGACCGGTTTCGCGCGATGGCGTGTCGCTGCAGGAGGGGGAGTTGACCGTGCTCGCGGGGGCGAGGGCGGAGGTTGGGCTGCGGGTGGGGATGAGCAAAGCGGTGGAGTGGGCGTTGCGGTTCAGGCGGAGGCGGTAGGTGGTTCACGGTTTTCCGCCGATTGCGCCCGCTGCGTGTACGGTGGGGATCGCGCGTTCAGCAACTGTTGACGGTTGACGGTTTTCCGCCATTTACGCCCTCTACGTGTACCGTCGCGATCGCGCGTTCGGTTGACGGTTTTTCCGCCAATTACGCCCTCTACGTGTACCGTCACGATCGCGCTCTCAGTTTACAGTGTGGGTGAACGGTTGACGGTTTACGGTCTCGCGATTGCGCACCGTGAACCGTGCACTGTTAACTCGTACCGTGAACTAAAAGCGCGACCTCGACGGCGTAGGCGAGGGGCCGTAATGGCGACAACCGTGAACCAAAAACCGTGAACGGTTGACGGTGTCCCGCCCACTACCCCCTCTACGTGTACCGTCGCGATCGCGCCTTCAGTGCACAGTGTGGGTGAACAGTTGACGGTGGACGGTCTCGCGGCTGACCTGCTTTTCATTCGGTGTCGGCGAGTCCCTCGCCGCGTCCCCTTGATTCGCGCTGTGCATAGAATTGTTCACAGCACCCTACCACCTGCACACGGAGAAAGTATATGCGCTGGGCTCGGATGTTGTTGCTGGGAAATGTCGGGCAGCAGATCGATATCGAGGACATTGAAGACGATGTCGAGCGCCTGCGGGCCCGCATCGCGGATCAACAGTCCACAGATCGCAATCAAAACGATGCGCTGGTGACACTGCGGCGCGAGATCACCGATTTGCAACTCGTCGTGGGAGAACTCACCCGCCTCCTGGTCGCCGGAGGAGTCGTTCCGGTCGAAGCGGTCGAGCGGCTGGTTCGCGGCGTCGATCGGACGTCGGCCGCTTCGTAGCGGGCGCGCGCCAGCGAACGTGCCGTATTGACAAGATCGCCGGATCCTCCTACTATCTCCGAAAGCCTTCGGAGATAAAAATGGGAGCTGGATTCACCGAGCGCGAGCTCGACATCATGGCGGTGCTCTGGGCGCGGGGGCCATCCACGGCCTCAGAAGTGCGCGCCGCGCTCGATGACGCGGTCACGCACAACACCGTGCAAAAGATGCTCAGCATCCTCGAGGAGAAGGGGCATGTCGCGCACATCGAGGAAGGACGCATGCACCGCTTTCACGCGCTCGTGCCCCGGGAAGAGGCCGGCTCCAGTGCGTTCGCACGGTTAATCGACAAGATGTTCGCCGGGTCGGCCGAAGCGCTGCTCACACACTTCGTGCGCGACCGACGATTGACACGCGAGGAACTCGAGCGCGTGCGCGACGTGCTCGACCAGGAGATCGACCACGAACCCGCCGCGCCGGCACGCGCGTCCGTGACATCGCGCAACCCTTCCTCACGCGGACGGAGGCGTGCGCGCGGACGCGACGCATGATCATCAACTGGGTTTTGTACACGGTGCTCTCGTCGCTCCTGCTGATGGTCGCCGGACAGGCGGCAGCGAATGCGGCACGGGCGCTTCGTTTGCCCACGCGCCAGATCTGGGCCGCTGTGCTCCTGGTCAGCATCGGTCTTTCCAGGATCGCCGATCACGCGAGGGCCGACGGGCGCGCGGCGGCCTGCACTCCGCGCGCCGCCGCGCCTCGGTGGCCGTCGGGACGGCGTTGCCCGTGGGCGCCCGGTCGCCGCGTGGACCGATCGGACGCCTCGCTGGAACGGCCGCGCACGCCGAAGGTCCCCGCGTGGCGGCGGGGCGGCGCGGGCGCGGAGGTGCGCGAGGATCTGGTCGATCACCGACGCTTGGGTGATGAAGGCGATGATGCGCATCGTGCCGTGGCACGTCGGGCAGGCGAGCGGGTCGACCTCGAAGATCTGCTG
>JBBRDP010000049.1:0-18842 GCA_038203795.1 Gemmatimonadales bacterium
TGCCTTCGCGGCGGCACTGACGGCACGACGGCCCTGTATAACGTGCCATGATCAGACTCTCCGACGCTTGGGCGGACGGCAGCCGTTATGCGGAATCGGCGTGACGTCGCGAATGGACTTGACCTGAAGACCGGCGGTGGACAGCGCCTGGATGGCCGATTCGCGGCCACTGCCCGGACCCTGCACCCGCACATGCACCCGGCGCACGCCGGCCGACAGGGCCTCGCGCGCGCACTGCTCGCCGGCCACCGTGGCCGCGAACGGTGTGGACTTCTTGGAACCCTTGAATCCGGCCTTGCCGGCCGACCCCCACGACACGGTGTTGCCGTGCATGTCCGTGATCGTGATGGTCGTGTTGTTGAATGTGGCGCTGACGTGGGCGATGCCTTCCGCCTCGACGACGCGCTTGCTCTTCTTTGCGGTAGCCATGGTTTACTTGGTCACCTTCTTCTTGCCCGCAATGGCGCGGCGCGGCCCCTTCTTGGTGCGCGCGTTGGTGTGCGTTCGCTGACCACGCACGGGCAGGCCGCGACGATGGCGACCGCCACGATACGAGCCCACGTCCATGAGCCGCTTCACATTCATCGCCACTTCGGTGCGCAACGCACCCTCGACGCGATGATTGCGCTCGATTTCCTGACGCAGCTTGTTGACGTCGACGTCGGAGAGATCGCGCACACGCTGATTCGGGTCGACGCCAGAGGCCGCCAGAATACGCTGCGCCATCGAGCGCCCGATTCCGAAAATGTAGGTAAGGCCGATCTCAACCTTTTTGTCGCGCGGGAGATCGACACCAGAAATACGTGCCATGTATGAAGCGCTCCCTTAGCCTTGACGCTGCTTGTGCTTGGGATTGCGCTTGCAGATGATGCGAGTCACGCCCTGTCGCTTTACGACCTTGCAGTGCTCACAGATCGGCTTGACGCTGCTGCGAACCTTCACAGTGAATACCCTCGACGCTCTCGCGTCCCGACGCTGACGCGCCGTGCCGAACTCCCGCATGCACGGACGCTCGTCGGTGGATCACATGTGATGCATCGTTGGTGCGATCACGTCCAGTAAGGACGGAACTCGCGACGATCCCGCGCACATGTGCTGGGAAAAATGGCCGGCGGGCCGGCACGACAACCTGCCTCGCCCCCGCACGAAACGGAGCCAATTCAGGCCAAGACCTTGAGAATACGCGACTTGTGGGGGCCACGCAAGGGCTGCGGCGCGTTGCGGGCGGCGCCGGGACGCAATTGAGCGAGGGGCGACGCGGACGTTCTCAAAGCCCGGCGTGATCAGAGGCACGGCCGGAATCGTGAGGTGACGACTCGATCCGCTCACTTCCCCGCCTCGACTGGCCGTCATACATTTTGCAGAGATTGTCCGATGCTCCACCTGAATACGGAGAAGCACTCGCCCCTCGCCTCTGTTCCGTTGCCGTCCACACTCTCACCGTTTTGAGTCCGGCATGAGTCCGCGTCTGTCCACTCCCTTGATCTGTGTGCTTTTCCTGACGGCCGTTGCAACCTCTACGGTCACCGTCGCACCCCCGCTCGCCGCGCAGGTCGTGTCCGGCATCGAGACACTCGTTCCGCTCGACAGCGCGCGTCGCATCACCATCATCACACCCACGTTGGTCTCGCGACTCGGCCTCGTCGCCCCCGCGTGGCCCGTGGTTGGCCCGTTCAGTGAAGCACGGCTGTACCGCGTGGATGGTGGTTCGCACGTGCTCGTGGTGCAGCGCATGGACAGCACGGTTGCCCGCTTCGCGCTCGACGTCGCCGCCCTCGCGGCGCTGCAGAATGCCGTGAGCGTTGGCCTGCGGGCGCAGGGACGGGGTGCCGATCGCCTCATCACGGCCGGCAACGACGTGGTCGTGTCGCAACCGGCCGGCAACAAGTTCGTGCGCAATCAGACGTTCCTCGGGTTGGTGGCGTACGGTCCGGCCACGGCCGCTCTGCTCAGCGAGAGCAGCGGCGCCGCTGCGGCGGGCGGCTACTTCCTGGCGGCGGGTACGTCCTTTTTCGTGGCGGCCAATATCGTACGGGGCCGAGTGGTGACACTCGCGCAGGCGACGCGTGCCGCACACGGCGGCACCCGAGGCGCGCTCACCGGCGTCGGCGTGGCCGCGATCGCCAACGCCAACGGCGGGCCTGCGTGGGGGGCGTCCATTCTCGCGGGCGCTCTGGGCGGGACCATCGTCGGCTTTCAACAAGCGCGTGGTCTCAGCGACGGGGAAGCTGCGAGCGCCGGGTTCTTCGCCGACCTGGGCGCCCTCACCGCGCTCGGCATCGGTGGCAGCAGCGGGGCATTCAAGGGTCGGCAGGAAGTGGTGTTCTTCGACCCGGAGAATCCGCAGTTCGGCAGTTTCACGAGCACTGACAATAGCCTGCGTGGTGCCGGTAAAGCGACTGTCGGTGCCGCCATTGGTGCCAACATCATTGGCTACGCGCTCGGCCCGCGCTACGCCCGACGCGCCGCCTACAACGTGACCGCCGGCGACGTGAGCGTGGCTTTTGCCGGCGCGCTGCTGGGCGGCGCGGCCGCCTCGTCGCTGATCGGTGATGATGGAGATGCCACGCCCCGATACGGCGTGGCCTCCGCCGGCATTCTGGCCGGTGCCTTTTTCGCCGATCGCGGCCTCGTGCGCAAGGCCGACCGCACCAGTGCTGAGGGGACCCTCGCGCAGCTCGGCGCGCTCGCCGGTGCATTGATGGGTGGCGGTATCGCGGCGATGACCGAAGCCGAGTCGCAGGGCGCGCTGGCCTTCGTGAGTGCCGGTGGCATACTGGGCCTGCTGGCGGCCGACGGCCTCATCAAGCCGGTCCGTGACGCCGGACCACTGCGGGGCATTATGCAGAGTTCCGCGCGTTCTCTCGACGGACGTGTGTTCGTGTCACTCGGGCCGGTGACCTCGGTGCGCGTAACGTTCTGAGCATCCTGCGCCTCCGTCATCGGCCTCGGGCAAGCAACGAAAGACGACAGGCTCCAACATGCTCGGCGCGCGATCAACGGCGGCATCGGATCGACCGAAGGCATGGGTATTTGCCACAGCTACACGCCCGATGGGCGCTGCGTTTCCCTGCTCAAGATCCTGCTTACCAACTGGTGCATTTACGATTGCACTTATTGCATCAATCGCAAGTCGAGCGGTGTGCAGCGCGCGCGATTCACGCCGCAGGAAGTGGTGTGGCTTACCCTGGAGTTCTACCGGCGCAACTACATCGAAGGATTGTTTCTCAGCTCGGGCATCATCCGCAGCCCGGACTACACGATGGAGCAGCTTATTAATGTCGTGCGTTCTCTGCGGCTGGATCATGAATTTGCCGGCTACATCCACCTCAAACTCATTCCGAACGCCGCACCTGAGCTGATCGCCGAGGCTGGTCGGTGGGCCGATCGTGTCTGCATCAATGTGGAGTTGCCGAACCAGCCGGACCTCGACCGACTCGCACCGGACAAGGAGCTCGTGCAAATCCGGTGCGGGTTGCGCGCTCGTTCCTGTCGATGGCCGAGTCTGTGGCGTGTCACCAGAGCGAGGCACGATGGGATGCGCTGTATCGCGTCCTGTTTCGACTGGCGCATGGAGAGCCGTCGCTGCTCGATGTGGTGACAGATCCGGATGTCCATCGCATGGTCGCGATGGACAAGGAGGCACGCCGCGACGTACACAAGATGCAGGCGTTTTCACACTTCCGTGCCATCGAAGCCAATGGAGAGACGCACTGGGATGGACAGTCGCTCGTGATCGGTGCCGGCGTTACGCGAGACGCGGCCCCAACCGGTGATGCGCTCGAGGAGCTGTGGCGCACGTATTACGCGCACATCTTCAATCCGGCGCGCGCGGCGGTGCAGACGATGCGCGCCGAAATGCCCATGCGGTATTGGCACAACCTGCCGGAGACCTCGCTCATTTCTGCGCTCAGGCGCGACGCGCCCGCACGAGTGCGCGAGATGCTCGCTCGCGTTGATCTACCCGCAGCGACGCTGCCGGATGAAATGGTGGCCATGGACGCAGCCCCACGCACGGACTCCCCAGACATCAAGCGCGTAGCGGGCCCGGTGTTCAACGATTGTCACGCCAGCTACGGGACCATCAATGCTGATGAGACTACGGGATTGTTGATCGAATCGGACAAGGAACGGCAGCCGGACCCGGCGACGGTCGCTCACGGCTCCACACGCCTGAGACCAGGAATCACATCGAAGTCGCGATCGTAACTGCAGATGGCGTCGAACCCTTCGTGCAGCACCACCGCCGCATGCAGCGCGTCGCGCGCCATCAGTGTGGAATGACGGTCCAGCAGTGCACGAGCACGATCGAGCATCTCCGCCGAAATCGCCACCACACTGGGGAACAACTGCCGAGTGAGATCATACACCTGACGCCCGTCCGTCCAGCGCTTGATCGCGCGGTACCGATGCAGGATTTCCTGGAGCGTTTCCGTATTGATCGCGGCCGCGACTTCTCCCAGCGCGACACGCTCCAACATCCGTGCGCTCGGTGCCTTGTGAGGATGCGCCGCGCCGGCGGCATACATGAAAATATTCGCGTCGAGCAGGATCATGACACCCTCACGCCCCGATCACCGCGTGGTGTTCGGCAGCAACGCGCTGACCGGCGGTACGGATTCCCGTTTCATGTCGCGCGGCGAGCCAACGGGGAGCGACAGCGCCGACAACGAAGCCACCGCTGAGACACGCGCATCAGCGTCGATCAGGCCATACTGTGCCACGCACGCCTCGCGCACCAGCTCGCCCAGGCTCTGACCGCGCCGGCCGGCCAGCTCAGTGAGACGCTGGTGCACTTCCGGCGAAAACAGAATCGTGGTTTTTTTGGAAAGCTCCATATACACCTCCATAGGTGGAGACTACTGTGTATCAGGCGGCGGCGCAAGCGGCGGCGCATGTGGCGGCGCAATCGGCGGCGCAAGCGGCGGCGCTTCGCAACCGTCGTCAGCACTACGGCGCTGCTGTACGTTATCTCAGGTCGCCGCTTCCGCACCCGATCCGTCGAAGCAGGCGCGGCCTGGTCTTCCCCACCCCCTGGCTGTTGTTCAACCGCAGCCGTCTTAAACGGAGTACGTCGTGAGAGCATCCCTCTCCCTTCTTGGCCTGTCCCTCCTGCTGTCCAGTGGACTGCAGGCCCAGCAATCGTCCCGAACCGAGCCCGTGGCGGGTTTGCGCGAGAATAGCGCGGGTTTTCACGCGCTGGTGGGCGCCCGCGTGGTCACCGCGCCTGGTCAGGTGCTCGAGAATGCCACCGTCGTCATCCGCAACGGCCTCATCACCGCCGTCGGGAGCAATGTGCAGCCGCCCGCCGGCGCGCGCGTCTGGGAGCTCAAGGGGCAGACGGTCTATCCGGGCTTCATTGACGCGCACGCCGACCTCGGGATGGACGCGGTTCCGCAGGGTGGCGACGTTGGCCCGACGCATTGGAATCCGCAGGTGCGCGCGTGGTACAGCACCACCTCCAACTTCAAGGACGACTCCACCCGTCGCGCGGCGCTGCGCTCGCTGGGTTTCGGTGCCGCGCTCGCTGTACCCAAGCAAGGCATCTTTCGCGGCCAGGCGTCCGTCATCAACCTCGCCGACGTGGGCGTGCGAGATCGCGTGCTGCGCCCGAATCTCCTGCAGTCCGTCGGCTTTCAGCGCTCGTTCGCACTCGGCGGTTCCTACCCGAACTCCGCCATGGGCACGATCGCGCTCATGAAGCAGACGTTCATGGACGCGGAGTGGTACATCCGCGCGCAGGCCGCGTACGAAAACAGCGGACGCTCGATTCTGCCGCCGGAAACCAGTGAGGCTCTCGCCGCGCTCGGCGATGCGGTCCAGGGCAAGCAGGCGGTGCTCTTTCAGACAGAGAGTGAAGAGGAATACCTGCGGGCCTACAAACTCGCCGGCGAGTACAAGGTCAAGCCGTGGTTCCGAGGCAACGGCTTGGAGTACCGTTTGGTCGACGTGCTCAAGGGACGCACCGATCCGCTCATCGTCCCCGTCAACTTCCCGGATGCGCCTGACGTTGGCAGCCCGGAAGCCGCGCTCAACGCGTCGTTGGGGCAACTCCGACACTGGTATCTCGCCCCAACCAATCCGGCCCAGCTCTCGCAGGCCGGCGTGCCGTTTGCGCTCACGACCGATGGCCTGTCGTCGCTCAATCAGTTCCTGCCCAACCTGCGCATTGCCGTGGCGCGCGGCCTCACCGCCGACAAGGCGCTGGCGGCACTCACCACGGTGCCCGCGACATGGCTGGGCATCGAGCGCACGCATGGCACGATCGCGGTTGGCAAGGTCGCCAATCTGGTGGTGAGTGAAGGCGATCTGTTCACCGAAGAGTCGAGCGTTCGGGATGTCTGGGTTCAGGGCACGCGCTATGGTGTGACCCGTCCGCCGCAAATCGATCCACGCGGCACGTGGAGCATTGCCTCTGATGACGCGTTTGGCTTCAAGGCGGTATTACAGTTGGAAGGACCGCTCAACCGTATTCGCGGCACGATCGAAGTGCCAAGCCGTCGCGCCATCACGCTGACGGCAGCCCGCGTGGTGGCCGAAACCGGGCGGCTCGAGGTGACGTTCCCTGGCGAGCAGCTGGGCTTCGAAGGCACGGTGCTCCTGGCCGGTTCCGTGAGCGGCGACGAGTTTTTCGGCTGGACGTCGCTCCCCAATGGATCGGATCCATCGTTCCGCGGCACGCGCACCGAACCGTTTGAAGGCGCTGCGCGTGGCACGGTCGCGAAGAAGGTGCCCGTGATCGACCTGCCGTTTGTTCGCCCGATGATGGAATACGGACGCAGCACAGCGCCCGAGCAGCCTGCGGTGCTCCTGGTTCGCAACGGGACCGTGTGGACGCAGGGCGCACAGGGGCGTCTCGAAAACGCCGACTTGCTCGTGCGCGCCGGCAAGGTGGTACAAGTGGGCACGAATCTGTCCGCGCCGAGTGGTGCCGTGGTGGTGGACGCCACGGGCAAACACGTGACGCCCGGTCTGATCGATCCGCACACGCATACGGGAGTCAGCGCGGTCAACGAGAGCGGGTTTGCGATTGTCCCCGAAGTGCAGATGGGCGATGTGCTCACGATCAACAACATCTGGATGTACCGGCAGCTCGCCGGCGGACTCACAACACAGATGGTGAAGCACGGGTCCGCGAATCCCATTGGCGGCGAGAACGTGTTTGTGAAATCGCGTTGGGGATCACTCCCTGAAGATCTCAAGATTGCCAACGCGCCGCGTACCGTGAAGTTCGCCCTCGGTGAAAACCCCAAGCGCAGCCCGAATCGTTATCCCAACACGCGCATGGGCGTGCAGGAAATCATTCGTGATCATTTTCTCGCGGCGCGCGACTACGAGAAGGAGTGGAAGCGGTGGGAAGCGGATCGCAAAGGTATCCCACCGCGCCGTGACCTGCGCATGGAAGCGCTGCTCGACATCCTCAATCAAAAGCTGCTGATTTCGTCACACGGCTATCGTGCGGACGAGTTCCTGGCGTTGATCCGCCTGGCGGAGGAGTTTGGCTTCAAGGTGCAGGCGCTGCAGCACGGCGTGGAAGCGTACAAGATCGCGCCGGAGCTGGCCGCCGCTGGTGTAGCCGCAGTGGTATGGAGCGACTGGGGTGCCTTCAAGCTCGAGTCGTACGATGCTACGAACTACAATGCGAAGATTCTGATGGAGGCGGGCGTGGTCACGTCATTGCACTCTGACGACGCGGAAATTTCCACGCGCATGAATTGGGAAGCGGGCAAGCTGCTGCGTTCGGGCGTGGAAGAAATTCAGGCGCTCTCCACGGTGACCAATCAGGCCGCGAAGGCAGTCGCGATTGATGGGCGCATCGGTTCGCTCGAGGCCGGTAAAGATGCGGACTTCGTGATCTGGAACGGCAATCCGCTCTCGCAGTTCACGAAGGCCGAACAAACATGGGTAGACGGCCGGAAATACTTCTCGCTCGAAGAAGACGCGGTGCTGCGACAGGACATCGCGCGTCAGCGTTCGCTGCTCATTCAGGCGATTCTTGCGGCCGGCGGAACGCCAAACGCGACCACCACAGCTCCGGCGCGTGGGCCCGGACAGGGAAGCCACTAACCATGACACCGTCAATGACATCGTCAATGAACACACCCGCGCCGGCTCGCAACCGCATCATGGTACGCGCGCGTCGAAGCAATCACACCGGCCTGCTAACGGCGCTGCTGGCGGCGAGCGTGACCGGCGCGTTGTCGCCCGATCGCGCCGACGCGCAAGTACGCATGACCATGCCGCCGCAGGAGGCGCCCGTGGTGCTGCGCGGCGCCACGATTCACACCGTGACCAACGGCGTGATCCAGAACGGCATGATCGTGCTGGATCGCGGCGTGATCACGGCCATCGGAACCGACGTCGCGATCCCACGTGGTGCAAAAGTGGTGGACGTGACGGGCAAGCACATCTACCCAGGGCTCATCGACGCGTACAGCACGGTTGGCATTTCCGAAATCGGCTCTGTTGATGTGTCCAACGACACCAACGAAATCGGCGACTTCAATCCCAACGTGCGCGCTGAAGTCGCGGTGAACGCCGAGAGTCGGCACATCGGCACCACGCGTTCAGCGGGCGTGCTGGTGGCGTTCAGCACGCCGGGCGGCGGCGTCATCTCGGGCCTCTCGTCGGCCATGTCGCTGGAAGGGTGGACGTGGGAAGAGATGTCGATGAAGGGCGCGGCCGCGCTCAACGTGAACTGGCCCGATCCCACTGCACGCCCACGTCGTTTCGGTGGCGGCGGTCCCCCCGGCAGTGGACCGCAGCCGGCACCGCGCACGTACCCGCAGCAGGTGCAGGAGATCAAAGACTTCTTCGCCGAAGCGCGCGCGTATCGTGATGCCGCGAAGGCCGGTCAGACCATCAGCACGGACTCGCGCTACGCGGCCATGATTCCGGCGCTCAACGGCGAGATTCCGGTGGTCGTGGCGGCCGATGGTGTGGCGCAGATCAACGACGCGATTACCTGGGGCAAGCAAGAAGGCGTGCGTCTCGTGATCCGCGGTGGACGCGATGCGATTCACGTGGCCGAACGCCTGGTCGCTGAAAAGGTGCCGGTGATTCTCACGTCCACGATGGCCGCACCGGATCGCAACTACGAAGGCTACGACGGTGCGTACTCGTCACCGGCACGGCTGCACGCGGCCGGCGTGAAGTTCGCCATCTCCGGCGGCGCGGGCGCGCTCTACAGCAACCGCCTGCCGTGGGAAGCGGGTGTGGCGGTGGCGTTTGGTCTGTCCGAAGAAGAGGCCCTCAAGGCGGTCACGATCAACGCGGCCGAGTTCATGGGCGTGGCCGACAAAGTGGGCTCACTCGAAGTGGGCAAGCAGGCCACGTTGTTGATCACCACGGGCACGCCGCTGAACATGACGACGGACATCGTGCAGTCGTACATTCAGGGGCGCGAGATCAACATGATGGACATTCAGAAGTTCTTCTACGAGAAGTACATGGAAAAGGTGAAGCAGCAGGCGAAGAAGAAGATCACGAGCTGATTATTCGCGGTCGGACGCGCAATGATCCACGAAGCCTTTGGCATGAGGCTTCGTGGATTTTTGCGTTTGGAACATCAGTCACGCGCAGGCGGAGATTGCGTACGCCGACGAAGGCGAGGCGATACAACGATGCGCCCAGTGCGCAACGTCGGAGGGCGGTGGTGTTACGTTTGTTGTGCGCCATGAATTGTGGTGCGCGGCATTCACCAAGTCTTCCCTACTGACCCATGTCTGGAGTTTTTCCGTCATGACGATTACCAAACCTTCCGCTCGCAAGCTCGCCACACAGGCGGAATGGACGTTGCTTGAAACGAGCTATGCGCCGTTGCTCAAGGACATCACGCTCGGCCGACTCAAGCAGAAGATCACGCGAGCGCGCAAGCTGCAGGATAAATACCGGGATCTGGCACGTCAGCAGCGCGGGGAAGCGCGAGGGAAGCGCCGCGCCAAGAGTACCAGACCGGCGGCAGGCAATGAGAACACCGTCAACAAGCAGCTGTTGTTCACTGAGGCGCTGGAACGCTTTCAGGGACAGTTGACCAAGCTCGAATCGAAGGCGGCAAAAGAGTTGGCGCGCAAAGAAAAAGCCACGTCGAAGCGAGCGTCGTCGGCCAAGAAAACCGTGGCCAAAAAGAACGCGCGCAAGGCGTCCACGAATGCGGCGCGCAAGGCGTCCACGAAAGCGGCGCGCAACGCCGCTCCAACCGTTGCCGCCAAGCGCACATCACTTCGTACGGCGAGCAAGCTCGCCCGGGGCGCGCGCAAGCAAGGGAAGCTTGATCGCACCGGTGCCACGGCGCATCAGGCGCATGTGGGTTCGCGTGGCCGCCGTCGTCAGGCACGGCGGGACAGCCGATAAGCGAGGGGCTGCACACGCCGTGTTTCTGATGAACACGTGATCACGGCGTTGTGCTCGCCATGAAGAAACGAAAGTGGTTGTGCAAGTTCTGTGTGTGTCGACGTCTCCCCCGTGTGGACAACAACCTCACACTGGAGCGTACACATGATTGGCACACCTCGCGGGACCGTTCGTGACTACCTCGGAGTGCCGCTGCTTGGCACACTGCTCGCCATCTCGGCTCACGATTTCGGGACTACACCGCCCAACCTGCCGCACACAGGTCGGCGCGAGAATACCATCGTCGTTGTGGGTACGGTGAGTGACGCGGGATCGCGGGCCGGTATCGCACAGGCGCAGGTAACCATCGTCGCCGGCGCACGATCGGCGAGTGCGACCACGGGCACAAACGGACAGTACGTCCTGTCAATTGCGAACGCCACTCGCGGCAGTCGCGTGACACTAGAGGCGCGGCGCATGGGATACGCGGCACAGTCGATCGTCGTGCAACTGAGCGCGGACACGGTGCGCGCCGACGTGCTGTTATCAGCGGCCACCACGACGCTCAACGCGGTCGACATAGCGCGAGCGGAGTCCAGGCCGGGGCCGGGACGTGCGCTCGCGTCGCCCAGCCCGATGCGGTCATCCGGTACGTGGCCCGTGGAACGCGCCCCGGCTGGCGTGATCGGCAACCGCGAACAATACGACCGCATCGACGACAATCCGTTCCTCGCGGTGAGCGGCAATGCGCGTTCCACTTTTTCCATCGACGTGGACCGCGCGTCCTACGGCAACATGCGCCGCTTTCTGAACGAAGGCCGGCTGCCGCCCATTGATGCCGTGCGTATTGAAGAACTGGTGAACTACTTCCCGTACACACTCGATCAACCGCGGGGTACAGACCCCATCGCGATCACCACAGAAGTCGCTCCAGCGCCGTGGCAAACGCAGCATCAGCTGGTTCGCATTGCGCTGCAGGCGCGCCGCATAGACGTCGAGAAGCTACCGGCCAACAACCTCGTGTTCCTGATTGACGTCTCAGGCTCCATGAGCAGCGCGGACAAGTTGCCCCTCGTGAAAGACGCATTGCGATTGCTGGTGGCGCAAATGCGGGAGCAAGACCGCATTGCATTGGTGGTGTATGCGGGAAGCGCCGGACTGGTGTTGCCCAGCACCTCGGGTTCCAACAAGGCAGTCATCATGCAGGCGATCGATCGTCTCGAAGCCGGCGGCTCAACCGCTGGGGGCGCAGGGCTCGCGTTGGCCTATCGCACAGCGCGTGAGCACTTCCTTCGTGACGGCAACAATCGCGTCATTCTGGCAACCGACGGCGACTTCAATGTTGGGCCAAGCAGCGATGCCGACATGGAGCGACTCATCGAAGCCAGGCGTAGCGAGGGCACATACCTCACGGTGCTGGGTTTTGGCACCGGGAATATTCAGGACGCCAAAATGGAAAAATTGGCAAAAACCGGACACGGCAACTACGCCTACATCGACAACCTCAACGAAGCCCGCAAGACCCTTGTGCGCGAAATGGGGGCGACGTTGGTCACGGTGGCGAACGATGTGAAACTGCAAGTCGAGTTCAATCCGTTGGCGGTGCGTGCATATCGCCTCATCGGCTACGAAAACCGATTGTTGCGCAACGAAGATTTTACCGATGACAAAAAGGACGCAGGGGACATTGGCTCGGGCCACACGGTCACGGCGTTGTATGAAGTGGTCCCGGTTGGCGTGGAACACACCGTCAGGGTTCGTGACGCCGACAGTTTGCGCTACGTGACCACGTCAACGAAGCGCACACCCAAGGCCGGGAGCGAACTGCTGTTTGTCTCGTTACGCTACAAAACGCCCGGTGCATCACGCAGCCGATTGATGACGCATCCCGTTCAACTCGCACCGGCGAATCAGCACACCTCCAACGACTTCCGGTTTGCCGCATCGGTCGCATCGTTTGGCATGCTGCTGCGTGGATCGGAATACAACGGCACCACCACCGGCGCCGACGTGCTCACCATGGCGCGTGGTGCACTCGGCAGTGACGCGGGTGCGTATCGCGCCGAGTTTGTGCGGCTGGTGGAGCAGTGGCAGTCGATTTCGCAAACGGCGGCGGACCGGATTGAGCGGTGAGCGGCGCGGGTGCCCACGGCGACGACGTTGTTTTTGAAACGCTGGTCGACAGCGCGGGGGCCGGAGCCGTGCACGCACGCCTCGATGCATGTGCACCGCTTCTTTCGTGCGCAACGCTCCGCTTCGCATGGAACACTTCATTCAAGCGTGGAGACGAAACGCCACGCTGAATCGCACAGGCCGACTGGGAAATGTCGAGTGGTTTGACTTCGATAAGGAGCGCGACCGTAGCCTTGCATGTGAAAGCATTAGTCACATATCTTTCACAGATGCCAGCCAGCTCCGTACTCCGCAGCCAACCGGACCCCGCCCTCGTCGTCGCCCAAGCGACGCTGTCCGCCGCCGAGCGCTTGAACCTCACTAATCGCCACCTGGCCGCAGTGATTGGCGTGAGCGAAGCCTCGGTGTCGCGCCTGCAACATGGACGCGGCGTGGATCCACAAAGCAAGGAAGGCGAGCTGGCGCTCATGTTCGTGCGCCTCTTTCGTTCGCTCGACGCGCTCGTTGGCAGCGACGACAGCAAGGCGAGTGCATGGCTGCACGCCATGAATGACCATCTTGGCGGCGTACCCGCCGAGCGAATCCGAACCGTCGAGGGGTTGGTGGATGTCGTCCAGTATTTGGATGCAATGCGAGGGCGACTCTGAGGTTCGCGCGCTGCAACTGGTGGCGTGGCGTGTGGTGGAATCACAGCACGAGGTATCCACGCGCAAGCTGGTGAGCTCGGCGGCCGAACAGGAGTTGCTCGAAGAGCTGATCGATCGCGTGAAGCCGCCGACCGTGGTTGGGGCGCGCCTGCACTACCTGCTCTCCACCCCGTTTCGATACCCGCCGCTGCGCCATGGCTCACGATTTGGAACGCGTCACGAACGTGGGATCTGGTACGGTTCGGAGCAACAGCGCGCCGCCTTCGCTGAAGTCGCGTACTACCGGTTGCTCTTTCTCGAGGGCACCGGGGCGGTGCTGGAACCGGTGATGACGGCGCTCTCCAGCTTCACGATTCGCATGCGGAGCGCACGGGGAATCGACCTCGCCGCCTCGCCATTTGCCGCGCACGCGTTTGAGATCTCGTCTCCTGTATCGTATGCCGCATCGCAGATACTTGGCCGTAGCATGCGCAACGCGCTCGTCGAGATGTTCCGCTTTCCGTCCGCGCGTGATGTACAGACCGGTGTCAATGTGGGTGCCTTCACGCCGACGGTGTTTCACCAGGCCGTCCCGCACCATTTTGAACGCTGGTACTGCACCGCCACGCGCAACACCGTGGATTTCACACGCGGTGATCTCGCACGAACGCGCGAGATGCATGTCTTCGAACGCGCACAGTTTCTTGTTGATGGGTTGCTACCGTCTCCAGCGGCGGTGTCGCAGGGTTGATCGATCCGCTGGCGCCGTGTGGGGTCACGCGGCCTGCACCGTGCCTTACGGTTTTGATCCCGTCGCCGCCGGTCCCAAGCCAGACTCCGCGAACCAGCTGCGCGACAATCGCGTCGCCTTTCCGCGGCGCAGCACTGGTAGGATCGCGATGCTCGACAGCCGTGCACTCGCCGCACGAATCGTGCTCGGTGGCACATATTCCACGGCCCCGATATCGCAGACCCCAACGCGAGCTACTCCACGCTGATCATTGAGTGAGCACGATTGTGTGTTGCCGGCATTGATCGCCGCGCTGCCAGCCAGCAACCGGTGCGTGCGCGTTGGTCCTCCGTTGTCTGCGAGCGCGGTGTCGGTGCCCGAGGCAGTATTGATACGATCGGTCGCATGCTGCAGCGTGCTACATGCCGCGTCGTCACTCAGATTATGGGTGAGCGTAGCAATGACACCGGTACCAACGTTGGCGCAGTTTTGCGCGATGACGCCAACGACGTTGCGCGCCAACAGCGTGTTGCCGAGCGTAAGTGTCCCGTTGGTACCGGCTCCGATGCCGCCGGCCGTACTGCTCGCGCGATTGCCGTTTACGGTGACGTTGCGCATCGCCACGGTTCGTTCCGTCCATACACCGCCGCCGCGTACCGCCGAGTTGCCGGAGACGGTGGAGTTGGTCATGGTCACCGATTGTGCACCGCCTACGCCCAGGCCACCGCCCGCTGCCGACGAGCTGTTGTTCGAGATGGTCGAACCGTCAATCATGAGCGAGCCAAGCGCAGACGTTTCCAGCGCCAAGGCCGCGATGCCGCCACCCCCGTCAGCCGCGCCGCTCGCGTCCGAGAGCGTGTTGCCGTCGACAGTCGATTGTCGAAGGATCACATTGGCAAGACTTCCCACATACATACCGCCTCCCACTCGAAAGGGCGAGCTACCGATTCCACCGAGCGAGTTTCCGCGAACGGTTATCCGATCCAACGTAGCGGTCACGTTGCGCACGAGTTGTATGCCGCCGCCCTGTGTGCGGGCGGCGTTATTTTCAATCAACACATCTTGCATGATCAATGTCATGCGTACGGTCGTGAGCAGCGAACTGGCGCCTGCAATGAGGCCCCCGCCCACTCCACCGGGCGCCGACGCAAGTATCCGGTTGTTCCGAATCACGCCACCATTCATGGTGAGCGTGCCCGCCGAATCCCAGAGCGCGATGCCACCGCCGGCGTCGTACGCTTCATTGCCCTCGACCCGAACGTCGGTCAGTACCAGAGCCGATCCGTTGCCAAAAATTCCACCGCCGAAAAACCGATTCGCAACGTTGTCCCGCACCAACCCGCGGAGCATCTGCAACGTGCTGCCACCGGCAACCGCAATTCCACCGCCCGAGCCAAAGGGAAACGACGCGCCAAACGCGCGATTGGCAATCACGTCAACATCTTCGAGCTCCAGCGCGCTGCCGCCAAACGCGAGAATACCACCGCCCACCAGCGACAACGCTTCGTTGTCGGTCACAACAACACGCGCGAGTCGGGCCGTTGCGCCGCTGTCCAACTGCACGCCACCGCCCGACGCCGCCCGTCCGCCGCGCAACGTGACGTCCTCAACTGTGACGTTGGCAGCGCCGGTGAGCGTCAACACACGGCGTTGTGCAACTGACGACGCAGCCGCATCAATCGTGAGGATCGGTGCACCCGGGCCGCGGATTCTGATCGGCGTGCGGAGCGTGGGCAGCGAATCCGTGAGCGTAATGCTACCGCTGAGCGCTCGGTTGACCGTCGCCGAACCCAGGAGAATCTCATCGGCGTTCAATGAGGCATTGGCGACGAGTAGCGCTTCCCGCAGCGAGCAGTGCGCAAAAGTGCACGCGCCATCGTTCGTGTCGTTTGTGGTGGTGACCAACCATTCCGGTCGGACCGTGACACTGGCGCTCGCGCTTGTGCCTGGATCCAGCACGCTCGTGGCGGTGATGCTGCACGTTCCGGCGATCACCGGCGCAACGTATACGTAGCCGCTCGCGTTCGTGGTGCCGGTCCCGCAACTGCTGCTCCACGACACCGCTCGGTTGGCGGCCGCCGTACCGCCTACGACGACGGTGAACGTGGCGTCTTGTCCGCGAAAGAGCTGTGGGGAGTTGGACACAATGGCCACCGTCACCGGTGTCACCGTGATCCGAACCGACGCGCTGGCAGCCGGATTGAGCGTACTTGCTGCGCGCACATCGTAGACACCGCCACTTACCGGCGCGGTCCAGATGGCCGTGCGCCCGTTGCTTACCACGGTGCCGCCTGTGGCGGTCCAGATCACCGTGGAGTCGGCACTCCCCGTGATGCTCGCCGTAAAGCTGCGTGACGCCGCAGCGCCAAGCGTCGCGGTGTCCGGAGTAATGCTCACGACAATCGGCGGCACCGTGATCGTCGCCGACACCGTCTTGCTGGAATCGGCCACGCTCGTGGCCGTGAGCGTATAGCTGCCGGCCGCCGCCGGCGCGCTCCAGGAGATCGTCGCCCCGGTCCCCGTGATGACACCACCGCTCGTCGTCCAGCGTACGGCCGGTTCGGCGGCGTTTGTCACGGTTGCCGTGAAGCTCCGTGCGGCACCCGCGTCCACTGCGATGGTGGCGGGCGTGATGCTGATGGCCACGGACGCCACGATCACCGTCGCCGAGGCCGAGCGGCGGTTATCAGCCGTGCTCGTGGCGGTGACGGTGTATGATCCGCCAACGACCGGCGCAGTCCACGTGACACTCGCGCCGCTGCCGCTGATCTGGCCGCCGGTGGCCGTCCACGAGACCGATGTGTTGGTCGCGTTGCTCACGCTCGCCGAGAAGGTCTGCGTGGAGCCGGCGTTCACGTTCGCCGATGATGGCGTGACGCTCACCGAAATGGGCGGGGGCGGAGGAGCGACGGGGTCGCCGCCACCACCTCCGCAGGCGCTGAAAAAAATAGCGAAAACGATCATGCCGGCGGACAACGCGCGCGGTGGGACACAATCAGACATGGCGGATCTCGGCGTAGTGAAGTGATGCGCATTTGCAGCGATTCATTTCACACGCGCGCAAAACGCCAGAATCAGCTCATCGCAGCACACAATCCGCTCATTGCAGCACAAAGCGCAGGCGTGGGCCATCGGGACCGAGCTGAATGAGATCGCCGGACACTAGTCTCCGGTGCCCCTGAACGCGCACATCATTGAGATACGTGCCGTGCAGCGAATCGAGGTCCACCAGATCAAAACAAAATGACGCATCGTCACAGCGTACGAGGCGCGCATGCCATCTGCCGACCTTCGGTTCCAGCCGCGCATCAAACCGGATCTCTACGATGGGATCTCGTCCAAGCGTGAGCTTGGCATGTCGCGTGACGGAAAAGACGTCGAGCCGAGGCGCGCGCGAGCCCGAGAGATGTTGCAGCAGAACCCATTCCATGGCGTGCGCGGGAAACGTGTCGATCGATTCCAACCGTAGAGCCCGGTGGTTGGCGCGTATCCTACACGCGCAAACACGACGAGTATCGGCTCACCGTTGCCGCACCGCCCGCACCTCGGCGAGACGCTGCGCCGTCAGCTTCGTCACCTCCGCATCAACGCCTCGGCTCTCCAGCAACCGAGCATAGGCGGCGTGCAGCATGCGCTCGCCGAGCGCTGCACGCCCGGTCATACCATAGTGATACCCGAGTACGGACTCGGACGACGCGATCGCCCAATGTGCCGGCGGCAAATACGCACGACGCAGTGCAAGTGATCGCTTTAGCGCACTGTCGGCCGCCGCCGGTTGCCCCTGACCGGCGAGCGCCAAGCCCAGATGCTGCAAGGCCACCGCTGCCTGCGGATGGCTTTCGTGGATCGGGCCGCCAATGGCTCGAACCACTTCGCGCGCCGCCACTTCAGTGGCGGGCCAATCGCGCTGTTCCGAACGCATCGTTGCCAACATCGACACCGAGCGCAAGTAGTCAGGATGCGCCGGGCCAACAACGTCGCGCAGCACCCGCATCGACTCATGGATCGCGGAGTCGGCTGCAACCTCATTTCCCAGACTCATTTGTACTGACGCCACATTCCGCAACAGATTGCCGTAGATGACCGAGCGGCGGCCGCGCACGCTGGCCTCCGTCGCCAGCGCTTCCAATGCCAGTGTTTCAGCGCGTGTGAAATCACCTAGATATTGATATCCAACTGACAGATTGCTCAGCGATCCCGGCAGGTCGGCCAGCGAGGCCGAATCGCGCGACGCGCGCCGGATGGCAATGGCCTGCTGTTGATACGCCATCGATTCATCGAGTCGTCCTTGGTGGTTGATGAAGCGCGACACATTCTCCAGCGCCGTCGCGAGCTCACGGGGAGAGGCAGGCGTAATGCGACGCTGAATATCGAGCACCACGTTGCCCAACGACTCGGCGCGCGCGAACTCACCGCGTGCTTCGGCCACGGCCGCCAGATACGACAGCGACATGGACGTCTGCTGATGCAGCTCTCCCAATACCTCGCGCCGCAACACGACCGCCCGCTCGATGTGCACGGCAGCAGAATCCGCATAGCCCAACTCCATATACGTTTGTCCCAACGTGTGTCGGATCTGCGCTTCTACCTCAGGATCCAGCGACATGGACCCCACATCACGAGCCGCTTGCGAGAGTACCTGCGCCACGGTGACGTCGCGTCCCTGCTCGCTTGGATCCACCGCCGACAGCATCGTCGCCAAAAACTCGTTGGCTTGCACTGTTTTGGTTCGCTCAAGTTGCGCGCGGCGCATCTGGCGCGTGGTCATGACCAGACCTGCACCCATCGACGCGATCACGAGTGCGGCCGCTGCCACTTCCACGCGATGACGTCGCACGAACTTGCGCACACGGTAGCCAAACGCATCCCGACGCGCTTCCACTGGCAGTGCGTCGAGATAGCGGCGAAGGTCGAGGACCAGTTGTTCCACCGAGCCATAGCGCCGCTGCGGTTCTGTTCGCAGCGCCTGCATCACGATCGCATCCAAATCACCGCGCAGCGCACGCTGCAGTCCTGCCACT
>JBBRDP010000050.1:0-18568 GCA_038203795.1 Gemmatimonadales bacterium
GTAGCAGTGCGGTGCGCCGAAAGCGCATGGCCGGATCGCGTGCGTCTTCGGTGAGCGAGTCGGAAGTGATGGGCTCGTTCATACGGTACACACCGTGACCGCGTCGAGCAACGAGCTCATCGCATCGCGCCGCGGCAGAAATTCGTGCGCCACGAAGCCGGTGAATCCGCTGTCGGCGATCACGGTCGCGATGCGCCGATAGTTGAGCTCCTGCATATCATCGATTTCGTTGCGTCCGGGAACGCCGGCCGTGTGGTAGTGGGCAATAATGGGGGCGTGACGCTTGATCGTCGCAATGACATCACCCTCCATCACCTGCATGTGATACACATCGTACAGCAGTCGAAAGCGTGAAGAGTTCACGCCCGCCACCACCTCGGCGGCCCACAATGTGTGATCGGCGTGGTAGTCCGTGTGATCAACCTTGCTATTCAACATTTCCATGCAAAGTGTCACACCGTGTAGCTCAGCCAGCGGCATGAGGCGCTTGAGTCCGGTCACACAGTTGGCAATGCCTTCGCCGTCGCTGAGTCCGGCGCGATTGCCGCTGAACACCACGATGCGTTCGATGCCGGCAGCGGCGGCCCTGGGAATCATCGCGCTGCCCGCCGCCACGAGTTCGTCGTGATGGTCGAGGCGGTTGAAGCCTCGCGTGATGCTGCCAAACCCGTTGGCGATGGCGCAGCGCAATCCATGCGCCGTCGGCACCGCCCAGTCCTTTTCATCAAGCAGGTCGATACCAACGATTCCCATGGCTTTCGCTGACGCGCACAAGTCGGTGAGCGGCGTGCGCGCAAAGCACCATCGCGCGACCGATTGATGCAATCGGCCACGCACCGGTACGGCACTGACGGCCGCCTGCGCCGTGAACGGATCGAGTGCACCCGCCAGCGCCGCGGCACCGAGGGCCGCGATCGCGCCTCGTCTGTTGATCGGTGTGCGCATCAGAGCTCTCTCCGGTCGAGCAACTCCACCGCCCGTGCCACCGCGCGCGCGGTCAGCGCCATGTACGTGATGGACGGATTTTGACACGCCGAGCTCGTCATGCAGGCACCATCGGTGATGAACAGGTTCGGTACATCCCACGCCTGATTCCAGCTGTTCAGGACCGAGTCGCGCGCATTGTGTCCCATGCGTGCGCCGCCCATTTCATGAATGCAATGGCCCGGTGGTTGAATCGAGCCGTAGGGGCGCACGTTTATTGCACCGGCCGCCTCAAGTGTTTCCACGCCACTCGCCATGATGTCCTTTTGCATCGCGCGCTCGTTGTCGCCCCACTTCACGCTGATCCGCGCCGCCGGAACGCCCCACGCGTCTTTCACGGTGGGGTCGAGCGCAATGTGATTCGCCGCGACAGGGAGTGTTTCCCCCCAGCCACCGATGTTGATCGTCCACGGGCCCAACTCATCGATCAGCGATTCCTTGAACTGTGCACCGTAGCCCGGCAGGCTCCCGCCGCGATTCCACCCCGAGCGTCCGGAGCCACCCTGCATGCCATAGCCGCGTACAAATTCCGGGTGCGGCGTGGACACATTGCGAAACCGCGCCAGATAAATGCCGTTGGGGCGACGGCCCACCGTGCGTTTATCGAGGTGGCCGGGCATCACACCCGATGCCCCCGAGCCGTAGTGATGATCCATCACGTATTGTCCCACGGTGCCACTGCTGTTCGCGAGACCGTTCGGGTGCTGCGACGACGTCGAGTTGAGCAACAGTCGCACGCTTTCGATGGTCGAGGCACAGAGAAATATGATCCGCGCGTTGAACTCGATTTCTTCCCGCGTTTGCGCATCGATGACACGCACACCGCGCGCGCGGCCGGTGTCCTTGTTGAGCAGCACCTCCGCCACCACGCTGTGCGGACGCAGCGTGAGCTTACCCGTGGCCTCGGCGGCCGGCAACGTGGACCCGAGGCTGTTGAAATACGAGTGCGTGACACAACCGCGTTCGCACGGTCCGCAGTAATGACAGGCAGCGCGGCCATTGTGGTTCTGCGTGAGGATGGCTGCGCGACCGATCGTGAGCACACGCTCGCCGCCAAAGTGGCGCAGGATCTTCTCACGCGCTTCACGTTCTACGACCGTCATTTCCATGGGCGGAAGAAACTCGCCGTCCGGCAGTTGGGCGAGGCCTTCCGGTGCACCGGTCACGCCGATGAATCGCTCCACATGCGAGTACCACGGCGCAATGTCGGCGTAGCGAATCGGCCAGTCGATGCCATGGCCGTCTCGCGCGTTGGCGGTGAAGTCGAGATCGCTCCACCGGTACACCTGACGGCCCCACATGATGGAGCGGCCGCCAACCTGCCGGCCGCGGAACCACTTGAACGGTGCGTCGTCAGGGTTGGTGTACGGATTTTCGATGTCGTTCACAAAAAACTTTCGACCGACTTCATCACACGCGTAACACTCACGCTGCACGGGCTGTTCACGCGCCATGGCTTCGCGGTCGCCCCAACCGCGGAACTTCATCTCGTACGGCTGCACGTGCTCTGCAAAATCCTTGGTGGGATCGATCGGTCCACCGGCTTCGAGTACGAGCGTGCGCAACCCGCGCTCGGTGAGCTCTTTCACCGCCCAGCCACCGCTGATACCGGAACCCACCACAATCGCATCGTACGTCTGCAGTCGTTCAGTCATCGGAGCCTCCCGGGCGCGACCGTGTGCGTAGCGGTGCATCGCCACTGAACGTGCCGGGAATCACGTCCACACCCAGCACCTGCTGCTGCACCGCTTCGCTGGTGAAGTATCCGTGCACCACCAGCCCCTTGAGTCGTGCGTAGGTGCGCGCTGCCGGATCGGTGCGATTGGTCGGCTGTTCGAGCGCGGACATCACCAGCGCGCGACGTTCGGCATTGAGCGCGGCAAACGCATCGCCGCCCACGCGAACAGCCAGCGCGTCAATCGCGATCAAGCCGGCGTTGAAGGCGTCGCGATCCTGTCCCGTGTAATGCTCATTCACCATGACGTCGATGAACGCGGGCACGTTCACGTCGAGCGCACCAACCGTATCCGTGCGTGGGATGATGGTATCAGCGAGGGCGCGCACCAGTGACGACTCTTTCGAATGCGACGACACGGGCCCGCGCTCGGCTACGCGTTGCCAGAGGATGTCAGCAGCGAACGCCGAACGCGGAAGGACCGCGAGGGCGGCCGCCGCAGCGGCCGAACGGATCAGGTCACGGCGATGCATGGGCGGGTGGCGGAGGGAGGGACGCGTACGATACGCCGGATCGTAACCCGAGGGCGCGTCGCTTGTACAGTCGGCGACGCGCTCCGGGTCCGCACCGCTGTTCCCTAACGCAGCACTTTCGGGCTGAACATCGACGACCAACCGGACTCCCCAACATCCTCCACGCGCAGCTTCTGCGTGAGCACGGTATCGCCGATCTGCAGGATCACGCCGTAGTCGCCCGTCGTGGCACCGCCGCCGCCGCCGCCGAACCCACCAAAGCCTCGGCCACCTGACGGCAAGGACAGACCGATGATTTCGAAAATGCGGCGGACTTCCGGTGTAACCGCCGCACCGCCCCGCCCGCCACCGGCCGCCAGGGTCGAAATTCCGGGGCGCGCCACCGCCGATTCAGCGGGACGCGCGCAGAAGGTGTCCCACTGCGTGAGCGGACGTTCGCAGGTTGGCGTTGCGAACCCGCTACCACCGCCGCCGAATCCGCCGCCACCACCGCCGCCGAATCCGCCACCACCGCCAGTGCCGCTGATCAGTGTCCGTGCGGTGGCCAGCGCGGTGCTGTCATACGTCGCAGCCTTGAGCGAATCGAGCACCTTCGGCGCACGGACAGCGCGCAGAATGCTGTCGCGTCGCGCACTGGGAGACAACGCTGACGCGGCGCTCGCCGCGCGCGCCGCACCGTACGACCACGTGACGGTGTGCACACCGGGACGGGTCGGACCTTGCAAGCGCGCGATGGTATCGCCGAGTGCGTCTACGATGAGAACGCGTGCGTTACCAGTACGACCTTCACCCACGCGATAGGAAATCGCCGCACCATACGGCGGGTTCGGTGTGGCAAAGAATGCCTGCGCATTCCCGTTACCGCTCGCGCTGAGCGTCGGTGCCTCGCCCCACTGGAATCCGGGCTTGGGTTCGAACAGATACACGTTCGCCGCCATCACCTTGGACGTCATCTGCTCGAGTGGCGTGATATCGACAATCCAGAAGCCGCGACCATGTGTTGCAGCAATCAGCTCATGATCGCGCGGATGAATCTTGAGATCATACACCGGTACGCTCGGCATCCCGCTCATGAAGCGCGTCCATGTCGCACCTCGATCGACTGAGGCGTACACCGCGATTGAGGTGCCCACGAACAACAGATCCCGATTGTGCGGATCTTCGCGAACCACGTGCAGGAAATCGCCCGGGCCACCGACGGGCAGGTTGTTCACGATCGACGTGAAGCTGCGACCGCCGTTGTTCGTCACGAACAGGTATGGCTTGAAATCACCCCAGCGATGATTGTCGAACGCCACGTAGAACGTAGACGTATCGTGCGCCGACGCTTCGACACGGGTGACGTACACTTCGCCGCCGTTCGGCAGCATTGGGGCGAGCTTGGCGGAGAGATTCTCCCACGTCGCGCCGTCGTTCGATGTTTTCCACACATTGCCATCGTCCGTACCGGCGATGAGCAGGCCGGGCTTGATGGGGCTTTCGGCAATGGTGACGATGGTGCCATACGTTTCCGCGCCGGTTGCGTCGAGCGTGATGCCACCGGTGAGACGCAGCGCGGTATCGAGCTTGGCCGCGAGCTGCTTGCTGAGGTCGGGGGAGATGATCTGCAACTCCTCGCCGCGCTTATTCGACTTGAGCAGCCGGTTGCCCGCGAAGTACACCACAGACGGATTGTGCGGCGACAGGAAGAACGGTGAATTCCAGTTGTAACGCATGCTCAGGTCGACGGAGTCCTTCGCCTGTTGCGCACGAATTGCCGCAATGCGCGTGGTGATGTTGCGCGTGGCCGGAACGAGCGGGTTTCCGCGCACGACGGCAATCGTGTCTTCCCACTCTGCGTAGCGCCCCTGCCAGCCGGGCTTCTGAAACGCCATGCGTTCGCCGGTGCGCAAGTTCAATCGCGACACGTTCCCGCCCTGCGATTCACCGTAGACGATGCTCGGATCGATGGGGTCCTGCGCGGCGTAGAAGCCGTCACCACCGTTGATCGTGAACCAGTACGCGAGCGGGGTCGAGCCGCTGCGCCGCCGGCTGGGACCGCACCACGTCCCGTTGTCCTGCGCGCCGCCGCAGATGTTGTACGGTACCGCCATGTCGAAACTCACTTCGTAGAACTGCGCCAGCGACAAGTTCTGTGGCTGCCAGAAGTTGCCGCCCCCATCGAACGTGATGGCTACGCCGCCGTCGTTGGCGAGGAACCAGCGCTGCGGATCGTTCGGATCAATCCAAAGGCCGTGATCGTCGACATGCACCTGCTGCGCACCGTTGCGCGATGTTTTGCCACCGTCGTCCGACACCTGCAGCTGCGTGCTTGAGAAATACACGCGATCCGGATTCTTTGGATCAACGCGAACCTGCGAGTAGTAGAATGGGCGCACATTCGCGCTGTTCGTTTGCGTCCATGTGGCACCGCCGTCCGTCGAGCGCCAGAGCCCGTTGTCCTTCGGGGCACGCTCAGGGATGAAGTTCAGACCCTGCGCCGAGTCGGCCGCTTCCACCATGGCGTAGATGTAGTCGCCATTGCTGCGCGCGATGTCGAGACCAATACGTCCTTTCACACCAGCCGGAAATCCGCCGCCTTTCACTTCGGTCCAGGTCGTGCCGCCGTTCGTGGTTTTCCAGAGCGCTGATCCGGGCCCGCCGCTCTTGAGCGAATATGGCGTACGAAAACGCTCCCAGCTCGCGGCAAACAACACGTCGGGATTGCGCGGGTCCATCGCCACATCAACGAAGCCGGCCTTGTTGCTGATGAACTTGGACATCGTCCACGTATCACCGCCGTCGGTCGACTTGTACAAACCGCGCTCCGGGTTCGAACGCCAGGTGGCGCCGAGGGCCGCGACGTACAGGATGTTCGGATTGGTGGGATGCACCACAATGCGTCCGATCGCTTCCGTTTTTTCAAGTCCCTTGAGCGTCCACGTGAGACCGCCGTCGGTGGATTTGTAGATGCCGCCGCCCGGATCGATCGAGTTGCGCGAGTTGGGCTCGCCCGTGCCGGCCCAGACCTGTTGCGTGTCGGAGGGCGCGATGGCGAGCACACCCATCGAAATCACGTTCTTGTCGTCAAACGTGGGGCGCCACGTCATGCCGTTGTTCTGGCTTTTCCAGATGCCACCGGCGGCGGCTGCGATGAAAATCGTCTTGGAGGGGCCGGGAATACCGACCACGTCAGACAGTCGGCCCATGAAGTTGCCGGGACCGACGTTGCGCCAGCGCATGCCAGCCATCGTGGCAGAGTCGACAGACTGCGCGTGTACAGGCTGCGCCAGGCTTGCCAGCGCGAGGGTAGCGCCGAGTGTGGAAAGACTCAGGAAACGTCGCATGAAGGTGGGGCGGAGGGGGATCAGAACGAACTGTGCAAGCTATCGCTGGCCGCGCGGCTGGAAAATAACGGTGGTGCAGCCGAGACTCACCAAGGTTACGCGCGCCTGCGGCGCCTCGCTGTCCGACCCGACCACCGCGATATTTGAGTGATGGTCTTTCTCGCTGTACCCACGTGAATCCTCATGCTGCCGTAGCGTTGGTCGCCGTCGCCTTGCAGGCGGCCAGTGCCGGCGTGATGCTGTTCGTCGCGCGCGCTCCGGGCTGGGAGCGCGCGCGCCTGATGGGCGGCCTCGCTCTGACGGCGGGGCTGTATAGCACGCTCGATGTCTGGTTCTATCTCGCGACCCAGAACATGGCGCTCCGCGGTACCCTCGTGCAGGCCAATCTGGTCGTGGCTGCCTTACACGCCGCCATGTGGGTCTGGTTCACCTTCAGCGACCGTACCAATACCCTGCGCTCGATTCCGGTCTGGGCGCGGGTCCTTGCCGTTGTTCCTCTTGCCACGGCAACGCCAGGACTTCTCGCTGACCTGCTTGTGGATCGCACGGAGATCATTTCGCTGGTCATCCCGTGGCTGGGCATCAGCGAGCGCGTCCATCCCCTCAGTGCGAGTGGCAACCTTGTTGCGCTGATGGTGGTATGTGTGCTCGGCGCGAGCATGGCGCAGCACATTCGCCGCATGCGGCGCGGTGAAGCCGGAGCAGCCGGCATCGTGCTTGGCTTCGCGATCTACCTGGTGTGCCTTGTTGAGGAAGCGCTCGTGGCATCGGGTGTGATTGAGTTCATGTACCTCGCCAGCCCCGGCTATGTGTTTCTCGTGCTGCCGCTCACCGTCCAGCTGTTGCAGCGTCTCGGTGACGATACGCGGCAACTCAATCTGCTCACCAAACAATTGTCCACCGAAGTAGACGAACGAACCTCGGAGCGCGACGAGGCCCGGGTCTCGCTGGTGGAGCAGCAGCGGCTCGCGGCGCTCGGTCGGTTGGCGGCAGGCGTCGGCCACGAGATCAACAATCCCTTGCAGTATCTGCTCTTCAATCTCGAAGAGCTGCGAACGTACACCCGAGACCACGCGGCAGGCTCGCTGGCGGTGGCACAGGCGCTCGAAGGCGCGGATCGCATTCGCCGGGTCGTGGAGAGTCTGCGACGCTATGGCATCGTGAACGAAGTCTTTGCGCCGGTCGACCTGCGTGACGTGGTTCAGGCGGCCTTGCGTATCGCATCACCGCAACTGCGGCACGAGGGAACGGTCGTGACGGAGCTCGGTGAAGCGCCGCTCGTGCTGGGCGACGAGGGCAAGCTCGTGCAGCTGATTGTGAATCCGCTCGTGAACGCGGTCCAGACGCTCGCGCAGACATCCGTTAGCGCTCACGGACGCGTCTACATTTCCACGCGCACGGATGGGCGCGGCCATGCGGAAATCACGATTCGCGACAACGGCCCCGGTTTTCCTGCCGATGTGTTGCCACGGCTCGGTGAGCCGTATGTGACCACACGGGCGCAGATGGGCGGCACGGGGCTTGGACTATTCGTCACGCAGGGGCTGGTGACGGCGCACGGTGGCACGTTGACGTGGGAGAATGCGCCGGGGGGTGGAGCGGTGGTGCGCATCACGCTGCCGGCCGCGCCGCTGGCCGCGCACGCGGCGGCAACGCATCACGAACGCCCGCCGGGTGCGATATCACCACGAGCCCGGCGTATTCTGGTCGTTGATGATGAGCCCACCCTGCTTTTGGTGCTTGAACGCGGGTTGACGCGGCTCGGTCACCACGTCACCACGGCGTGCGACGGGGCCGATGCCTTGGAGCTCGTAGGCGTGCAGGACTTCGACGCGGTCGTCAGTGATCTCATGATGCCGAACGTAACCGGCATGGCGCTCGCCGATGCGCTCGAACGTCGGCACCCATTCCTCCGTCGGCGACTGGTAATCATGACGGGTGGCGCCGTGACGCCGGAGGACGCGCAGTTTCTGGCGCGCCCCGATATTATCGTGGTCGACAAGCCCGTTCGTCTCTCGCAACTTGCCAGTACGATCGACGCGTTACCCGACTGACGCTCAGTCGCGCTCACCGCGAGCTTTCGTGAGCGAGCAGCCAGCGCTTGCGATCGAGTCCACCACCGTACCCCGTGAGTGCGCCGTTCCCGCCGATCACCCGATGGCACGGCACGACGATGCTGATGGGATTGCGACCGTTCGCCAACCCCACCGCGCGCACGGCTCGCGGATTCGCAATGCGACGCGCGAGTTCGCCGTAGCTGATCGTACTTCCGAAACCGATCGCACGCAGTGCGGTCCACACGTCACGTTGAAACGGTGTGCCGGACGCGGCGAGCGGCACATCAAACGTGCGACGCGCGCCGTCGAAATATTCGGCCAATTGCGCTCGGACAACCGCCATCCACGTCGCGGCGGGAGTCTCCGTTCCATCGTCGGCACGCCAGTCGCTGCCGATCTCGTGGCCGCCTTCGGCGCGTTCAAACAGCAGATGCGTGACGCCATCATCCGTCGCTGCGATCAGCAACTCGCCGATGGGACTGGTGAACCGCGAATACGTGTGCATGGATATGCGGAGTTGGAGTGTGCAGTGTACGATGTACGAAAGACTCGCCCACAAACGTATGGCCACATCACCTGGCATGCAGCATCATACAATTTATCACGCTGGTCGACTCACCATTTTTTGGACTTTGAGGTCTGCACTGTGAATCGTCTGAGAGCAATGAGGCGTGGTGAAGGCGCGTCATGTGTGCCAATGCGCATGCTACGCCCGGCGTTTGGCGCGCTCGTCGGGCTGTCATTCGCGGCCTGTGCGAGTTTCGGCGGGTCGGCACCTCGTTCGCCGGAACGCGTCGCGAAGGCTTGGGCGTGGCCGCTGGATACCGCAGTCGCTGACAGTATCTACACCGAGTCGCTCTCTCCGTCCGTTCGACTGCACCAGTTGGTGAACCACGCCGTTCCCTGGACCGCCGCCGTCCTCGAGCTTGATCTCGGTGGATGCGTCACCCTGCGCAGTGTGAAAGGCGGCGAGACAAGCGTTGGCCGCCAGACCACCAGTGCACTGCTGGCCGGTCTCGCCCCCGCCGACTCGGCGATTGCAGCGGTCAATGCAGATTTCTTTTCGTTCGCGCCGGCCGGCGTCCCAACCGGGGCGCATGTGGAACGCGGGCGATTGCTTGCCGGGCCCGGCTCACGACCCGTCTTCGGGGTGGACAGTGCCGGTCAACCGTTCATCTCCGTCCTGAGTGTGCGCGGTGAGATGCGCCGCAAAGACGGCTCGTTCGGTGTTGCGACGTGGAACCGGCCGCAGGCGAACGCGGTGAACGTGATCGATGCGGCCTGGGGTGCGCCCATCGACACCGCCGTACCGGGACAGGGATGGTTGCTGGCCCCGCTGGGCGCGCATCAATACGTCGTGCGCAGCGCAGGCCTGGCGCTGCCCACCGGCGACGACCTGCTGCTTGTGCGCGGCCGTGCGGTTGCGGGTACGCCGTGGGCATTGACCAATGGCGATACGCTCAGCCTGCGTTGGGCGCTCGATCCGCTTCACCCAATGGAGGCGGTGGGCGGATTCCCCGTACTGGTACGGGACAGTACGATACCGACCGGTGCGGCGGCGTCGGGATCGGCCAGTTTCAGCGGCCCCAATCCACGCACAGTTGTCGGAATCAGCGCCGGGGGCCGCCGTATCTTGCTGGTGGTGATTGATGGCCGGCGGCCCGGAGTGAGCGCCGGCATGACACTGCAGCAGACGGCCGACTTCTTGCGGGCACTCGGCGCGCGGGATGCGCTGAATCTTGACGGCGGCGGGTCGTCGGCGCTGGTCATGCGACCGGCGCGCGAGGGGGCGGCCCCGCGCGTGGTGACTCGGCCGTCGGACCCCACCGGCGAGCGCCCCGTGGGGAATGCGCTGGCAGTGCTGGCCCGGTGTGGCGATCACGGCACGCGACGATAGCCGCTGAGCAGCATGCCAACCACAACCACGGTCACCGCGCCAATCACGTTGTGCCAGAGAAAGCTCACACTCGGCGCGCCGAACGACACCGCTGCGACCGCCAGCATACCCGTAATCAATCCCACAAACGCCCCAAACGCGCGCGCCCTCGGCATCATGGCCAACAGGAATACACCAAGGATAGACCCATAAAAAAACGAGCCGAAGCGATTGACCACTTCGATAAGTGAGCCGAGCGTCGCAGCATATGTCGCTACGACGCACGCAAACGCGCCCCAGATCGCCGTGGAGATCTTCGACACGGTGAGCAGATGCGCATCGCTGCCGTCAGGTTTCACCCAGCGCTGATAGAAGTCCACCACCGTGGCCGTCGAGAGCGAGTTGAGCTCGGCCGCAATGCTCGACATCGCCGCCGCCAACACGGCCGCGAGAAAAATCCCCGCCAGTCCGATCGGTAGATGATCGAGCACGAATCGCGGAATGATGTAGTTCACATCACGCGACGATTGACCGGTCACACTCGCGGCTTTGTCGAGCGCCTCGGTGCGCACAGCTGTCACGCTGGCCTCGGCCGCGCGGAACCCGTCCAGCGCACGCGTCTCCGCCGCGCCGTCGCCTGCCTCGCGCGCTGACACTACATTGCGCGCTGCCGCCTCTCGCTCCACGCCTGCCGCCACATACCGTAGCTCCATGGCCGCGTACTCCACCGGCGCGCTGCTGCGCACCTGCGCTTCGTGTGCGGGATTGTAGAGCAGCGGCGGCGCCTGAAACAGATAGAACAGGTACACCAACACGCCCACGAGCAGCACGAGCGTCTGCAGCGGAATCTTCCAGTATGCGCTCATGAGCAGTGAGCTGCGCGCCTCGTCAACGGAACGCGCGGTGAGGTAGCGCTGCACCTGACTCTGGTCGGTGCCAAAGTATGAGAGCATAAGAAATGTGCCGCCCAGCACTCCGCTCCAGAACGTGTATGTCTTGGTCACATCGAACGAGAAGTCGAACACGTCGAGCCGCCCGGTCGCGCCGGCTACACGCAGCGCATCGTCAAGGGGCACCGGCATACGCAGCAGCAACACAATCACAATCGCGGCGAGCGCCGAGACAATCACCACCATCTGTTTTACATCGGCCCACGTAACCGCCTGCACGCCTCCGAGCACTGTGTAGAGCACCGTGGGCACGCCAATGAGTGCGACCGACCACGTGAGATCCCAACCGAACACCGCCGAGAACACCACGGCCGGCGCGGCAATGATCGTGCCCGCCGACATACCGCGCGACATCAGAAACAGAAAGCTGGTGAGCGAGCGTGTTTTTGCGTCAAAGCGGCGTTCGAGATACTCGTAGGCGGTGTACACTTTCGCGCCATGCAGAAACGGCACGAGCGTGACGCCCAGAATCACCATCGCCAGCGGCAGCCCAAAATAGAACTGCACAAATCGCAGGCCGTCGGTGGCACCCTGGCCGGTGGTGCCAATAAGCGTGACCGCCGAGAGCTGCGTCGCCATCACCGACAGTCCCACCGCCCACCACGGCAGGTTGCGATTGGCGAGGAAATAGCCTTCGATATTGACCGTGCCCTTCGTGCGCCGCAGCCCGTCCCACACTACATAGACGATGTAGGAAACGAGGATGACCCAGTTGATCCAGTGCATACGGGGTCAGCTGGCGTAGCGGGCTTGCAGCGCCCAGAGCAGCAGCAGGGCGAGCACCTGCACGCTCATCACCTGGATGAGCGTACGGCGGAAGCGGGAGGGTTGGGGCATCGGCGGAATGTACCGTGCGGGGCGGGGTCGTGAAGTGAAATCCAGGGTTTTCTACCCGCGCCGAATCGATGTTCGCAGAGTATGGCCGGATAGTGCTTCCTGTCACGAGGTTCAGTATGATACGGTCAGAGAGGTTTGCATCGCCGAGGCAGATTCGGAGATCGTGCTTGGCTCATGCCGCCCGATGGTGATCGATGAGTGGCAGCATGTGCCCGCCATTTGGGACGCGGTGCGCCGAGCCGTCGACCGCGCCATCGTTCGTCGTCCGGATACGCTGCGGCGCTGTCTCGCTGCGTTTGCGGCAGCGACGGCGACCTGCACCACCTTCGAGAAAATCCGAACGGCGGCAGCCAGCGGGGACGCACCCAAACACCGCCTTGCGGATCCCGCACTCTCGGCGCGACTCTTCGACACCTTCGCACGCGAGACGGAGGACGCAGAATCGACCTGATCGAAAAGCGCGATGATCAACGAGTTGTCGCTATCGAAGTGAAACTGAGCGCGCGGAGAAGATGGAGTGGGTGTGGTGCCGGCCGCGCTGCTCGGTCCCTGACTCCGCAGTCGGCAACCATTCTTTACGCCGAGGCCAGCGCCACACTCGGCGCATCGGCTACGCGCCCGTCGAACAGGTGCACCTCACGATCGGCGTGCTGCGCGTACCGCGCGTCGTGCGTGACCATGCAAATGGTGGCGCCGTTCTGGTGCAACTCCTGCAGCAGTTCCATGACGGCTTCACCATTCTTGGAATCAAGATTTCCGGTGGGCTCGTCGGCGAGCAGAATGGCCGGGTCACCGGCTACGGCACGCGCCACGGCCACGCGCTGCTGCTGACCGCCGGAGAGTTGCGCCGGAAAATGTTTGGCGCGGTGCGTCATGCCCACGCGCTCCAGCGCCGCCTGCACGCGCTCGCGCCGTTCACTGGCGGCCATATCTCGATAGGTGAGCGGCAACTCCACATTCTCGAACACGGTGAGATCACCGATGAGATTGAAGGCCTGAAAAATGAACCCGATCTGCTGATTGCGCACGCGGGCGCGATCAGCCGGCGCCAGCTGTGCCACGGGCTGGCCGTCGATGAAGTACTCACCGCTGCTGGGCGCGTCGAGCAATCCCAGGATGGAAAGCAGAGTGGTCTTGCCGCATCCCGACGGACCGGAGATCGCGACGTACTCGCCGCGCTGAATATCAAAATGCACATCGGACAGCGCATGCGTTTCCACTTCGTCGGTGTGAAACACCTTGCGAATGCCCTTCATGTGAATGAGCGGCGTGCTGTGTGCGGACATCAGGCGAGTACTCCACGGTGAGTCGTGAGAACGGAGGTGGCACGCACCGGGCAATGCCGTGGTGCGATGACGGGGAACGGAGTGCTGACTAGCGAATCCGCACGCGATCGACGGTGGAAAACGCCGACATATCTGACAGAATGATGCGATCACCGGGGGCGAGTCCCCTGATGATTTCAATCGTGTTCACCGAGTTGCGACCGAGCTCCACCGGGACACGAATCGCTTCGTCGCCGTTCGGCGCCACTTTGAACAGGCTCACGAGTCCGGTGCCGCCGCTCATCGCGGGACGCCCACTGTAGATCACATTTTCAAGTCGTTCGATCTGTATCGTGCCGTCCACACTGAGATCGGGGACAGCGCCGGCGGGAAGCGGACCGTCTAGAGCGACATCGATGGTCACGCTGCCACTCTGCGCGGCCGGATCCTTGCGCACCACACGGCCTTTCACGATGCCGTTGCGGGTGTCGATCGTGGCCGACAGTCCGATGGTGACGTCCTTCGCCTGCGACTCGGGCACGCGCAACACGGCCTTGAGCTTGCCCGGCTGCACCACCTTGGCCAGCGTCGTGCCCTCAGGCACCCACTGCCCGAGTTGCAGCGTGAGATCCTGCAGCACACCGGTCTCCGGTGCACGCACCTGCAACGAGCGCAAGCGTGCGCGCTGATTGGCGGCGATGGCTTCGAGTTGTACCACCTGCGATGCTTGCACGGCGATCTGCGAGTCGATCGCCTGACGCATGAGCTGCAACCGTTCTTCTTCGATGCGCAGACGGGTGGTGAACTCCTGCGCTTGCGCCTGCTTGTTGCGCGCTTCGAAACCGGAGATCAATCGCGACTTCACCAGCGAGTCGGCGGCCGCGCCCTCCTGTGACGCGTTCACAAACTGCGTGCGCGTTGTCGCCACCGTGCCTTCCTGCGTGAGCAGCGCGCTGCGCAGGTTGGTGCGCAAGTTCAGCAAATCAATCTGCGCCTGACGTACCTGCTGCTCCGCCTGCATGGTCTGAATTTGCAGATCGGGGTTGGACAACTCGAGCAGCACGTCATCGGCTGCGACCTCGCGTCCCGACTCAGACATCACGCGTTCCACGCGCGCGGAGGCCTGCGCGGTGATCCAGCGAATCTGTTCAGGCACCAGCGTGCCCGGTCCGCGCACTTCGCGCACCACATCGCCGCGGCGCACGGAGTCAATGAGCGCGGCGGCACGTTCCACCGTTGGCGCGGCGGGAGACAGGCCGTTGAGCAGTACCGTCGCGACAACAACGAGTCCAATGCCGACGGCAATCATGATCGGGCGGCGACGTGATTTCCGGGGCGTGCGAACAATATCCATCAATCGTACCGGAGCGCCTGCATGGGATCGATCGCCGCCGCACGGCGTGCCGGCAGGTATCCGGCCGTGAGCGCGATCGCGGCGAGCAGTGCAACCGCCGAGGCGAACACGAGCGGGTCGTGTCCTTCGAGTCCGAAGAGCAGCGACTGCGCCGCGCGACCGAGTCCGAGCGCCGCGGCCACACCCACCGCTCCGCCGATCGCCGTCATCACGGCCACCTGGCGCAAGATCATTGTGCGCACGCGCGCGCCGTCTGCGCCCAGGGCCATGCGCACACCGATCTCCCGGGTGCGCTGGGCGACGGTGTATGCCAGCACGCCGTACAAGCCCACGCCCGCCAGCAACGTGGCCAGCAGCGCGAACGCCACTGAGAGAATGCTGATCATGCGATCGAGGAAAATATTCTCGCGCACTTGCTGCGGCATCGTCTTGAGATCTTCCAGAGGAAGCGTCGGATCCATCTGCTTGAGCATGGCGGGAATCGAGGCCAGCAACTGTGCCGGCGGCAACGAGGTGCGCACGTAATAGCTCAGATTGCCCGTTCGCTGATCCTGCCGCCACGGCGTGAAGAACAATGGCGGCACGTCATCCTTCACGTCGGCATACTTGGCGTCCTTCATCAAACCGACAATGAGGATGTTCAGCGAATCACCGCTTTCGCCGTTGCGCCCCAGGTACTTGCCAACCACGTCCGTTCCCAGACCGAACTTTTTCGCGAATGCCTCGTTCACGAGCGCCACGCGGGTGTCGTTCGCGCCGTCTGATGTGGTGAACTCACGGCCCGCCAGCAGCGACATGCCAAGTGTGGTGAGATAGCCGGCGCCGACCTGATTGAGGCGCGAGTTGGAATCGATGTCCGGGCCCGACTGAAATCCCTGCACGCGCACATCGGTGCCCCAGTTGCTGCCGGCGAGCAGCGGCACCGACGCCGTGGTCACCGCGGTGACGCCGGGAATATTCAGCAGTTCTTCTTCCACACGCGTGAGAAAGATCGCGGAACGCGTGCTGTCATAGCCGTTGCGTGACGGTGAGATGGCAAAGGTCACGACGTTGTCGATGTCCGCGCCCAACTCCACACGGCTCACGTTGACGAGGCTCTTGAGAAACAGTCCGGCCGACACGAGCAGTGCCATCGAGAGTGCGACTTGCACGGTCACGAGCGCGGTGCGAAAGCGCGAAGCAGCGCGGCCGCCGGTCATCTGACTGGCGCCGGCGCGAATCGCGCTGATGAGGTCAGCACGCGTGCTGTGAAGCGCCGGAAACAGACCGAACACGAGACCGGTCGCGATCGCCACCACGCCCGCGAACACGATCACCGAGGGTTGCAGCGTGAACTGCAGCGACGACACGGCCTCCGGTGGCAACAACGACGCGATCAGCGAGAGCGTCCAGTGCGCAACCAGCAGACTGGCCACACCGCCGAGTAGCGCGAGCACCACAGCTTCCGTGAGGAGTTGCGTGAGCAACTGTCGGCGGTTGGCTCCCAGCGCGAGCCGCACGCCCATTTCGGTGGCCCGACTCGCCCCCCGCGCCAGCAGCAGATTCGCAATGTTGGCACAGGCAATGAGCAGCACCACACCGGTGATCGCAAACAACATCAGCAGGGGAGTTTTGGCCTCGAGATGAATGCTGCTCTGTCCGCGCTGACCGGGGTCAAGTGACAGCTGCCTGGCCTTGAACAGCTGCATGGTGACGTCGCTCATGCCCACCTGCAGTGGCGCCTCCACGTCCGTCAGGAGAGGCGTGTAGAGCGTATTTATCGCCGTCGTTGCCTGCGCGAGGGAGACGCCGGCCTTGCGACGACCAAACACGTACACCCAGTAGCTGCGCCGGTTCTCAAATCCGGTGAACCACGCAAACAGTTCGGTGCGCATGCTGATCGGGACGTAGACCTGCGGCAGCGTACCAATAGTCGTGCCTCCGAATCCGCGTGGCGCAACGCCGATGATAGCGAAGGACTTTCCGTTGATCACCATGTTCTCACCAATCACCGACGGCGAACCACCGAATCGTTCCTGCCACAACGCGTGGCTGATGACCGCAACAAAGTTGGCGCCGATGACTTCATCATCACCCGGCGCGATCAATCGACCGAGCGCCGGCTGTAACGCGAGCACATTGAAATACGAGCCCGATACAAACATTCCCGAGCCCGTCATCGGTTCGTTCCGCACGCTGAGGTTCGCGCCGAACGCGACGTGTGCCGCCAATCCCGTAAACACCGTTTGCGCGCGTTCGAGATCGCGGTACATCGGATAGCTGAAGACGACGTCGCACTCGCCGGCCTGATTGCACGACGTGGACCCCGGCTTCGGCCCGGGTGCGCTCAGATTCACGAGTTCGGCGGGCGAGGTCACCGGCAACGGTCGCAGCAGCATCTGGTCGAAGAGTGAGAAGATGGCCGCATTGGCTCCGATCCCGAGCGCCAACGAAGCGATCGCGATCGCCGTGACAAACGGCGTTTTTCGGAGCATGCGCAGGGCGAGCGTGATATGACGCATAGGCGGCAACGGAGCGGCGGTGGAAGCGGGTCGCGGAGCGATATGTGTCGAAGGGACACTTCCTTCGGACATCATGGATGGCCCGAAGGTTTGATGTCGGGATTCGCCCGACTCACCCTACGGCGGCGGATCCCGATCGTTTCTGCCGCATCCGGGTCGAATGACCCAGCGAACCAAGTCGGCGTTCCCGGGGTTCTACTATTTTCAGCCTGGCGTCCGTCAGTCGGACGTGGCTGCAATCCAACTCACCCAGACATCACTGACATCCATGTCCGCTCCTCGATTTGCTCTCCGTTCGGCCACGGCCGTCGCCGTGTTCGCCGTGGTTGCGCTGTCCGCGACCTCAGTGCAGGCCCAGCAGCCTGCGGCGTCCCCGCGCGATTCCGTACAGACCACGATCGCGGGTGCTGCGCTCACGGTGGACTACGGCCGTCCCTCCAAGCGCGGCCGCGAGATCTTCGGTGGCCTCGAGAAGTGGGGCAACGTGTGGCGCACGGGCGCCAATCAGGCCACCCACTTCACCACGTCGAAGACGCTGAAATTCGGCGCCGCCACCGTACCGGCCGGCACGTACACGATCTTCACGTTGCTCGATCAGGGCGGCAAGTGGCAGCTGATCATCAACAAGCAGACCGGCCAGTGGGGCACCGCGTACGACCAGAAGCAGGACCTGGTGCGCATCCCGCTCACCGTGGAGCAGACGCCGGCTGTTGTCGAAAAGATGGAGATCACGATCAAGCCCGCCGGCGCGGGTGGAGAGTTCGCCGTGCTGTGGGACCGCACCAAGGCGAAGGCGTCGTTCACCGTTGTGAACTAAGCGCGTCGGCGTTGCAAGGCCGGCGCGTCTCGGGGCGCGCCGGTTCGGGGCAGGTGCGGGAGTTGCGTCAATTAGGCGGCGCTGTTCGGGGGAGGTGCGGCAGGCGCTACATTAGGATAGGTTGGCCTCGGTAACAGTTGCCGACACTCCCCCGTTCCAAACCCGCCAGTTCATGTCTGCCCACACGGTTTCCCGAGGGCTCGACGTTCCGATCACCGGCGTTCCATCGCAGGTGATTCACGCCGCGCGTGATGTCTCGAAGGTTGGCTTGCTCCCACCCGACGCCCGAGGGGTTCGTCCTCGGCTCATGGTGCAGGTCGGTGACGCAGTGCGCGCTGGTCAGCCCATCTATCAGGACCGCCGCGACGAACGCCTCCGGGTGACGGCGCCCGT